>JAFSYF010000050.1 GCA_017443695.1 Butyrivibrio sp.
CCGGCATCACCAATCTGGCCATCGGACCGGGTCATAAGCTGTTAAATGATCCGGACGACGGCAGTACGGCTTACCACGGTTTCGGTACCCGGCCGGTGGAAATGCTGGCGGTGACCGGTGCCTGTCTGATGGTGCAGCGTGGGCGTTTCCGGGCGGTGGACGGATTTGACGAATCCCTGGCTGTTGCCTACAACGATGTGGCATTGTGTATGTCGTTGCATGAGAAGGGATACCGGAATCTCCAGCGGAATGATATCACGCTCCTCCATCATGAATCGGCAAGCCGGGGGACGGATGAGACACCGGAGCGCAGGGCAAGGCGTCTTGCGGAGCTGTCGCGGCTGTATGAGCTGCATCCAGCCTATCGCGGCTGGGATCCCTATTATAGCAGATATCTGAAGGGCGACAGCCAGCATTATGAGATCGCAACCCACTTTGACTGGGAGGATGAGACACTGCTGCAGACGCCGGAGGTCTGTGCACAGCCCCGGGAGGAGGTCTGGCAGGATGCGCTGCCGGAGATCGGTCAGGTAGCGGTTCAGGTGGATCGTCAGGTGGCGGGAGACCGGATGCGGGTACAGATCGACCGCATGGAGCAGGAGGACGGGGTGATCCTCGTGGAGGGCTGGGCATTTCTGCAGGGGGCGGATAACGCAGGCCGGACGGTTGCTCTTCTGTGGCGGCCGGAGGGGGGAGGCTGCTACCGGATCCGAACGGTACCCCGTCTGCGCAGGGATGTGGCAGCCGTATATCCGCAGGAGCGGAACATCCTGTTATGCGGCTTCGTCGCCCGCTGGAAATTATTGCGGGTGATGTTCGTATGAGATATACTGAGCATATGAGTGCGAGTCCACAGACAAACCGAGAGCGGGAACTTGAAGAGGCCCTGGCCGCAGAGCGGGCCAAGTCGGCAAGACTCGCAGCACGGCTCTCCGATGCAGAGCGCAGGGCTGCACTGCTGCAGGATAATCTCGACCGTATTAAGAACAGTGGCTTCTGGCGGGTTTCAACCCCGCTGCGGGACGTCTACCACGCCGTTCAGCGGACCAAAGAGCGGGTATCGAACTACGGCGGTCCCCGGGGGATCGCAAGGAAGCTGAAGAGTAAATCCATCGAACGGCATCTTCGTCTGCGCTACGGCACAGCCAGCTTTCCCTCGGAGGAGGAGCGTAAGGCACAGCGGGAGACCGTTTTTCCCAAAGAGATCAAATTCAGTATCCTGGTGCCCCTGTATAATACGCCACAGAACTTCCTGACCCAGATGCTGGACTCGGTGGTGGCACAGACCTATGAGAACTGGGAGTTGTGTCTGGCTGACGGGTCGGACGATGCGCACAGCGAGGTCGGGGAGATCTGCCGTTCCTATGCATCCCGTATTCCCCGGATCCGGTACAGGCATCTGGAGCGCAACGAAGGCATCTCCGGCAATACGAACGAGTGTCTGGCCATGGCAACGGGCAGCTATATCGGTCTCTTCGACCACGATGATGTGCTGCATCCCAGCGCGCTCTATGAATATATGTGCCGCATCTGCGGAGAGGACGCGGATTATCTCTACTGTGATGAGACCACCTTCAAGGGCGGCGGAACCATCGATGACATGATCACACTCCATTTCAAGCCGGATTATGCCATTGACAACCTGCGCGCCAACAACTATATTTGTCATTTCAGCGTCTTCGCCAGAGAGCTGTTGGACGGGACAGAGCTGTTCAGGCCGCAGTTCGACGGCAGTCAGGATCATGACATGATCCTGCGGCTCACGGGAAGAGCCCGGCATGTGGTGCATGTGCCACGCATCCTCTATTACTGGCGGTCACATGCGGGGAGTGTCGCCGCCGATATCGATGCCAAGAGCTATGCCATCGAGGCAGCCCGGGGGGCTGTGGCGGATCATCTGACACGGGCGGGCTTCCGAGATTTTGAGATCGAGAGCACACGCGCCTTTGAGACGATTTTCCGCATCAAGTATGCCCTCACCGGCAACCCGCGGGTATCTATCCTGATCCCGAACAAGGATCATGTGGCGGATCTGACACGCTGCATACAGTCCATCCGCAGCAAGACCACCTACGATAATTATGAGATCCTGGTTATTGAGAACGGCAGTGCGGAGCAGGCGACTTTTGATTACTATGACACGCTGGAGAAGAACGGAGCGGGAGTGATCCGTGTGCTCCGGTATGAGCCCGTCATCGGTTCGGAGGAACTGCCGCAGTTCAATTTCTCCGCTGTCTGCAACTTCGGTGCCCGGGCAGCCACCGGTGAATATCTGCTGCTGCTGAACAACGATACGGAAGTGATCACCGTCAACTGGATCGAGGAGCTGCTGATGTATGCCCAGCGTCCGGATGTGGGCGCGGTGGGTGCCAAGCTCTACTATGAGGACCGTACGATCCAGCATGCCGGTATTGTGCTGGGACTGGGGGCACACCGCACGGCCGGGCACGTCCACTACCGGGTCGCGCAGACCAATCTGGGCTACATGGGGAGACTGTGCTATGCCCAGGATTTCTCGGCAGTGACCGGTGCCTGCCTGATGGTAAGAAAGCGTCTCTACGACGAACTGGGCGGTCTCGATGAGCGCTTTGCGGTGGCACTGAATGATGTGGATTTCTGCCTGCGTCTGCGGGAGCGGGGACTGTGGAATGTCTGGAATCCGTACTGCGAGCTGTACCATTATGAGTCCAAATCCCGCGGATCAGACCTCACCGGGGAGCGTGCGGCGCGCTACAACGAGGAATCTGCCCGCTTCAGGGAGCGCTGGGGAGCGGTTATCGACCGGGGGGATCCGTTCTACAACATCAATTTCTCTCTGGACCGGAGTGACTTTTCACTGAAAGAGGAGCTGTAGTATAATGGGGGAAAGAGTTTCCCCTGTAGAGATCAATTAAAGGAGGGTATCACATGAGCGCGGAAGCAACAAAGGCACTGGAGTACTGGCTGAATGACCCTTATTTCGACGACGCGACCAAGCAGGAGCTGGCTGCGATCCGCAACGATGCGAATGAGGTCGAGGAACGCTTCTATCAGGAGCTGGAATTCGGCACAGGAGGACTGCGGGGTATCATTGGCGCCGGTACGAACCGTATGAATATCTATACGGTACGCAAGGCGACACAGGGCTTGGCCAACTACATCAAGAAGCACGGCGATCCCTCCCGGGGCGTGGCGATCTCCTTTGACTGCAGACGGTATTCGCCGGAGTTTGCGGATGAGACCGCATTATGTCTCGCGGCCAACGGGATCAAGGCCTATGTCTCCGACAGACTGCGGCCCACACCGGAGCTGTCCTTTGCGCTGCGCTATTTCAACTGTCAGGCGGGCGTGATGATCACCGCATCCCACAATCCACCGGAATACAACGGCTACAAGGCATACTGGGAGGATGGTGCACAGATGACACCGCCCCACGATGTCGGCGTGATCGAGGAAGTGCGGGCGATTACCGATTACCATGATGTTCTGACCATGGACAAGGAGGAGGCGGTGAAGCAGGGCCTCTATATCCCTTATGGCCAGGAGATCGACGATGCCTATATGGAAGCCCTCAAGAAGCAGGTCATCCATCAGGATGCCATCGATGCGGTGGGCGATAAGCTCAAGATCGTCTACACGCCTTTCCATGGGGCGAGTCTTGAGCCGACGACCCGGATTCTGAAGGAACTGGGCTTCAAGAATGTCTATGTCGTGCCGGAGCAGGAGAAGCCCGATCCGGACTTTACCACACTGGAGTATCCGAATCCGGAGGATCCCAAGGCATTCACACTGGCGCTGGCACTGGCAAAGGAGAAGGATGCCGATATCGTCATGGCCACCGATCCCGATGGCGATCGTCTCGGGGTTTATGCAAAGGACAAGGCCACCGGTGAATACAAGGCGTTCACCGGTAACATGTCCGGTATGCTGATCGGAGAGTATGTGCTCAGGGAGCGTCTGGCAACAGGCAGGATGCCGGAGAAACCGGCTTTCGTCACCACCATCGTCACGACGAATATGGCGCGTGCCATCGCGGAGAAGTTCGGCTGCCATTTTGTAGAGTGTCTGACCGGCTTCAAGTATATCGGGGAGCAGATCAAGATCTTTGAGCAGGAGAAGAGCTACAACTACGTGTTCGGTCTGGAGGAGAGCTACGGATGTCTTGTCGGTACGCATGCCAGGGACAAGGATGCCACCGTGGCAGTGATGATGCTCTGTGAGGTGGCGGCCTACTGCATGACAAAGGGCAAGACCATCTGGGATGCCATGATCGATCTCTACGAGGAGTACGGCTACTACAAGGAGGGCCAGATCGCGCTGACGATGAAGGGCATCGAGGGCGCAAAGGAGATCGCCGCGCTGATGGAGCGGTTGCGTAACGATCCGCCGAAAGCCTTCGGTGATTGGAAGGTGGAGGAATTCCGTGACTACAAGACCGGTGAGACCCTGAAGCTGGAGACCGGCGAGAAGGGCAAAACCGGACTGCCGACATCCAATGTGCTCTATTTTGCGCTGGATAAGGATGCCTGGTGCTGCGCCAGACCCTCCGGTACGGAGCCGAAGATCAAGTTCTACATCGGCGTCAAGGGCACAAGCCTGGAGGATGCGCAGGCACAGGAGGATGCACTGACGGCGGCCGTCAGAGAGGTCATCGGACAGTAAGGATACAGCCAGACTGTGACGGTATGGGATGATATACGCAAGACCGCTCTCTATGTCCGGCGAAACGGGCCGGTGGCGGCGTACTATGCGGCAATGGAGCGGCTCTCTGACCAGAGTCAGGAGAGCTACTCCTTCATCCCATGTCCACAGGAGGAGCTGGATGCACAGCGGGTGCAGTCCCTGCAGTGGGCAAAGAACCATGAGAGTGTGCCAATCAGCCTTGTTGTCCCGGTTTACCGGACACCGGAGACGTACCTCCGGCGGATGATCTCCTCGGTCATCATGCAGAGCTATACGAACTGGGAGCTGATCCTGGCGGTGGTGGAGGAGCCGGGGGAAACAGCAGAGACACCGGAGACAACAGAGACAACGGTCAAAACCCCGCTGGATATCATCCGGGAGTATGCGGACAGAGACAAACGCATTCGCCCGCTGGTGCTTGCGGACAATCGCGGTATCTCCGGCAATACGAATGCCGCCATAGAATCCAGCCGTGGAGCCTATGTGGGCTTTGTGGATCATGATGATTTTCTTGAGCCGGATGCGCTGTTTATGGTGGCAGCAGCGATCCGGGAGCGGATGCAGGCAGCGGCGGTACGCAGCCCTTCCGCCTGTCCGGTGCGGCTTGTCTATACGGATGAGGACAAATGTGACGAGGAGGGTCTGCACTTCTTCGAGCATCATGCCAAGCCGGATTTCAATCTGGATCTCCTTTTGACGAACAATTATATCTGTCATTTCTCCGTCGTACGCGGGGATATCGCGCGGAATCTGCTGCTGCGGCCGGCTTATGACGGCGCTCAGGATCATGATCTGCTGCTGCGTCTCTGCGGTGAACTGCTGTCGGATCCGGATCAGGACAATACCGTTGTACATATTCCCCGGGTGCTCTATCACTGGCGGACCTATGCCGGCTCCACTTCTCTGAATCCGGCCAGCAAGCGTTATGCCTATGAAGCGGGACGGCTGGCTGTCCAGGATCTGCTGGAGTCGAAGCGGATCGGCGTAGATGTGGAGGAAATGCCACATGTGGGCTTCTACCGTGTGAATTACCAGAATGATATCTTCCAGGCGCGCAAGGATATCGGGGTTATCGGCGGCCGGCTGAACAACCGGCTCGGAGAGCTGACGGGCGGCGCCTATACGGACAGGGGACAGGTCCTCTATGACCATCTGAAGAAGGGCTACAGCGGCGGTTTCCAGCACAGGGCCGTTCTGCAGCAGGATGTGGATGCGGTGGATATCCGCTGCTTCCGTGTCCGGCCGGAGCTGCGGGAGCTTGTGCGGGAGTATACCGGATTCATCTATAAGGAGGGAAATCCGTTACCCACCGAGTC
The DNA here is from genome assembly GCA_017443695.1 of Butyrivibrio sp. GTDB lineage: Bacteria > Bacillota > Clostridia > Lachnospirales > Lachnospiraceae > Butyrivibrio. The sequence continues at coordinate 5,979 of JAFSYF010000050.1, forward strand.
TCTGCCGGATTATGAGATTCGCAACCGCAGCATCCGCTTCTGCAAAAAGATCCGAGAGAAGGGCTATCGCATCTTATGGGATCCGACCTGGGTAAGGGAGTTGTAGCATGATAACGACCATCATCCCCAACTACAACGGCATGCGATACCTCCCGGCCTGCATCGAAGCCATGCAGCGACAGACATTGCCCTCTGCGCTGATCGTGGTGGATAACGGTTCCACGGACAACTCCCTTCCATGGCTGAGGGACCTGTCGCAGCAGGGGATCCTGACCCTGATTGAGCTGGGAAAGAACACCGGCTTTGCCCATGCTGTCAATGTGGGCATCGAGGCGGCCGATACCCCGTTTGTTCTGCTGTTGAACGATGACACAGAGCCGACGCCGGAGATGACGGCATACCTGTACCGGCGCATCCGCATGAGCGGCCGGAATTTCTCCGTCGGGGCCAAAATGCTCTCCATGCGGGAGGGCCATCCGATCGATGACTGCGGAGACCTCTTCTGTGCGCTGGGTTGGGCTTTTTCCCCGGGGAGAGACAGGGATAACAGCTGGTATAACAAGCCAGTACCGGTGACAAGTGCCTGTGCGGGCGCAGCGATCTACCGCAGGGATGTACTGAAGGAGATCGGCGGCTTCGATGATGCGCACTTCTGTTACCTGGAGGATGTGGATGTGGGCCTGCGCGCGCGGATCCACGGATACCGCAATCTCTATGAGCCCCAGGCAGTCTGTTATCATGCGGGCAGTGCGACCAGCGGCTCGAGATATAATCTGTTCAAGGAGCGGCTGACGGCAGCCAATACAGTCTATCTGCTGTACAAGAATCTGCCGGACTGGCAGCTGTTTCTGAATGCGCCGCTGCTGCTTGCGGGGTTTGTGATCAAGGCCGTCTATTTTGCCCGGAAGGGTTTGGGCCGGGCCTATGCCGCGGGTCTTGTGGATGGGCTGCGTAAATGCGCGGCGCACGCGGACAGGCGCGTCAGCTTCACAGATGATAAGCTGCTGGCGCTATGCGGTCTCCAGTGGGAATACTGGGTCAACTGCATCCGTAGACTGGCCGGGTGATTTGCGTATGTGTACGGAACAAAGTATAATGTAAAGTTATGATTAAGGATAGTCAGGCCAACCTGAATAAGATTCATGTCGTGGCGGATGGGCTCATCGTTGCTGCTTCCTATCTGCTGGCCTGGTTTCTGAAATTTGCCTCCATCTTCGCATCCACGGAGGAGATCGGTGTTCTGCCGCCCCAGACCTATTTCAGTGCGCTCTATTTCCTGATACCGGCGTATCTGATCCTCTATGATGCCTTCAATCTCTATACGCCCAAGCGGGCGACGCGGCTGCGGCATGAGATATACAACATCTTCCGGGCCAATGTGGTGGGACTGATCGGCTTTATCGTGGTCCTCTACCTGATCAAGCAGATCCATTTCTCCCGGGTGATGATCTTCATCTTCTTCATCATCAACACCCTGCTGACCACCATCTCCCGTGTCCTCCTGCGGAAATTCCTGCGATTCATCCGTAAGAAGGGGTATAACCTGCGGCATATCCTGCTGGTGGGTTATTCCAGGGCGGCAGAGGCCTATATCAGCCGGATCAACGACAATCCGCAGTGGGGGTATGTGGTCTCCGGGATCCTGGACGATGAGATCCCTCTTGGAACGGCATACCATAAGGTGGAGGTCATCGGCACCATCGATGAGCTGCCCGGGTATCTGACCCGCAACGATTACGATGAGATCACCATCACCCTGCCGCTGGACCGGTATGACAGACTGGAGGAGCTGGTTTCGGCCTGTGAGAAATCCGGTGTCCACACCAAGTTCATTCCGGACTATACCAGCCTTTTCCCCAGCAATCCCTATACCGAGGAGATCCTGGGGCTGCCGGTCATCAACATCCGGTATGTCCCGCTGACCAATTTCCTGAATGCCGCAATCAAGCGCGTGATGGACATCGTGGGCTCCATCTGTGCCATCATCATCTTCTCACCGGTGATGCTGGCGGCGGCCCTGGCCGTCAAATTTACCTCCAAGGGGCCGGTGATCTATAAGCAGGAACGTGTCGGCCTGCATGGGAAGACCTTTATGATGTACAAGTTCCGCACCATGGAGGTGCAGAGCGAGAAGAGTGAGAAAAAAGCCTGGACCGTACGGGATGATCCCAGAGTGACACCGGTGGGGCGGTTTCTGCGAAGCCATTCCATCGATGAGATGCCGCAGTTCTTTAATGTGTTGGTGGGGAATATGAGTCTCATCGGCCCGCGGCCGGAGCGTCCGCAGTTCGTGGAGAAGTTCAAGGAGCAGATCCCGCGCTATATGGTCAAGCACCAGGTGCGTCCCGGCCTCACCGGCTGGGCACAGATCAATGGCTACCGCGGTGATACCTCGATCCGCAAGCGCATCGAGTACGACATCTATTATATCGAGAACTGGAGCGTCACTTTTGACATCCGGATCATTCTGGGGACGTTGGCCCACGGTTTTTCCAATAAGAATGCCTATTAATTCAAGTGTTTGTTGAAATGACCGTCGACGCCCACACCCTCCGTGGTGACGATGAATGCGTCCGGGTCATAGGCGCTGACAATCCGGCGCAGATGGTTCAGCTCATATTTGCTGACGATGACATAGAGGATCTCCGATTCGTTGCCGGTATAGGCACCCACGGAGGTCCATTTGGTGATGCCCCGGCCCAGCTCCTGGAAGACCCGGCGCTCCAGTGCATCGCAGTCCACCCTGGTGATGATATGGACCTCGACATTGATATTCTGCGCGTGGACGCGGTCGATGGCCGTGGCGCTGAAGGCGGCGTAGATCAGGGAGTAGATGACGGTCTGCACGTTGAACAGGAAGAAACAGACGCCATAGAGCAGGCAGTTAACGAAGAGGTTGACTTTCCCGACAGAAAAATCGCGCCGCCAGCGGATCAGCAGTATCCCGACGATGTCCATGCCGCCGTCTGTCGCACCCATACGCAGTACCAGGCCGATGCCTGCGCCGCAGATGATCCCCGCGATGACACAGGCGGCCAGCACATCATCGATGATGACGGTCTGCGGGATCGGGATCAGCATCAGGAAAATCGTGGTTGATGTCACACAGATCAGGGTTTTAATGAAATAGATACGGCCCATCTTCTTACGCGCCAGCAGGAAAAGCGGGATGTTCATGGCGTAGTAGATCAGGCCGGCGATATCGAAGCTGCCGAAATTGAGGCCGAAGGCGTTCACCAGGATGGAGCGGATCAGCTGACAGATCCCCATCAGGCCGCCGGTGTACAAACCCAGTGGAACGACAAACAGGTTGATGCCGGCACTGTAGGCGAAGGCGCCGAAGATGGCGACAACGAGACGTCCGGCCTCATAACGCAGGCGCTCCGGTGTCAGCCGGTTGTCCTCCTCCACATTGATGCTGTCATCCGTGCCTAACAGGGTCTCCCCCAGTGTTCTGTTCTTCATGTCTCCTCCCGGATGTCTGGTATTTATTGCGCTGTTATAAACTGAACGAAGGCGGCGGCGGCCGCCGTGTGCTCCGTATTCACAAGAACCCCCACAGCGGGAGATGCTGCATCCCCGGGCCGCAGCCGGATACCCACCGGGATCGGGTCGTTGACCGGCGAATCTTCCGGCCAGACGAAGGGATCCAACGGATGATCCTCGGTCCATGCCGCTGCTGCCTGGATCTCCGCGCCGTCGATGTAGAAGATCGCGTCTGCGGCCTCATAAGCGGCATATACCTCTGGGGACAGTATCGTCCGCAGATCCGCCAGGGTATCGTTTCGAGCATAGTTGTGGAAAATGGTGTGATCCGCCACCAGACAATCGAGATCCGCGCCGGCGATCATGGCGAAGATCTTCTGGGAGGTGGCAAGATCCATTTCAGAGTAGTCATCCAGGGACAGAGTGGAGGTCCGGTCGATGGTCACGCTGAATTTCGTTGTATCAATACCGGCATAGTCGGCGAACATCTGCTCTAATGGCAGATCGAAGTTCACACCCCCGGGCATGACATCCGCGTACATCGGGACATTGAGACAGATGGCTGAGAGTGCGGCCGGCTTCTGCGCACGGAGATCACGGATGAACACTGCCACGAAGATGATGACGCAGGCGGCGATGGCCGTCGGGATCCAGTAGTAACTCCAGAAGTAGCGCCAGTGTGCCAGAAATCCCTGTCCCTTCAGTTCTGACCAGTGATTCCTGCGGTTCTCATCCACCCGTGACGCAAACCCCTGCTCAGCAGCCTCCGCCTGTTTCAGTTCCTCTCGTTCCAGTCGCATAACAACCTCCTCTGTGCCATTCATTATAGCAAACGTCTGACGTGTTTGCCATATCGCCCTTGCGTGTGCAACAGAAAAGATATATGATAATATATTATGTAATCGTTTGAGAATGGAGAGGGTTCTGACCATGATGAGTGAAGTGGGATATATTGAGTGCATGGTGGCCTGTAAACCGTCCATGGTGATGCGGTTTCTGCGTATTCTGGGGATCATGCTGGCGGTAGTTTTCTTCTTGCTGACCACGTTTAATTTCTTCTTTATCTTTCTGTGCATCGCTGCCGGCGTGGGTGCGTATTTCGCGGGGATGAATGCCAGCATCGAGTATGAGTACCAGTACTGTGACCACGAGATCAGCGTGGACAAGATCTATAATAAGAGCCGCCGCAAGAATATGGCCAAATTCGAAACCGAGCGCATGGAAATCCTGGCGCCGATCCGTTCCTATCATCTGGATGAATTCAACGGCAAGACCTATAAGGAACTGCATTATGAATCCGGTTATGAGCAGCAGCCGGATCCCCGGTATGTCATGATCTATGACGGGCGGGAGAAGGTGTTCTTCGAGCCCAGTGCGGAAATGGTGGAAGCAATCCGTGGCGTTGTTCCGCGGAAGGTATATAGAGAATAGTGGTAACTGTTCAGAACTGGTTCTGAACAGTTACGGGTAGTGTTGATCAGCAAAACAAGGAGGAAACTACATGGGTCAGATCATCGGAGAGGGTATTACATTTGACGACGTACTGCTTCAGCCGGCGTATTCGCAGGTCATTCCGAGCCAGATCGATGTCAGCACGAAGCTGACGGAACGCATCCGGCTCAACATACCGATGATGAGTGCCGGAATGGATACGGTCACAGAGCACCGGATGGCCATTGCCGTTGCCAGACAGGGTGGCATCGGTATCATCCACAAGAATATGTCCATCGAGGCTCAGGCCGATGAAGTGGATAAGGTCAAACGCTCCGAGAACGGTGTCATCACGGATCCCTTCTCGCTGACGCCGGACAGGACATTGCGGGATGCGGATGAGCTGATGGGCAAATTCAGGATCTCCGGCGTACCCATCACCGAGGGTCGGAAGCTGGTCGGCATCATCACAAACCGGGATCTGAAGTTTGAAACCAATTTCGACCGGCCCATCCGGGAGGTGATGACCAGCGAGAATCTGGTCACTGCCAGAGAGGGCACCACCCTGGAGGAGGCCAAGGAGATTCTGGCCCGCTCCAAGAAGGAGAAGCTGCCCATCGTGGATGCGGATTACAACCTGGTGGGCCTCATTACCATCAAGGACATTGAGAAAACCATCAAGTATCCGCTGGCAGCCAAGGACGAGCAGGGCCGTCTGCTGTGCGGTGCGGGCATCGGCATCACAGCCAACTGCCTGGAGCGTGTGGAGGCGCTGGTCGCCGCCAAGGTGGATTGCGTGGTGCTGGACAGCGCCCACGGCCACTCAGAGAATGTGTTGAAATGCCTGCGGATGGTCAAGGAGAAGTTTCCGGATCTGCAGGTCATCGCTGGCAATGTCGCAACGGGAGAGGGAACAAGGGCTCTGATCGAAGCCGGCGCAGATGCGGTGAAAGTAGGTATCGGACCGGGCTCCATCTGTACGACCCGTGTCGTGGCGGGTATCGGCGTGCCGCAGATCACGGCCATCATGAATTCCTATGCGGTGGCAAAGGAGCGGAATATCCCGATCATCGCCGATGGCGGTATCAAGTACTCCGGGGATATCACCAAGGCTCTGGCAGCAGGCGGCAGTGTCGTCATGATGGGTTCCATGTTCGCGGGCTGCGATGAGGCGCCGGGTGGCGTGGAACTCTTCCAGGGACGGAAATACAAGGTATACCGTGGCATGGGCTCTATCGCCGCAATGGAATCCGGCTCCAAGGACCGCTACTTCCAGGAGGATGCCAGGAAGCTGGTACCGGAGGGCGTCGAGGGCCGTGTGGCCTACAAGGGTACCGTGGAGGATACCGTCTATCAGCTGATCGGCGGACTCAGATCCGGTATGGGATATTGTGGCTGTGTCACGATTCCGGAGCTCCAGGAGCGCGGACAGTTCATCAAGATGACCAGTGCAGCCCTGCGGGAGAGCCATCCCCACGACATTCAGATCACGAAGGAAGCCCCGAACTATTCGGTGGACGAATAGAAAGCGCCAGTGGCGCTTTCTATCCCGCCGGCAGAGTAGATTCCTGTGGACCTTTTTACCCCTCCGGCAGAATAGAGGAAGGGGAACAGAAGTAAATTCCCCTCCGGCAGAGTACAGGGAGATAGGAGACAAGAGCTTTGGTAGCAGAAAACGAATCACGTAATTTCATCCAGCAGGCAATCGACAAGGATCTGGCAGAGGGCGTCTATGACCATGTGGTCACCCGGTTCCCGCCGGAGCCCAATGGCCGGCTGCATATCGGCCACGCCAAATCCATTCTGTTGAACTATGGCATCGCCGAGCAATATCATGGCAAGTTCAACCTGCGGTTTGACGATACGAATCCGACCAAGGAGCGGCAGGAGTTCATCGATGCGATCATCGAGGACGTGCGCTGGCTCTGTCCGGAGCTGGAGGATGACCGGATTCTGTACGCCTCTGATTATTTCCAGGAGATGTATGAGAAGGCTGTCGAACTGATCAAAAAGGGCAAAGCCTACATCTCCACCCTTTCTGCGGATGAGCTGCGGGAATACCGCGGGACACTGACGGAGCCCGGGCGGGACGACCCCGACAGGGACCGACCGGTGGAAGAGAGTCTGCGGATGTTTGAGGAGATGAAGTCCGGCAGCGTGCCGGATGGTGCGATGACGCTGCGTGCCAGGATTGATATGGCATCGCCCAATATCAACATGCGTGATCCCGTCATCTACCGGGTGGCGCATCTCTCGCATCCCAGAACCGGGGACAAGTGGTGCATCTATCCGATGTATGACTATGCGCATCCGATTGAGGATGCGATCGAGGGGGTCACCCACAGCCTCTGTACGCTGGAGTTTGAGGATCATAGACCGATCTACGACTGGGTCTAGATCGAGTGCGGCTACGCGCATCCGCCGCGGCAGATCGAGTTTGCCAAGACCTTCCTGAACAATGTTGTCACCGGTAAGCGCTATATCAAGAAGCTGGTGGAGGATGGCATCGTGGACGGCTGGGATGATCCCCGGCTGGTGACGTTGGCCGCCCTGCGCAGACGCGGGTTCACGCCGGAGGCGATCCGGATGTTTATCGAGCTCTCGGGGATCAGCAAGGCCAATTCGACGGCGGAATATCCGTTCCTGGAATATTGCATCCGGGAGGACTTAAAGCCCAAGGCACCCAGGATGCTGGCGATTCTGGATCCGGTAAAGCTGATTATTGACAATTATCCGGAGGGACAGTCCGAGCTGCTGCCCATTGAGAACAATAAGGAAAATGAGGCACTGGGCAGCCGGCAGATCTCTTTTTCCAGGGAGCTGTATATTGAACGGGAGGATTTCTACGAGGATCCGCCGAAGAAGTATTTCCGGCTGTTCCCCGGCAACGAGGTCCGGCTCATGAACGCCTATTTCGTGACCTGTACAGGCTGTGTCAAGGACGAGCAGGGCAGGATCACGGAGGTACACTGCACTTACGATCCGGCGACAAAGGGTGGTGACTCGGCAGATGGCCGCAAGGTCAAAGGTACAATCCACTGGGTGGATGCCGCCACGGCATTTGATGCGGAGGTGCGCCTCTATGAAAACCTCATCGACGAGGAGAAGGGTGTCTATAACGAGGACGGCACGATGAACCTGCGGCCGGATTCCCTGACCGTGATCCCGCATGCGAAGCTCGAACAGGGGCTGGCGGAAGCGAAGCCCGGTGACCGCTTCCAGTTCGTACGCAGCGGATATTTCTCTGTGGATCCGAAGGATTTCAAGCCGGGCGCACCGGTATTCCACAGGATCGTTTCGCTCAAGAGTTCTTTCAATGTGAATGCGGCTGCGGGGACGGCCGGCAAGTAAACAGAGAGGCAGGAGGTCACTGGAATGGGTTTTTTGGATGGACTGAAAAAGCTGGGACTTGGCGGATTCAGTGATGAGGATTTCTACGAGGATCCGAAGAAGAAGGACAACCGAACACAGCAGCAGCAACAGCCAAAGCCGGTTGCGTATAATGAGGTGACGCTGCTCTTTGACAAGAAATTCACCTGTCCGGTCTGTGATAAGGAGTTTACGGCGAAGAAGGTCCGTGGCGGTAAGGTACGAACCCGCGGCGTGGATCTGGATCTGCGCCCGGATTATGAGGAGATCGATCAGATCAAATATGATGTGGTGACCTGCTCCTATTGTGGTTATTCCGCTCTGGAGCGCTATTGGGGTAATCTGACCAAATTCCAGATCAACGAGATCCGGGAGAAGATCTGCAAGAACTACAGAAGACAGAGCTTTGGCGGGGAGACCTACAGCTACGATGAGGCCAAGCTGCGTTATGAGCTGGCCATGGCGACAGCCATGGCGAGGAAGTCAAAGAACAGTGAGAAGGCCTATCTGTGCCTCCGGATGGCATGGCTGCTGCGTGGAGAACGGCAGCGCATGGATCCCTCAGCCGAGGATTACGCACAGAAAAAGGAGGAAAGCGAGGCGGAGGAGAAAGAACTCCTGCAGCGAGCGCTGGAGGGCTTCGCCATGGCGAGGTCCAGTGAGACGCCCCCCATTGCAGGCATGGATGAGATGACGCTGGATTACCTGATGGCGGCCATGGGCGTGGAGATCGGGGACTACGAAACGGCCAACAAGATGATCGGTACCATTATCACCTCGCGTACCGCCAGCTCCCGAATCAAGGATAAGGCGAGGGAGTTAAAGGAAATCATCGCGGAGAAGAAGGGATCGTCAGAATAAGCAGGGATGGTCGAACTGCATGTCACACTGTCGGGACAGGGGAACCTGTACGAACAGATCTATGAAAGTATCCGAACAGAGATCAGAGAGGGGAGACTGCGCCGTGGAGAGCAGCTCCCCTCTGCGCGTCTGCTGGCGCAGTTCCTCTCGGTCTCCCGTGCAACAGTGGATCTGGCTTATGATCAGCTGAGCTCTGAGGGGTATATTGAGGCGGTTCCGAGACGCGGATACTTCGTCTGTGATCTGACGGGCAACGAACCGGGCCGTGTACTGAGTCCGTATGGATTGCCAGATCCGGTGCCGTCTGCCGGAGAGGAGACGGCTCCGGTGACAGATCCAGACACGGTTGCGTATGATTTCTCCCCACGCAAGATAGAGATGGCTTCCTTTCCCTACGCGACCTGGAGGCGGCTGAACCGGAATGTGCTGGTGGGAGAGCGTATGGATCTGTTTGCCCTGGGTGGATCCCAGGGAGATCTGCCGCTCAGGGAGACCATCGCCCATGAGCTGGCGCTGGCAAGGGATGTACGCTGTGTGCCGGAACAGGTGGTTCTCGGGGCGGGAAGTGACTATCTGCTGCTGATACTGGCCAGGATCCTCGGACATGCCCGGATCGGGATGGAGCCGTTAACTTATCTGCGTGCAGCCCAGGTGCTGGGTGGAGAGGGTATGACCCTGCTGCCTGTGGGGATGGATGAGAACGGGATGCTGCCGGGGGCACTCTCCATGGCCGATGCGGAACTGGCTTATGTGATGCCCTCCCATCAGTATCCTACCGGTGTCGTCATGCCGGTAGCACGGCGACTGGAGCTGCTTGAGTGGGCGGCGGCGCAGCCGGGGAGATACCTGATAGAGGATGATTACGATTCGGCGTTCCGTTACCGAGGCAGGCCCTTTCCCTCGCTCCATTCTCAGGACGGGGGACGCCATGTGATCTATCTGGGAACTTTTTCCAAGACTATTGCGCCGGCGATCCGGATCAGCTATATGGTGCTGCCTTTTTCATTGCTTGAGGTCTACAGACAGCGCTGTGCATGTTTCGCCTGTACCGTGACCAGGGTGGATCAGGCCGTGCTGGAGGATTTTCTGCGGGAAGGCGCCTATGGCCGGCACCTGAACCGGATGCGGCGCACCTACAGGCAGCGGCACGATGCTCTGCTGGAGGCGCTGGAGCCCTTTATGCGGCGATTTACGGTGTCCGGATCAGATGCCGGGCTCCATCTGCTCCTCTCCGATCGGCATGCGGACGCGGCGGCGCAGAAGCCTGCAGCAGCGGAGCAGGCGCTGGCGCAGGCAGCAGCGGAGCAGGGTGTCCGGGTATATCCCCTCCGGGAGAATGCGCTGCCTGCCTCCGCGGATGCGGGGATACAAAAAGGAGACGCCATGCGTCTCCCTGCACCTCTACGATCACCCACCATGATCCTCGGTTTCGCATCCCTGACACCGGATGAAATCCGTCGTGGCTGCGAGTGCCTCCGAATGGCCTGGTCCGTGTAGCGGTTTATGCGCCCTGCGGCGCGGCCTCCTCATTGAAGATCTCCTCGGACTCCGAAGGCGTCTCTTCAAAATCATCCGGCTCCACGCTTTCGCCGTCAAGACTCAGATCCACATACCGGCGTCCCGTGGAAAATTCCTCCGTGCTGTCAAAATCGTCAAAATCCTCGTCGAGATCCAGCTCATCCTGCTGGTCCTTCTTGCTCAGGTAAAAGAAGGTAGCCACGGCTGCGGTTGCTGCCACGGCACAGAACACCAGTATCCCGCCCAGACCCTTTTTGTTATTCATCGGTCAATGCGCCTCCTGCGCGCCATACAATCGAAACGATGGTAGTTCCGAACATATATTTTAATACAAAACCCCGGGAATGAAAAGGGATGAAATGAAAAAGCAGGAAAAAGGGCGAAAAAACCGGAAACAAAACCCGAATATGGGATACGAAATTCGCAAATCTGTGAATGCAGGGGCAGAATCCGTTGAAAAAGGCGATCATTTCTGATATGATAAACTCTGTATGAATGAACGATTCTTTGATGTAAAAAGAGAGAAGCAGGACCGCATGATCGGTGCGGCCCTGAAATCCTTTGCGATCGACGGCTACCAGCATGCCAGTACGGATGCGATGGTCCGGGATGCCGGAATCAGCAAGGGGCTGCTGTTCCATTACTTTGAGACGAAGCTGGGACTGTACAGCTTCGTCTATGACTATGCCGTTCGTGTCGTAGGGATCAATATCTCTACCAACGTCTCCAAACAGGAGCGCAACTTCTTCCAGCTGGCAGAACAGATGGAACGCGCATGGGCGGATGCGATGCAGCAGTTCCCGTATATCAGGCTGTTTCTGGCCTCGGCGTCATGTGAGAACTATCCGGAGGCCGCTGCGGCAATCCTGGAGGCCAGAAACCACTATGAGGAGAGTCAGCAGGAGATCGCAGACCGTGCGGATCTGAGTATATTCAAGCCGGGGGTGGATGCCGACCGCATTCGTCTGATGATCCGGTATACAGCGGAAGGACTGCTGCGGCAGCACCTTCATGACGGAACCTTTGTTCCGTCGGATTTCTACAGGGAGATGAAAGACTATCTGAAGATGCTGCAGCTACTGGCGAGCAAATAGGACAGGACACGGGCAAGGAAAGGCGGTAGGACATGGGCAATTTTGTGGTAGCGGGCGTGACACAGTGGGAGACGATCGTGAAGGTGCAGAAGATTCCGATCGACTATGCCGAGCTGACCAATGAGAAGGGCTCCATTTACAGCTCGATTGGCGGCGATGCGCTGAACGAGGCGCTGGCGCTGAAGTGGCTGGGGAATGATGTGCGGTATATGTCCATGATCGGGCGCACGCAGGTACCGGATCTCATCAATACGTCACAGCAGAAGATCCGTCTCAACACCGACTATGTCATTCCGCAGATGCAGGAGCTGCCGAACTGCGTGATCCTCTATGATGAAGACAGACAGCAGCAGATTTTTGAGGACCCCAAGGATTTAAGAGACAACGTCTATGATATGAATCTCTTCACGCCGATGGGCTCCTGGGCGGATATGGTGGTTCTGGCCAATGCCAACTTCTGCCGTCCGTTTGCGGAAGCGGCGGCGATACACGGCAAGAGAGTGGCCGTCAATATTCGGTATTACAGCAAGGAAAAAGAGAAATACAACGAGGACTTCCTGCGGGTGGCATCCATTCTTTATTTCAGTGATGATACCCTGACGGAGGATCCCTATGATTTCATCAAGATGATGAGCACGCGCTACGGGACGGAGATTATCATTCTCGGCCAGGGGTCCAAGGGCGTCATCCTCTATGACAGGAACCAGGAGCTGGTCGCTCACTACAACACCGTCAAGACCAATGAGATCGTCAATACCGTTGGTGCCGGCAACGCCATGTTCTCCTGTTTTCTGCACTATTATCAGGAGACCGGGGACTCGGTCAATGCCATCAAGAACGGTCTGCTGTTCTCCTCCTATAAGATCGGTTACATGGGAACCTCCAACGGATTCATGACCACAGATCAGATGGAACAGTGGAGAAACCTGATCTGGGGCATCCGGCCCAGCCTGATATGAGTGTCTTCAGTCCGGCAGAACTCGACAGACGCGCTTGCGGAGTTTTACTGCCCATCTTCAGCCTCCCGTCTCCGCACGGGATCGGTGCGCTTTCACGGGAGGCATATGAATTTGTTGATTTTCTGGCTGCAGCCGGCCAGTCCTACTGGCAGATTCTTCCGCTGGGGCCGACGAGCTATGGGGACTCTCCCTACCAATCCTTCTCCACCTTCGCGGGCAATCCGTATTTCATAGATCTGGACAGTCTGACAGAGGAAAGCCTCCTTACACGAGAGGAAGTGGATGCACTTCCGGAACGCAACGCATGGTCCATTGATTATGCGACGCTCTACCGCACCCGGGAACCGGTGCTGCGCAGCGCCTTTCACCGCAGCGGGCTTTCGGAGGAGAGCACGGATCCGCCGAAGGAGATGCTGCGTGAGTCATTTGCGCAGTTTACAGAGGACAATCAGGCGTGGCTTGCGGACTATGCGCTGTTCATGGCGCTGAAGAAGGCGCACAACGGACGGGCATGGTCGGAGTGGGAGGAGCCGCTGAGGCTGCGTGAGCCTGAAGCAATGGAACAGGCCAGGACGCGCTACAGAGATGAGATCACCTTCGTCAGTTTTCAGCAGTATCTGTTCCACAGGCAGTGGAAGGCGCTGAAGTCCTATGCAAACAATCATGGAATCACCATCATCGGGGACATTCCGATCTATGTGGCATACGACAGTGCGGACACCTGGGGGAACCCTCATCTGTTCCAGCTGGATGAGAACCGGATTCCGATTGCCGTGGCCGGTTGTCCGCCGGATGCCTTCTCCCGGACGGGACAGCTGTGGGGCAATCCGCTGTACCGCTGGGGGGCTCACCGTGAGACGGGCTATGAGTGGTGGATGCGGCGTATCCGTCACAGCTATGAGAATGTGGATGTTCTTCGGATCGACCATTTCCGCGGGTTTGAGGGGTATTATTCCATTCCGTGGGGAGAGCCCACAGCGGAGCACGGACACTGGGAACCCGGGCCGGGGGTGGATTTCTTCCGGTTCATCGCAGATGTCATAGGGTCCTGTCCGGTCATTGCGGAGGATCTGGGATTCCTTACGCCGGAGGTGCATCATATGCGGGAGCAGACCGGCTATCCGGGGATGAAGGTGCTGCAGTTCGCCTTTGGAACCGGCAGCGAGAGTACCTATCTGCCGCATAATTATGAACGGAATACCGTTGTTTATACCGGTACCCATGACAATGATACGACCCGGAGCTGGTATGAAGGACTCACCGGCCGTGACCGGATCTACGCGGATGATTACATCGGGCTGAGCAGGGAGCAGACGCCTTCCGCCTGGCCTTTCATCCGGATGGCAATGCGCAGCGTGGCAGATACGGCCATTATCCCGATGCAGGATTATCTGGACCTGAACGGCGAGGCGCGCATCAATGAGCCATCCACCACAGGAAACAACTGGACCTGGCGTATGGAGCCGGGGGCAGCGGATGAGGCGCTGGCACAGCGGATGCGCCGGCTTGCAGAGGTGACAGGGAGGTAAGAAATGGCAAAGACAGCGATTTTTCTGGCGGACGGCTTCGAGGAGATCGAGGCGCTTGCTGTAGTGGATCTGCTGCGGCGGGCCCAGATCGGTATCGACATGATCTCCATCATGCCCGGCAAACGGGTGATGGGTTCCCACCAGATCCCTGTGGAGGCGGATCTGCTCTTTCAGGACCTGACAGAAGCGGATCTGGATGCCTATGATATGCTGATCCTCCCCGGCGGCGGTGTGGGGACGAAGAACCTGGAGGCATGCGCGCCGTTGAAGGAAGCCGTGGCCCGTTTCGACGCGGCAGGCAAGTACATCTCAGCGATTTGTGCGGCACCGGGGATCTTCGGCCGTATGGGACTGCTGAAGGGACGCAAGGCCACCTGTTATCCGGCCTGTGAGGAGGAGAGCTGGGGCGCGAATCTGGTGCACAGAGAGACCGTCACCGATGACCATATCCTGACGAGCCGGGGTATGGGTACATCGATCCCCTTCGGACTGGCGATTGTGGCACGGTTCCAGGGAGAAGCGGCGGCACAGGCGCTGGCGGAGCGGATTGTGTTCCGTGCCTGAGAAAGGAATGAGGGCACATGGGACGGGAGATTGAGAGGAAATTCACGGTCCGGAGGCTGCCGGAAAACCTGTCAGACTATCCGTACCGTATCATAGAGCAGGGATATCTGAACGTCGCCCCGGCCATCCGCGTACGGAGTGACGGACTGTATACACCCGGTGCGGCAGAAGGGACGGATCAGCACTGGTACATGACCTACAAGGCCCGGAACACCGGTGGTTCAGCGTATGACGCGGCACTGTCCCACGAGGAGTATAATCTGCCGCTGGATGAAGCATCCTATGTCCACCTGCTCACCAAGGCGGATGGCCATATCCTGAGGAAGCGCCGG
This sequence comes from Butyrivibrio sp., assembly GCA_017443695.1. GTDB lineage: Bacteria > Bacillota > Clostridia > Lachnospirales > Lachnospiraceae > Butyrivibrio. Next base: position 21,122 of record JAFSYF010000050.1, read on the forward strand.
TATCTGATTCCGACCCGGGCACCGGAGGGGACGGATGCGACGCTGACCATTGAGCTGGATATTTTTGAGGCACCACATGAGGGACTGCAGATCGCGGAGGTAGAGTTCCCGGATGAGACGGTGGCCCGCGCATACCAGCCGGAAGAATGGTTCGGTGAGGATGTGACAGGGGATCCGGCATACAGCAATGCGAGACTGTCGGAGCAGCATCCGGCATGAGGAAGGGGGCACAGGATGACGGAAGAAATTGCAAAACTCAAAGACATCATCGATCACACCGATAACATCGTCTTCTTCGGGGGAGCCGGTGTCTCCACGGAGAGCGGTGTACCGGATTTCCGCAGTGAGGACGGTCTCTATCACCAGCATTACAAGTATCCGCCGGAGCAGATCCTCTCACACACATTCTATATGCAGATGCCGGAGGAGTTCTTCCGTTTCTACAGAGACAAGCTGCTGATCCGCGGGATCGAGCCGAACAAGGCGCACCGCAAGCTGGCGCAGTGGGAGCAGGAGGGAAAGCTGAAGGCTGTCGTCACACAGAACATCGACGGGCTGCATCAGGCGGCGGGTTCAAAGAAGGTTTACGAGCTGCATGGCAGCGTTCACCGGAATTACTGCGAGAAATGCGGCAAGTTCTTTGATTTCGATTATATCGCAGACGGAGAGGGTGTGCCTCACTGTGATGCATGCGGCGGGCGCGTCAAGCCTGACGTGGTGCTCTATGAGGAGGGACTGGACATGGATGTCATGCAGGGCGCGGCGGAGGCCATCGCCCGGGCGGATGTCCTGATCATCGGCGGGACCTCGCTGGCCGTCTATCCGGCAGCAGGCCTCATCGACTATTACCGCGGCCACAAGCTGATCCTGATCAACAAACAGGCCACACCCCGCGACCGGCAGGCCGATCTGGTCCTCCAGGGCCCGATCGGAGAGATCCTGGATCAGGTATAAAGTCAAGTGTTAACAGGGGCGCGCACAAAAAGGTAGCATTCTGCGCCAACAGGGCGTAAGATAGATAAGTATTTTTTGAGAAAACAAACTGTAAGCCAGCAAGGAGGACTCATGAAAAAGAAGACGACGAACGAGACACCGACACTGCCCTTTGACAAGGACCTGTTTAAACGCAGCGTCCTCTACAATGTGAAGACACTTTACCGCAAGAACATCGAGGAAGCGACGCCTCAGCAGGTGTTCCAGGCAGCGGCATATGCCATCAAGGATGCGATCGTGGACCACTGGATGACGACACAGAAGGCGGCAGAGGAGCAGGATCCGAAGATCGTTTACTACATGTCCATGGAGTTCCTGATGGGCCGCGCGCTGGGCAACAACCTCGTCAATCTCCAGGCCTACAAGCCTGTGAAGGAGGCCCTGGATGAGCTGGGCATCGATGTCAATATCGTAGAGGATCAGGAGCCGGATCCGGCTCTTGGTAACGGCGGTCTCGGCCGACTGGCAGCCTGTTTCCTGGATTCCCTGGCGACGCTGGGATACATGGCCTATGGCTGCGGCATCCGGTATAAGTATGGACTGTTCCGTCAGGAGATCCGCGACGGCTTCCAGGTGGAGGTACCGGATAACTGGCTGGAGCATGGCAATCCCTTCGAGCTGCGCCGTCCGGAATATGCCAAGGAGATCAAGTTCGGCGGGTATGTCAGCACCTATACCGATGAAACGGGGCGGACGAACTTCAAGCAGGAAGGCTATCAGCTGGTGCGCGCGATTCCCTATGATCTGCCGGTCATCGGCTACGGCAATGGCATGGTGGATACGCTGCGCGTCTGGGATGCGGAGCCCATGCAGTGCTTCGAGCTGGATTCTTTCGACAAGGGCGACTATCAGAAGGCGGTGGAGCAGGAGAACCTGGCCAGCCAGCTCTGTGAGGTGCTCTATCCGAATGACAATCACATCTCCGGCAAGGAGCTGCGCCTGAAGCAGCAGTACTTCTTCATTTCCGCCTCCGTGCAGACCGCGCTCAAGCGCTATCTGAAGAAGCACGATGATATCACGAAGTTCTATGAGAAGGCCGTGTTCCAGCTCAACGATACCCACCCGACGGTGGCCGTGGCGGAGCTCATGCGGCTCCTGATGGATGAGTACTTCCTGACCTGGGATCAGGCCTGGGAGGTCACGACAAAGACCTGCTGCTACACAAACCACACCATCATGGCAGAGGCCCTGGAGAAATGGCCCATCGATCTGTTCCAGCGTCTGCTTCCGCGTATCTATCAGATCGTGGATGAGATCAACCGCCGGTTTGTCGACCAGATCATGCGCAAGTACAGCAACCTCTCCGGTGTGGATGTCCAGAGCAAGATCCGCAGCATGGCGATCCTCTATGACAATCAGGTCAAGATGGCGCATCTGGCCATCGTGGGCGGCCATTCCGTCAACGGCGTGGCCAGAATCCATACGGAGATCCTGAAGGAGCGCGAGCTGCATGATTTCTATGAGATGTTCCCGGAGCGCTTCAACAATAAGACCAACGGCATCACACAGCGCCGTTTCCTCGCACACGGCAACCCGCTGCTGGCAGACTGGGTGACAGAGCATGTCGGTCCCGGCTGGGTGACGGATCTGTCCGTCATCAGCGGCCTGAAGGCGCTGGCGGATGATAAGAAGGCCCAGAAGGAGTTCATGGAGATCAAGCGCAAGAACAAGGAACGCCTGGCCGCCTATATCAAGGAGCACAACGGCATTGAGGTGGATCCGGATTCGATCTTCGACGTTCAGGTCAAGCGGCTCCATGAGTACAAGCGCCAGCTGATGAACATCCTGCATGTCATCTATCTCTATGATCTGCTGAAGGCCAACCCGACCATGGAGTTCTATCCCAAGACCTATGTGTTCGGCGCCAAGGCCGCTGCGGGCTATCTGTCCGCGAAGCTCACGATCAAGCTGATCAACTCCGTAGCGGATGTGATCAATAATGACCCTGCGGTGAACAAGAAGCTGAAGGTGGTCTTCATCGAGGATTACCGTGTCTCCAACGCCGAGCTGATCTTTGCGGCAGCGGATATCTCCGAGCAGATCTCCACCGCTTCCAAGGAGGCCTCCGGTACCGGCAACATGAAGATGATGCTGAACGGTGCGGTGACCGTGGGCACCATGGACGGCGCCAACGTCGAGATCGTTCAGGAGGTGGGCGAGGAGAATGCCTTCATCTTCGGTCTGTCCTCTGAGGAGGTCATGGCCTATGAGAAGAACGGCGGCTATAACCCGATGGATGTCTACAACAGCAATCCGAACGTCAAGAAGACCCTGGAGCGCCTGGTGGACGGCACCTTCAGCAAGGACAGGGAGCTGTTCCGTCCGCTGTATGATTCCCTGCTGCAGAGGGATCAGTACTTCATCCTGAAGGATTTCGATTCCTACTGCGAGGCACAGCGCAGGATCTCTGAGGCATACCGCGACCAGAAGAAGTGGGCGAAGATGGCCATCCTGAATACGGCCTGCTGCGGCAAGTTCACATCTGACCGGACGATCCAGGAGTATGTGGATGAGATCTGGCATCTGGATAAGGTGGTGCTGCCGGCACCGGAGGCAGAGTAAATGGTCAAAACACTATCCAAGGGACAGGGCTGCTTTCTGGTTGACGGAACGAAGCTCATAGAGACCGCCGCGGATCAGGCCACTGTTCAGGCCGGGGGGCGGGAGGTCTCGAAAGAGGAGGCACGCAAGGGTACCATCGCCTACCGGATCCTGCAGGCACATAACAAGTCCGGGGATGCGCAGAAGCTTCGTATTCGCTTCGATGCACTGACATCCCATGATATCACCTATGTGGGTATCATTCAGACGGCACGGGCATCGGGACTTGAGCGGTTCCCGATTCCCTACGTGCTGACGAACTGTCATAATTCCCTTTGCGCCGTCGGCGGCACCATCAACGAGGATGATCATGTCTTCGGTCTGACGGCCGCAAAACACTACGGCGGCGTATATGTGCCGCCGCACCAGGCGGTCATCCATCAGTATGCCAGAGAGCAGATGGCTGTCTGCGGCGGGATGATCCTGGGCTCGGATTCCCACACCCGCTACGGTGCCCTGGGCACCATGGCGGTGGGCGAGGGCGGGCCGGAGCTGGTGAAGCAGCTCCTGTCACAGACCTGGGATGTGGATCTGCCGGAGGTCGTTGCCATCTATCTGGAGGGTGCGCCCGCACCGGGCGTCGGACCGCAGGATGTGGCGCTGGCCATCATTGGGGCGGTATTTGAGTCCGGTTATGTCAAGAACAAAGTCATGGAATTTGTCGGGCCTGGCGTGGAGAGCCTCTCTGCGGATTTCCGGATCGGCGTTGACGTGATGACCACGGAGACCACCTGCCTGTCCTCCATCTGGCAGACAGATGAACAGATACAGAAATATTATGAGATCCATGGCCGTGCAGAGAAGTATCAGCAGCTGCAGCCGGAGGCTGTCGCCTGGTACGACGGACTGGTCCGGGTGGATTTATCCAGGGTGAAGCCGATGATCGCCATGCCCTTCCATCCCAGCAATGCATTGCCCATTGAGGAGCTGCTGCAGAATCTGGATGAGATTCTGGCGGAAACGGAGGCGCGCGCGCGGGTCAGCTTCGGGGAAAAGATCGAATACAGCCTGCGGGATAAGGTACGGAATGGCGCATTTTACGTGGAACAGGGCATCATTGCGGGCTGTGCAGGCGGCGGCTTTGAAAATATCTGTGCTGCGGCCGATATCCTGCGTGGCGGCTCCATCGGGGACGACCGCTTCACGCTGAGTGTTTACCCGGCATCCACACCGATCTACATGGAGCTGGTGCGTAACGGTGTGGCAGCGGACATTCTCGCAACCGGAGCAATTCTGAAGACCGCGTTCTGCGGACCCTGCTTCGGGGCAGGGGATACGCCGGCCAACAATGCGTTCTCCATCCGGCATTCGACGCGTAATTTCCCCAACAGGGAGGGCTCGAAGGTTCAGAATGGACAGATCGCATCGGTGGCGCTGATGGATGCCAGATCCATCGCAGCGACGGCGGCGAATGGCGGGCGGCTGACACCGGCCACGGAATTCACCGGTGCTTTCAGGGATTATGCCTATCACTTTGACAAAGGAATCTATGAGAAGCGGGTTTTCGATTCACACGGACAGGCGGATCCTTCCACCCCCGTACAGCTGGGACCGAACATCAAGGACTGGCCGAAGATGTCCGCGCTGCCGGACAATCTCCTGCTGAAGGTTGTCAGCGTCATCCATGATCCGGTGACAACGACCGATGAGCTGATTCCCTCCGGGGAGACCAGCTCCTACCGGTCCAATCCTCTGGGGCTGGCGGAGTATACGCTCTCACGCAAGGATCCGGCATACGTGGGTCTGGCCGAGGAAGTGCGTGCGCTGCAGGATGCGAACATGAAGGGAGAGCATCCCTGTCAGGTCTATCCGCAGATCAAGAGTGTCATGCACGCGATCAAACAGGAGTATCCCGAGACCGGCCATGACAATACGGGTTTCGGCTCAACGATCTACGCGGTGAAGCCGGGAGACGGCTCGGCCAGAGAACAGGCGGCTTCCTGCCAGAAGGTGCTGGGGGGCTGGGCCAATGTGGCACATGAGTACGCGACGAAGCGATACCGTTCCAATCTGATCAACTGGGGGATGCTGCCCTTTGTGCTGGATGTACCGGATGATGCGCTGCCTTTTGAGAAGGGAGATTATCTCTTCTTCCCCGGAATCCGTGAGGCGGTGACGCAGAAGGCAACAGAGATCACAGCGGTGGTCGTACCTGGTGCGGTGACACGGGGAGAGGCTGCACCCGACAGGCTC
>JAFSYF010000007.1 GCA_017443695.1 Butyrivibrio sp.
ACTTTCGGGAGCAGTTCATCTGCAAGAATAAAGACAGTTCATTCATCGAAAACTATATGGAAAACAATCCGCATCCTCGCCTTCCTGCAGGTCTCTTATGAAGCGCCCGCTCATGGATCCCTTAGAAATAGCTGACTTTGATGCGCTTTCCCATCTTTTTCAGCGCTTCGGACAGCTCCTGCACCAGGTTCATCTTGATGTTGAAGTTGATGGGCAGATCCGGGTTCTGGTGCGCGGGATTGATGGCTTTGCCCACGTAGAAATTGATGTCTGTGGCTTCCTCAAACAACAGCCGGCTGATCATGGACGCCCCGTCCTTGCCGTTGCTCCAGGCCTCATACCGCTGGTTTTCACCGATATAATCCTTGGCGTATTCCACCACCCGGTTCACGGTGATCACGCCCTCGGTGACCAGATCCACGCCCTCCAGATAGGCGATGGGCGGGATGTCGCCCTCGAAATCCAGCGAAGGACGCAGCGGCTTGTGCAGCCATTTGGCCGCGATCGAGGAAGTCGTTCCGCCGCAGATGATGTGCTTTCCTTCCTTCGCGAAGAACAGGTTCATCATCCGCTCGCCGTCATCCCGGTTGCTGGGCGGGCCGAAGAGCAGGTTCATGGGCACCCGTTTGCGGACACGCACCACAGCGGCCGTCGCGTCATCCCCGGGCTCCCCGCCGTAGAGCCGGTAGCACTCGTCCACTAGGATAGTGGAGAGGTTCTTGGCGGTGTAGCCGCACATACTCATGGCTTCCATGAAATTGATGATGTCTTCCCTCTTCCAGCCGAAATTGTAGGCCACTCCGATGCCCGCGTGAGGGCAGCCGTCACTCATGGCGACGAATACGTCGTCCTCCTGGAGGCGGATCAGCGAGCGGTAGATCTGCTTGCCGCCGATCGTGGTCTCGGTGCGTGGATACTCCCAGTTTTCTCCGTTGCGTATCACGATCACCTGCGGATTGTCATACTGGATCAGTTCCGCCATCTGGTTGCGGATCAGCCGGATGATGGTAAATGTCGAATAAGCCACTCCGCGCTCCGAACAGACCGGCAGCGTGGCGGCGATTGTCTCCACGCACTCCTCGATGGAGAGCCCGGCCGCAAGCATCGTGGAGATGATCTTGCTGGTGAGCGTGGACAGAATACTGGCCTTCACGCCGCTGCCCAGCCCGTCTGCAAGGACAAGCACCGTAGAGCCGTCCTCCTGCTCCACGACCTCCACATGGTCGCCGCAGAGCTGCTCTCCCACGTGGTTGACACTTTTATAGCCGATATCACAAGTTAAATCATTCATTGGTGATGGACTCCTTTAGCTTGGAAAGAGCAATCTTGGTTTCGGCGGCAGTTTCACCCAGCAGGCTCGCGATCTCCTGAACGATGCGCATCTGCTTGTCGACCACCTTGTCAGCGACCTCCACGGTCTGCCGGCTGATCTCTTCTCTCTGCCGGCGGGTCTCCTCTTCCTCACTGACATCACGCATGATGCACAGCAGCATCCGCCCGTGCTCCGCAGGTACGATGGTCTGCTGGATCGTGCAGCCGTATTCCGCCAGGTAGGAACGCTCGTGGAAGATGCCGCGGCCCGTGGTCTTTACCTTCATGAAAGGCGCAGGATCCATGATCCGGACGACCTGGTCGCCCAGGACCGCGTTCTCGGAACGAAGGTTCAGGATCTTAAGGGCAGCCGGGTTGATCTGCTGCACCTCCAGCTGGTCGTTGAGCATGATGATACCGTTGGGGCTGTTGCGTGTAATGGTATCGCTGAAGCTCTCCGCCTTCTCCATCAGGTACGGCAGGCACATGGAGATTTCGGCCTTGCCCTGATAGATAGCGATGGCCTTCTCCCGGCAGGTGTCGTAGCCGCAGGTTCCGCAGTTGAGCTCCTGGCTGGGCTTGAATTTGCCCATCTCCCGGAGGATGTCGCGGATCTCCGGTTCACTGGGCATGCCCGCCCGGTGCTCGATGGGATCGAAGCGCTTTCTCAGGTCCCGGATCTCCGGCTGAGGGATATCGAAGTCCTTGTCCCCGGCGTACTGGGCGACGGCAAGATAATCCTTCACCGGGCTGTGGCCGTATTTCTCCATCACCGGGCCGCCGGCGCAGCTGCCGACGCAGGCGCTCATCTCGATGAAGCAGTGGTGAATCTTGCCCTGCTCGATCTCCTTTAAGGCCGCGATACAGTTATCCACACCGTCCAGAGCCAGATAGGTGAATCCGGGCGCATCCTTCGCCATGGTCTTGAGGATACCGCCGGTGGTCGGGAAGAATCTCGCGAGGCTGTGCTCGTCCGGCTGCTTCTCTTCCCGGAGCTCCACGCCCTCTTTCTTCATCCAGCTGGTCAGCTCCTCGTAAGTCAGAACGGCGTCCACGATGCCTTCGTAATACTCCGCCTCATCCTTTTTGGCCACGCAGGGACCGATAAATACGGTCTTCGCGCCGGGAATGCGGCGTTTGATATCCCCGCAGTGGGCCTGCATCGGAGAAAGCACGTCGGCCAGGTACGGCAGCTCCCGCGGGAAATACTTCTGGATCAGCAGATTGATGGAGTGACAGCAGGAGGAAATGACGATGTCTCTCTCCTCCTCCTTCAGGATACGGTCATATTCGCGCTTGACCAGCGTCGCTCCCAGCGCGGTTTCCTCCACGTCATAAAATCCCAGCTTCTTCAGCGCATCCCGCATGGCCTCGATGCCTACGCCGTCGTAATTGGCCACGAACGAAGGTGCGAGGGAGGCTACCACCGGGTCGCCGCTCTGGATGAGCACCCTGACCTTCTCGGTTTCATCTACGATCTCCTTCGCGTTCTGCGGACATACCACGAAGCAGTGCCCGCAAAGGATGCATTCATTTCCGATGATGTGAGCCTGGTTCCCGGAAAACCGGATGGACTTCACCGGGCAGTGGCGGATGCATTTATAGCAGTTCTTACAGTTGGATTTCTTCAGCGTCAAACAGTTCGTCATTTTTACACCCTTGCCTTCACTTCTTTTTCAAAGAACATGGAAACAGTTTCCGGTGATACAGAGAAGAATTCTCCGTCCACCGTCACGCACACGCCCTGCTGGCATTTACCCATGCAGAACGTGCCGCTCAGTTCGATTTTGTCGCTCAGGTTCTCCCCGGCAATCAGGTCCTGCAGCTGCTCGACCACCGGTCGGGACCCCTTGATATGGCAGGAAGAACCGATGCATACCGTTACTTTCATTATCTCCTCCTGTTCATTCATCTCGAGGATGGGCAGAGCGCCTCCATCTCTCCGACAAATAGATACAAAAACAGGGCCGAGTGACTCTCACAAAATCATTCAGCCCTCATCTTTGAATGGTGGAATATCCTGCCAAATTGTTGTACATTCGGCAATTTCAGTATATCAAATGATATGTCTGCGATCAAGCATATTCATGGACTTTATCACAGTTTTCACCTGAATGCCAGGACATCTTTACTGTCAGGTCCCGGGTGCTCTCCTCACTGTTTCGGCATCCGCGAAATGGTGCGGCCTGTGCGCCGGTTATCCCTGTACAAAGCGGATGAACCCCTCGGCGTCCTCGTAGGTTTTGAGTCTGGCCGTGTACATATACCGGCCCATCTGCGGCCAGTTCATCGGAGGCATCTCCTCCTGCATCACCATATTGGCGCCGTACCGGGCCATAATCTCTTCGTGCGTATGCGTGTAGGTATGGCCGTCCTTCCGGCTCGCGTAGACGCAGTAGTAATGCTCCGGCCCCTCCGGCTCCCTGCGGCTGTCGCAGGCGACCATATCCGCATAGATCTGGTACACGTTCGTCGAG
>JAFSYF010000051.1 GCA_017443695.1 Butyrivibrio sp.
GGAGAGCCAGGGCGGAATCACAGAGATATCCCCGGAGACCTGGAAGACGCCGGAGTTCTTCACCGCAATATTGATCACCACAGAGAGAACATAACTCAGGGTGACGCCGATGATCCCGCCAAAGAAGCCGATGGCGCCCGCCTCCACCAGGAACATGGCCTGAATATTGCGGATGTCACAGCCCAGAACCTTCATAATCCCGATCTCCTTGGTACGTTCATAGATGGACATCATCATGGTGTTGGCGATGCCGATGGCGGCCACCAGGAGGGAGATGGCACCGATCCCGCCCAGCATGGCCTCGATCATGTTGGTCTGCCGCTGCGAGGATTTGATCCATTCGGTGTCATTGTAGGTGCTGTAGCCCATATCCCGGATGGTCTGATCCACCTCCTGGACATTGTTCATCTCATCACACATCACGATGAGAGAGCTGTAATAGATCTGTTTGTAGGGTTTACCGCTCTTGTTGACGGGCTGTCCCGGGATCGCCCTGCCCTTGAACTCCTTCTTCAGCACCGGAATGAGCTTGTTGATGTCACAGTAGGTGCTGAAGCTGTAGCTGTGGTAATCATCGGGACCCCCTGCCGCCACGCCGCAGGTCTCCAACAGGTATTTCTTGGGGGGTCGCACCGGCTGTCCGGAATCCTCATCCGCGGAGCCGCTGCTGCCCGCCTGCAGCTGGTTGTAGGTGTCGGAATCCAGGATGTAGAGGATAGAATCATTCATCGGATCGATGTCCGGAAGGACTCCAGTCTCCCAATAGGAGCCACCGTGGGCTTTCGTGAACTGCTGCAGCATCATGTTCCCCCAGAACAGCTGCAGGGTGTCGTCACTCTCCGCAGGGAGACGCCCCTGCCCCACATCGATGTTCATGTCCCCCAGATATTCGAGGGTGGTCCCCTCGATCTCCATCCAGGAATTGGAATAGGCGCCGTACTTGGCAACCACCGTGACCGTGAGAACCGGCGCCACATAGCGGACATGGGGAAGCTTCTTCAGATCCTCCACGAGCTCGTCGGAGAGGTATTTGGGCTGCTTGCCGTCCGTGAGATTATTGTTCGTCCTGACGGTGATGGCGGTCAGGCTGGCGTAGTTGGACATCTCATCCATCGTGGACTTGGAGAAGCCAAGTCCCAGCGAGATCATCACAACGATGGAGGCGACGCCGATCACCACCCCCAGCACCGTCAGCGCCGTACGAAGCTTGCGCTTGAAGAGGTTGCTGACGCTGTAGACCAGAATGTCCCATGGCTTCATGAGCCGCTGCCCTTTCCGTCCGTTCCTTTTCCGTCAAAGCCGGTACCGGATAACAGCTCTGTATCGTCACCGATGGCGGCCATATCCTTCGCTTTCTCCCGCCGCTTCTTCAGAAGATGGACCACCAGAAACGCAACGACGGCCACTGCGGCAATTCCGCCCAGGATCCAGGGCAGGACGCGCTTGATACCGCCTTCGGGCTTCGTGGGCTCCTCCATCATGCCAAAATCCATGTCGGTATCGCTGTAGTCCGTCTCCTCCGTGACAAAGAGGGTAAACGCCTTCTCCACGGTGGTGACGTTGCCCTGATCATTCTCAAAGGAGATCTCGGCGATCACGGTCCCGTCATCCGTGGTGGCCGCGGCACCAGTCACCATGGCATCGAGGTTGCCGGTGCCGCCGGGACTGATGTTGCCGAGGTAGGTTTCCCCGCCGGTGACGGAATCCGCCTTGAAACGCACCCATACGTTATTGAGGGTCGTCTTGCCGGTGTTGTAGACACCGAAGGCAATGTTGGACTGATTGCCCACCGTGATCTCTGTGGGGGTGATCTCCGCACTGCCGGTCTCGCACCGCGCCTCCTGATAGATCGGAATGGAAACACTCGCCGTATCCTCCAGGTTGTACTGCTCCCCGCAGTCATACTTCATCTTGACATTCAGGACATAGGGTTTCTCCGCCAGATCCGCGCGGGCGGTCATCTCGATGGAGAGCTCATGGGTGGATCCGGCCGGAATGGTGTCCACATAGACGGAGCTGGCACCGGAGGTGGGGAGGAATGCCTGATAGGTGGTGGCATTGCTGCCCGTCCCGGTGGTCTCCTGCGCCGCCTGCATGTCAAAGAGGACATTAGTGACGCTCTTGGACCCGGAGGTGTTCTGCATATGGATCGTGACCGTGAAGGTGTCCCCGGCGTTGACACGGGCGGGATTCGTCTCGAAGCCCGTGACGATGACGCGGGGCTGCTGCTGTTTGTCCTTGTCCGTGGACTCTGTCACGCCCAGCTTGCCGCTGCCCGGCTTGCCGATGGCCTTGACATAGGTGGTGAGATCCCCCTCCTCCTCCACGCCATTACGCTTGTAGACGAAATGGAAGGGCAGGGAGTAATAACCGGACTTCACATCGTCCCGCACCGTGAAATTGAAGGTGATGTCCTGGCGAACGCCAGACATATCAATGTTATTGGCATGCTCCGTGTTCTTGTAGGGCGGGAAGCTCTTGATGGTCTGAACGGCGCCTGCCGAGTTGGGCACAAAGGGCCATTTGTCCACAGAGTTGTCCACAACAGCGCGGATCACCACGTCTGAGAGCTCGGAATCCGCATAGCTGATCACCGGCAGGGTGATGGATACCTTCTGGCCGGCGGAGACCGTGGGGGTCTGGTAGGTGTCCGTCAGGGCGAGAAAATTGTGGGTGCTGGTCTGGTTGCCCTTGACCAGACCCTCCATCAGCGTGGTGGCACTGCCCACAGCGCCGTCCACCAGGGTCTGGGTGTCACTGCCGAAGATCTGGGCCCGGGCTGTCCCCAGTACGCTGTCCAGCTCTTTCCGGGTGGAATCCGACAGATGATTGGACTCCTTCGCCGCGTTGATCTTGGCTTCCAGCTGGAGGTACTGGGATTCCTTGTAGGCCTGGAGCTGTTTCCTGGCCCGCTCCTCTTCCTCCTCATCATCGTCGTCGTTGTTCTGCTGCGCCTCGCCGGAGTCCTCCTTCTGTTCTTTGTCCTCCTCATCCGCATAGACTGTGCGGGCAGACGGCCCACCGACGCAGCAGATACCCGTCACGGCCGCGGATAACGCTGCCGCAAAGAGCAGACCGAACCATTTCTTACTTCTCCTGGACATCAATAACTCTCCCATCCTGTATTCTTACGATTTTATCCGCATAGGCCGCCAGATGGTCATCGTGGGTGACCATCACCAGTGTCTGCCCCTTCTGCTGTACCACGTTCTGCATCAGGCGCATCATCTCCTCGCTGGTCCTGGAATCCAGGTTGCCCGTCGGTTCATCGGCGAAGATGATATCCGGACGTACCACCAGTGCCCGGGCCATCCCCACACGCTGCTGCTGACCACCAGACATCTGGGTCGGCTTATGCTGCTTGTATTTCGTCAGACCCACCTTGTCCAGCATCTGATCCGCCAGCGCCAGGCGCGTCTTCTTGTCTACCCCCCGAAACGACAAAGGCAGGGCCACGTTTTCCAGGGCCGTCAATGCAGGCAGCAGATCGTATGCCTGAAAGATGAACCCCACGTGTTTCCTGCGGAAGGTGACAAGCTGATTTTCGGTTTTATTCTCGATGTGCTCTCCCAGGAGCACAATCTCGCCTTTGGTAGGGCTCTCCAGTCCTGCCAGCATGTTCAGAAGTGTGGATTTGCCAGATCCGGATGTGCCGACAATCGCACAGAACTGGCCCTTTCGGACATCAAAATCAACGCCATTGAGCGCACGCACACGTTCCTCACCCAGGCGATAGATCTTGTAGAGATTCGTCACATGAATGACCTGCTGATCACCCGCCATGTGTGACTGCCTCAGTCGATCTCCGGCTCTGCGAGGGTCTTGCGGATGGTCACGATGTTCAGCTCTCCCACCCGGCGGTAGGTCATGTCATCCATGGTCTTCTTGACCATATAGATGCCCAGGCCGCCGATGGGGCGCTCATCCACAGACAGGGTGGTGTCCGGATCCTGATGTGCCAGGGGGTCGAAAGGTATCCCCCGGTCAATGAACGTCATCTGAAACACACCGGGATCCCCCTTGATCTCCAGCTGCATGGTGACCTCTCCGATCTCGGGTGTGTAGGCGTAGTGGGCGACATTGACGAAGAGTTCCTCTACGGCGACATCAATCTGTACCTGCGGACTCATGGGACAATCCGCAAGCTCCAGCTCCGTATCCACGAACTCAAGAACCTGCTGCAGATTCTCTACTTTTGCCTCTGTCGTCAGTTCCTTCATATCATTCCAGTGTCAGGATGTGGCTGAATCCGGTCACATCAAAGATCTTCATGACATCGTCGCTGGCGCCGCGGATGACCATATCCCCCTGCTGCTTGTTCATAATCTTGTGAATGGACAGCAGTGTACGGAGTCCCGCACTGGAAATGTATTGCAGTCCCTCTATTTCGAAGACCAGATGCTGGACGTCCGCCAGATCTCCCTTCACCTCAGCCTCCAGCTGGGGCGCGGTTGTGATATCCAGACGGCCGTCCAGCTTGACTGTGAGGTTGTTCTCTTCCACTTTCTTCTCGATGTTCATTCTCTCATACTCCTTTCTCAAGCGTCTTATAGACGATGATTTCTACATGATCATCCTTGATGCTGACTTCCACATCATCCGCCAGGTTGGCGATCACGGAGCGCTCCAGTTCATCCCAGGGCTCTCTGCCAATCTGGACAACCCCATCGGGTCCCATCTCCTCCATCTGTCCGCCCAGGCTGTCCCTGTAGTTGGACAGGGTCCAGGTCAGACCCGTGGCCCCCGGCATACTCGCATCCAGGCCTGCCGCATAGAAGGACATGCCCTCTGTGCCGCCATAGGCGTTCTGGATCCGGACCGCATCGTTCCAGTTGAGTACGCTGATCGTGATCATCTCACGAATCTTGCCGATGATGCCGACTGCCGCGGCATTCCGTCCGTTTCTGGCCGATGCCAGCAGCTCATCTCTGCGCTGGGCCGTCATCTCTGTCTTGCCCATCAGATGGAGCTCATACTCTCTGCCATTCCCTGCCAGCCAAAACAGTGCCTGATATTCGTCATTGGTGATGCCGCTCATGAGTCCCAGGACTTCCTCTGACAGGAGCCGGAGCATGCCCTCATCGCTCTCGGACAGTTTCTGTGTCTCGGCAAAGTTTTCCACCTCATGCAGTGCCCCTTCGATGCGGAAGTCCTCTCCATTGACGAAAATTTTCTTTGATTCTACCATTTTCCCCTTTCCTCCATGCCTTTCCTCAAAACATACACCCGTAATTATACCACAAATGAGCTTCCTGGTTCAATCATTTTGAATATGGCTAACCGGTCGGCCTCTGGAGCATCCCCCGGGCGGCCTGCTCGCGCTCGTCGCC
>JAFSYF010000052.1 GCA_017443695.1 Butyrivibrio sp.
CAGGGGACTGGGGCTGATCAGTGGACGAGTACGCCGTATCCCGGATATCTCACCGGATGGAATGGTACGGAAGGTTCCTCAGATCGGATGGAACAGTCTGGAGTATCCCGAACAGGCTGCTCCGGGACATTTGTTTCAGGGGATTTCAGAGGGATCCCATGTTTATTTTGTTCATTCCTATGCCTGTGAGGCATCGGACCGCAGTATAGTTAAAGCGGTATGTACCTATGGCATCACAGTGGATGCCTCTGTAGAACAGGGTCGTCTGTATGCCTGCCAGTTTCATCCGGAGAAAAGCGCGGATGTCGGCATGCAGATACTGAAGAATTTCCTGAGGAGTTGAAAGCCATGCTGACGAAACGAATCATTCCCTGCCTGGATATTGATAAAGGCAGGGTGGTCAAGGGAATCAGATTTGAACAGCTGCGCGATGCCGGTGATCCGGTGGAAACCGGAGAGGCCTACTCCAGGGCCGGTGCGGATGAACTGGTTTTTCTCGATATCACGGCGAGCTCGGATGCGCGTGATACGGTTGTGGATCTGGTACGACGTGTGGCGGAGCGCGTTTTCATTCCGTTCACGGTCGGCGGCGGTATCCGGACGGTAGAGGATATGCGTGGTGTGCTGCGGGAAGGGGCGGATAAGGTGGCGGTGAACTCCGCGGCCATAGATCGTCCCGAGCTGATCAGCGAGGGGGCAGAACGATTCGGCAGTCAGTGTATCGTTCTGGCCATTGATGCACGACGTAGAACGGATGGTGAGGGTTGGACGGTCTATAAGCATGGTGGACGTATCGATATGGGTCTGGACGCCATTGAATGGGCGCAGCGTGGAGTCAGCCTGGGTGCCGGAGAAATATTGCTGACCAGTATGGATACGGACGGCACCAAAAACGGATATGACGTGGAACTGACGAAGCGGGTATCTGAACTGGTTCCCGTACCCGTGATTGCTTCCGGTGGGGCAGGAAATGAGCGCCATTTTGCCGAGGTGCTGACAGAGGGCGGCGCAGATGCGGCGCTGGCTGCCAGCCTTTTCCACTACAAGGAACTGGAAATCAATGATGTGAAGCGGTATCTGGCCAAGGAAGGCATTCCGGTCCGTCTGTAAAGCTTGTTTAGGGGATAAGAAACAATGGCAATGATCACAAATGACTGGCTGACTGTGGTGAACCAGGAGTTTAAGCAGCCATACTACAAACGTCTCTATGACTTTGTCAGGCATGAGTATGAAACACAGGTGATTTATCCGCCTTCAGAGGATATCTTCAACGCCCTGCATCTGACCCCATTGTCAGAGGTGAAGGTACTGATCGTCGGGCAGGATCCCTATCACGAACCGGGTCAGGCCCATGGTCTGTGCTTCTCGGTGAAGCCAGGTGTGGAAATACCACCGTCTCTGAAGAATATTTATCAGGAGCTGCATGATGATGTGGGCTGCAGAATTCCGAACAACGGATATCTGGAGAAGTGGGCGAAACAGGGTGTGCTGCTCCTGAATGCCGTGTTGACGGTTCGGGCGCATCAGGCTGCATCCCATCAGGGACGCGGTTGGGAGCAGTTCACGGATGCCATCATCCGTGCGGTGGACAAGCAGGATTGCCCCATCGTCATCATGCTGTGGGGAAGGTATGCGCAGGCTAAGCTGCCGATGTTCACCAATCCAAAGCATCTGGTTCTCCGGGCGCCGCATCCGAGTCCTTTATCCGCTTACCGCGGCTTTTTCGGTTGCAGGCATTTCAGCAAATGTAACGAATTCCTGCAGTCACAGGGCGTCGCACCCATTGACTGGCAGATCGAAGATTGAATAAGATTCAGGAGGAGTTTTTCCAATGAAAAAAGCGTTTTTGTCCAGAGAACAGGCCGAGTCCATCTGCGCACAGTATCCGACCCCTTTCCACATCTATGATGAGGCGGGCTTTGTCGCAAATGCCCGCGCGGTTCTGCAGGCGTTTGCATGGAATAAGGGTTTCCGGGAATATTTTGCAGTAAAGGCTACTCCGAATCCCGCGATTCTGTCGCTGTTACTGCGGGAGGGCTGTGGCTTCGACTGCTCCTCCATGACGGAGCTGATGCTGGCAAAGGCAGTTGGCGCAAAAGCGGAACAGATCATGTTCTCTTCAAACGATACGCCTGCGGAGGAGTTCGTCTATTGCAGGGACATGGGCGGCATCATCAATTTCGATGATATCACGCTGATTGACTATGCAGAGGAGGCACTGGGCAGTCTCCCGGAGACTGTCTCCTGTCGCTATAACCCGGGTGGTGTGTTCAAGCTGTCCAATGGCATCATGGACAATCCCGGCGATGCCAAATACGGCATGACCAGAGATCATCTCTTTGAAGCGTTTCGGATGCTGCAGGCGAAGGGCGTGAAGCATTTGGGAATTCATGCCTTCCTGGCCAGCAATACAGTAACGAATGATTACTATCCGGAGCTGGCAGCACAGCTTTTCCAGCTGGCAGTGGAGCTCTCAAAGGAAACGGGAGCGGATATTCGTTTCATCAATCTGTCCGGCGGTGTGGGAATACCCTATCGTCCGGAGGAAACCGCCAACGACATCGCGGTGATTGGTGCAGGGGTCCGCGAGCGTTTTGAACAGATCATGGTTCCGGCCGGACTGAGTGATGTGGCAATCTATACGGAGATGGGGCGATTTATGCTGGCTCCTTATGGTGCACTGGTGACCAGAGCCATTCATGAGAAGCATATCTATAAGGAGTATATCGGGGTGGATGCCTGCGCGGTGAATCTCATGCGGCCTGCCATGTACGGCTCCTATCACCATATTACGGTGCTGGGCAAGGAGACTGCACCGGCGGATCATTCCTACGATGTGGTCGGTTCCCTGTGCGAGAACAATGACAAATTCGCCATTGACCGCGCACTGCCTGAGATCGGGATGGGGGACCTGCTGTTCATCCATGACACCGGTGCACACGGCTTCTCCATGGGCTACAACTATAATGGCAAGCTGCGCAGTGCAGAGCTTCTCCTGCACCAGGACGGCTCTGTAGAGCAGATCCGCAGGGCAGAGCAGCCGATGGATTATTTTGCCACACTGGATGGACTTCCGGTGTATGAGACACTGCGACAGTTGGTGGCGAGCAGGGAGATCACGTGATATGAAGGAATTCCTGTACGGAATTGTTCATCTCATAGCCAGGGCGCATGAGCGCCTGTTATCCATCAACGATTCTTTTGAATACAGTTTTTCAGACAAGGAACTCCATTTTCTTGTGATAGGTGTTCTTGGGATGATGATCCTGCTGGTGGTTCATTCTGTTTTTACAGTACTTGCGAAACACGATCATATCCTTGTCATCTCCTGGCTGTACACCTTCACGGTGATTCTGGTTCTGACATTTGCCATAGAGATCGGGCAGAAGGTGTCTCGAACCGGGGTGATGGAGTTCTCAGACATCGTATTCAGTATCAGTGGGTTTATGCTGATGTTCCTGGTGTTTGCAGTCATCCGCGGGATCGTGCAGGCGATCCTGGGAAGCAGAAGGCAAAGGAGAGATGGAAAAGAAACATTTTAA
>JAFSYF010000053.1 GCA_017443695.1 Butyrivibrio sp.
AAGACCTCCATGGAGAAATATCTTTCCGGTGACCGTCTCCCTGCCATCAAACGTACCAAAAAGGGGGAGAAGGAGATTGACATGAAGCCCATGGTGCTGCAATGGTCACTGGAGGATCCGCAGGTACCCATGCTGCGCTGTCTCCTCAGGGCGGGCAGTACGGACAATCTCAAGCCGACGCTCCTGATGGCCGGAATCGCCGCCAATGCCGGAATAGAGGAGGGGCCTCCGGTACCGGCCAGAGAGCCTGAGGGACTGAACGCGGATGTGATTGTACACCGTGTGGATACCTACATGGAGAGCAACGGCTCTTATGTGCCAATGATAAATTGTACTTGACGAAGAGAGGCTCTGTGTGGTATAGTACCAAAGTGTGCCGCTTGGCGAGGTAGAAGCACGACCTCAGCGTCGTCACCATAGCCAGCGAGATTGGAAGAAAGGAGAGTTTCCGAGTATGTATGCAATCATCGAAACGGGCGGAAAGCAGTACAAGGTGTCCGAAGGCGATGTGATCCGTGTGGAGAAGCTGGATGCTGAGAAGGACAGTGCTGTGACATTTGACAAGGTGCTGGCTGTCAGCGATGGCTCTGCACTGAAGGTAGCAGGCGATGTATCCGGCGCGAAGGTGTCCGGAACAGTCATGGAGCAGGGCAAGGGCCGCAAGGTTGTGGTCTATCACTACAAGAGAAAGACCGGCTATCACAAGAAGAACGGTCACAGACAGCCCTACACAAGTGTGAAGATCGATAAGATCAGCCTTTGATCCATGACGAAAGTCACAATCCTGAAGGACGGCGACGGATTTCTGGGCTTCTCGATGGAGGGGCATGCAGGGAGCGGAGAATATGGCAGAGACATTGTCTGCGCGGCGCTCTCGGTGCTGGCGATCAATACGGTGAACGCCATCGAGACCTTTACGGAGGATGAGCTTCTGGTGGAGAGCCAGGAGAAGCAGGGGATCCTGAAGTGTCGGTCACAGGGGCCGATGTCCGAGCAGGCCACACTGTTGATGCGGGCTTTTGAGCTGGGTGTCAAAGGGGTGTGCACGGAGTACGGCAGGAAGTATGTCAGATTGAGTTACGAGGAAGTCAGGAGGTAATAGTCATGCTGCAGATGAACCTTCAGTTCTTCGCCCACAAGAAGGGCGTGGGTTCCACCAAGAATGGTCGGGATTCCGAGTCCAAGAGACTGGGCGCTAAGAGAGCGGACGGACAGTTTGTCAAAGCGGGAAATATCCTCTACAGACAGCGCGGGACACATATTCATCCCGGTCTGAATGTAGGTAGGGGAAGCGACGATACGCTGTATGCCCTGATCGACGGGGTGCTGCGTTTTGAGCGCAAGGGACGCGATAAGAAACAGGCCAGCGTCCATCCTGTAGCGACTGCGTGAGCAAACCCTGCGGGGGTGTGATCACCAGGTTAGCGATGGTCGGGTTCCGGACTTATTGTTTGGAACCCTTTTCCTTTTTTATTATTTTTTGATTTCGGGAGGGAGCGTGCTGCATGCCGGCATTTGTAGACAGGGCGAGGATCTTCATACGGAGCGGTAAGGGCGGCGACGGCCATGTTTCTTTCCGACGGGAGAAGTTCGTTGCAAGCGGCGGGCCGGACGGTGGAGACGGTGGTCGCGGCGGCGATGTGATCTTCCAGGTGGACAAGGGTCTGAGTACCCTGGCAGATTTCCACTATGGGGGAAAATACAAGGCCGAGAACGGACATGACGGGGACAAGCGCAGGCGCACTGGTGCCAGTGGCGAGGATCTGGTCATCAAGGTACCGGAGGGCACGGTGATCCGGGAGGCCGCAGGCGGCAGAGTCGTGGCGGATATGTCCGGTGAATGTCAGCGGCTCGTTGTACTCAAGGGCGGCCGTGGCGGAAGCGGTAATATGCACTATGCCACTTCCACCATGCAGGCACCGAGGTATGCCAAGCCCGGTGGACCGGCGAAGGAGCTGGAGGTGATCCTGGAGCTCAAGGTCATCGCGGATGTGGGTCTGGTAGGCTTTCCGAATGTCGGGAAATCCACATTCCTGTCCAGGGTTTCCAACGCCCGGCCCAAGATCGCGGATTATCATTTCACAACGCTGACGCCGATGCTGGGGATTGTAGATCTGCCGGATGCGCGTGGATTCTGTGTCGCGGATATTCCCGGACTCATTGAGGGCGCTGCGGAGGGCGTAGGTCTGGGACACGAATTCCTGCGCCATATTGAGCGGACAAGGCTGCTGGTGCATGTGGTGGATGCCGCCGGCTCAGAGGGCAGGGATCCTCTGGAGGACATAGAGATCATCAACAGGGAACTGGTGTCCTACGGTGCCGGGCTGGAGTCGAGACCCCAGCTGCTGGCGGCCAACAAAATTGATCTGTTGCCGGAGGGCGCCGATGATGAGGCGGTCAAGCGCCTGCGCGACTATGGAGAGACGCACGGGATTGAAGTATACCCGATCTCTACCATGACCGGAGCCGGATTGAATGATTTGCTGTACCGAATCAGCAGAGAGCTGGATGCCCTGGGAGATACGCCGCAGATCTTCGAGCGGGAGTATGATCCGGAGACGGAGCTGACGGCGCAGGAGGAGGATTATACCGTGACGTATGATGCCGCCGAGGAGGAATACGTTGTGGAAGGGCCGCGTATTGATAAGATGCTGGGCTACACCAATCTGGAATCTGAGCGTGGTTTTGCCTTCTTCCAGAAGTTCCTGGCGGATGCCGGGATTCTGGATCAGCTGGAGGCGATGGGCATACAGGAGGGTGACACGGTACGGATGTACGGTCATTCGTTTGATTATTACCGCAATGCAGCAGATGCGGAGGATGCGCCTGCAGACGGCGCAGAGGAGGAGTAGATGGAGCTTAGCAGTAAGCAGCGTGCATACTTGAGGGGCCTGGCCAATCCGCTGGAACCGGTGTTTCAGATCGGCAAAACAGGTGTCTCGCCGGAGGTGACGGCATCCATCGCTGAATGCTTCAATACGAGGGAGCTGGCAAAGGGAACCGTCCTGAAGAACTGTCCGGAGGAGGTGCGTGAGGCGGCGGAGAAGGCTGCAGAGCGGACCCGCTCTACCCTGGTGTGTGTCACCGGGCGCAGAATCGTGCTGTACAAACCGTTTTCAGAGAAACCGGAGATCATCCTGCCGAAAGGATAACGCAGGCACATCGAAGCAAAGGTGTCAGGAGAGGGTATAGAGATGAGAGAGAAGAAGATCGGCATCGTTGGCGGAACCTTCAATCCGATTCATTACGCGCATCTCCTTTTGGGAGAGGCGGCAAGGGAGCAGTTCGCCCTGAGCCGCGTGATCTTCATACCCAGCGGGATCTCCTATCTGAAGTCAGAAGTGGCGGAGACGGAAGGGATTCCCTCCGGGGAGATCCGTTATCAGCTGGTCAAGCTGGCCATTGAGGACAATCCCTATTTCACCTGCTCCAGAATCGAGATCGACCGGCCGGGACCATCCTACTCCGCCGATACGCTGACAGAGCTCCAGCGGATGTATCCGGGGGATGAGCTCTATTTCGTGGTGGGCGCGGATTCGCTGCTGTATATGGAGAACTGGAAGAGACCGGAAGAGATCTTCTCCCGGGCGACGATACTGGCAGCCATCCGGGATGATACGGATATGGAGGCACTTGCCCGGAAGAAGGAGATGCTTGCAGAGAAGTTTGATGCACGGATCGAGCTGCTGCATTTCCCGAGGCTGGACATCTCCTCAACGGAGATCCGGGAGAGGCTCAGAAGCGGCAGGAGTGTACGGTATCTGATGCCGGAGGATTGTGTGGAGTTCATCCGCCTGAAGAACCTCTATTCCGCGGTGATGCCGCAGGAACCGAAAGAGGATGATGATGTCCGAATCTGGAGTAAATAGTGTGAAGAACGCAGAGATCGTACAGAAACTCCGCAAGGAAATGGAGAAGGTGCTCAAGCCCGGACGACTGGATCATTCTCTGGGGGTGGCTTATACGGCTGCGAATCTCGCCATGGTTCATGGCGCCGATATAC
>JAFSYF010000054.1 GCA_017443695.1 Butyrivibrio sp.
CGGAAAGATATTTCTCCATGGAGGTCTTCAACGCCTCTGCGGCCAGCGGTTCATGTCCCGGACGGAAACGCAGCAGATACTCCGCCGCGGCTACCAGGGTCATGGATTTATCCGACCGTTCCGGCAGGATCTCACAGGCGAGAATCACGATACCCTCATGCATCACCTCATTGAGGCAACTGCACAGCTCCCCGGGATCCATCTCCCGGTTCAGAGACAGATCCAGATACTCACCGTCACTGGTGGCACCTACAGACAGCGGCTGCGCAAAGGACATGATCTGGTGCGGACTATAGCCCTCGCTGTAGCGCACATCAATCCCCGCCCGGCGTACAGAGCGCTGGAAATAGCGCATCACATCCAGATGCCCCAGAAACCGGATGGGACCATGTTTGCTGAATTTGATTCTGACATCTGTCATCTGTCTCTTCCTTCTGTAAGTATCTGCAGCAGCTCCTCCGGGCTGTCCACCAGCATCACTGCATTCTTCGCCATCTCTTCGGGATCTCCGCAGCCCCAGGTGACCGCGATACAGGGAAGACCCACGGCAGCGGCACCCTCCACATCATAAATTGTATCACCGATGAGCACGGCACCCGCACGTTCCTCCGGCGAGAATTCCTCCAGAAGATAACGCAGCACCGCTTCCTTATCCGCGCGGCTCTTATCCTCCGTCGCCCCGGCGATCCGGTTGAAGAAAGAAGCCAGTCCGAAATACGTCAGGATTTCCACGGAGAGCGCTTCCGGTTTGGAGGTCGCCACATAGAGCGGGAATCCATGTTCCTTCAGTCCCGCTAACAGTGCCGGAATCCCCGGATAGGGCTCGGCCTCATATTTTCCCCTGGCATGATAGCGCTCACGGTAATAACCGATGGCAGTCCATACCTGCTCCTCCGGAACGCCATGTGCCGGAAAACTCACATGCAGCGGCGGACCAACGAATTCTCTGTACTGTGCCTCGGGGGGCTGCGGGAGTCCCAGACAGTCATAGGCATAGAGCACCGATCCGATCACACCCGGAACGGAATTCATGACTGTGCCGTCCAGATCAAACAGCAACTGACGATAAGGCAGTGATTTATCCATTTTCTTACCTCAAACCCTGCTCATGAGCAGGAATCCCGCAAAGAGAAGGAGAAACAGCACCGGTACTCCTCTCCAGTAGTTTTTCAGGTCCTGCTTACTCATGGATGAATGGCAGAGCATACACAGGGCCGCATATATCAACACTCCCTGCAGGGTACCTCCCGGTACCCGGTCCAGACAAGTCATAATGAGCCCGGACAGGAACAGCCCCACGACG
This sequence comes from Butyrivibrio sp., assembly GCA_017443695.1. Taxonomy (GTDB): domain Bacteria; phylum Bacillota; class Clostridia; order Lachnospirales; family Lachnospiraceae; genus Butyrivibrio. The sequence goes on from JAFSYF010000054.1 coordinate 1,304, forward strand.
GTGGGCGCGCTTGCGGAAAGCGTGTTCTGTATGGCCGGAAAGGGAAACGGGCCACGGGTACCGTACTCCACACAGCCCAGGATATATCCCCCCTCTGTCTTCTCCGGCAGGAAAGAAATCCGCGTCACCCTGGCGCCGGTGACCAGTGCAAACAGCGCATGGGCAAACTCATGCATGATGACCCCCGGCCAGGTGATGATCAGAATCACCCAGTAGCCCAGTTTTTGTCCAAGAATCCGCATGCCGATTCCGTAGAGCCCGCTCTCCAGTGCATCCAGGATCAGGCCGATCACCGGAATCAGGATACAGGAGATCACCGCAAGAACCAACGCTGTCCCTAGGGTTCCACCCGGGATGATGGACGAAAGGCTCTCCCACCACAGACCGATTCCGTTTTGTCCCGTCACGATTCTTCCTTCCTCCCGGCACCGGGGCAGATCCCCGTGCCGAACCTGGCTGCACCACAGCCCTGACAGGCCTGCCTGCAGTTGGGCGTCACCTCACCCCGTCTGGCCCGTTGCCACTCCCTCAGCAGGAAGCCGCGGCTGACACCGGCATCCAGCATGTCCCAGGGGAAAATTTCGTCCTCCGGACGTTCCCTGTGCGCGTAGAAATCCGCAGACAGGCCCTCCGCGTCCATGGCCGCCTGCCAGCGCTCCGGATAGAAACTCTCACTCCAGGCGTCGAAGATGCAGCCTGCCCGGTATGCGCGCAGGATCACGCCAGACAGCCTTCTGTCCCCTCTGGCCAGAACGCCCTCCAACACGCTGGCGTCCACCTCATGCCAGTTGTAACGGATATGCTTCTGGTTGTGCTGGGCAACAATGGCTTCTCTCGTGATATGTGTCTTGTCCATGAACTGCGTCTTGGTATTCATGGCCGCCCACTGGAACGGAGTAAATGGTTTGGGTACGAAGAAACTGGTGCTGGCGACGATCTCAATGGTTCGACCGTGCCGCTCCTCCTTGGGCACCGTGTCAAAATACAATTCCGTCAGCATCTCCGCGATCCCGGCGATCCCACGGATATCCTCTTCCGTGTCCGTGGGCAGTCCCAGCATGAAATAGAGCTTGACTCTGTTCCAGCCACCAAGAAAAGCCTGCCTGGCACCGTTCAGAATATCCTCTGTTGTGAGGCCCTTGTTGATCACATCCCGAAGGCGCTGGGAACCCGCCTCCGGCGCAAATGTCAGACTGCTCTTCTTGATATCCTGAACCTTGCCCATCACATCCAGGGAGAAGGCATCGATTCTGAGGGACGGCAGAGAGATGTTGACCTTCTGTCTGTCACATTCTCTGATCAGGAAATCCAGCAATTCATTCAGGCTGGAGTAGTCACTGGAGGACAGAGAGGACAGGGAGATCTCCTCATAGCCAGTGTTGCGCAGCAGCTCGACCGCATACTTCTTCAGCTGCTCCACATCGCGTTCCCGGAAGGGGCGGTAGATATCTCCTGCCTGGCAGAATCGGCAGCCCCGGATACACCCCCGCAGGATCTCCAGTACAGCGCGGTCCTGTGCGGTCCGGATGAAAGGAACGACAGGTTTCAGGGGATAGTAGGCATTTGTCAGATCCGTGACCACATCCCGGTGTACAACGGACGGCACATCCTCTCCCGCGGTACGGATGGCTGCCACAGTTCCATCGGCATGATAATCAATCTCATAAAGGGATGGTACATAGATGCCGGGGATCTGTGCACAGGCACGCAGGAACTCCGTTCTGGAAGCGCCCCGGACACGGTATTCGATATACAGATCAAACAGCCGCCTGTATTGTGTCTCACCCTCCCCGATATAAAACAGATCAAAGAAGTCCGCGATGGGCTCCGGATTATAGGTACAGGGCCCGCCGCCAATGACAATGGGCATGCTCCAGTCCGTCCGCTGGGCAGCCATGAGGGGAATTTCTGAGAGATCCAGCACCTGCAGGATGTTCGTATAGCACAGCTCATACTGCAGGGTGAAGCCCAAGAAATCAAAGTCCCGGACAGGATCCTGAGATTCCAGCGCAAATAGCGGGATCTGCTCCCTGCGCAGCATGGCATCCGCGTCCATCCAGGGGCTGTAGACGCGCTCGCACCAGATATCTGTCCAGCTGTTGAATAAACCGTACAGAATCTGGATACCCAGATGGGACATCCCGATCTCATAGACATCCGGGAAACAAAAACAGAACCGGAGCTTAACCTCGTCCCGGTTCTTTCTGACGCTGTTGACCTCCCTGCCGATGTATCGCTCCGGCTTCTCCAGCACCAGGAGCTGTTCATCCGACAGTCTCAGCTGTTCCTCCGTATCGTTCTCCTTCACCTTACCTCCTGGCCAGCTCGTCCGTGATCTCTTCCCAGCGGATGTTCTTCTCCGCCATCAGAACCATCATGTGATAGAGGAAATCCGCCATTTCATAGACCAGCTCGTTACTGCCCTCATTCTTGGCAGCGATCACCATCTCCGTGGACTCCTCACCGACCTTCTTCAGGATTTTGTCCAGTCCTTTGTCGAACAGATAGTTGGTATAGGAACCCTCCTTCGGGTGGATCTGGCGATCCCTGATCACCGCATACACACTGTCCAGCACCTTCTGGGGATTCTTTTCGCTGTAGTATTTCTCTGCAATGGTATGGAAGAAGCAAGTCCGGTTGCCGGTATGACAGGCTGCGCCCACCTGCTTCACCCGGGCCAGAATCGTGTCATAGTCACAGTCGGCAATCAATGCCTTGACGAACTGGAAGTGACCGCTGGTCTCGCCCTTGAGCCAGAGTTCATTCCTGCTGCGACTGTGATAGTGCATCCGGCCGCTTTCGATGGTCTTACGGAAGGCCTCCTCATCCATGTAGGCGACCATCAGCACCTCATTCGTCCGATAATCCGTCGTCACCACCGGTACCAGGCCGTCACCGCCTGTCTTCAGCTCTGACCAGCTGATATCCGCCTTGAACTGGTTCACCGCCAGTCCGTGTTCTCTGCAGAGCCGCTTCATATCCGCGACCTGCGCGATATTCTCATTGATGGCTTCCCCTGTGAGTCCGCTGACATTTCTGTCGCTC
>JAFSYF010000055.1 GCA_017443695.1 Butyrivibrio sp.
GGATATCCACACAGGTCGCAAGCTGTGCGATCCCCGCATTACCCGGTGCACAGAACAGCTCCGGATGATGGGCGCTGCGGGAGAGTGCCTCCGCAATCGCATGTTCACGGCCTCCGCTGCCGACGATCAGTATCTTCATGTGTTCCATCTCCTCTTAATCAAATCTCCAGATCGGACAGCGGGTTGGGGGTATAGGCCTCAATCACCGCTCTGCCTTCTGTGATATGGACACGCCCGTTGGCGAGGATATCAATGGCCCGGGGCAGAATCTTCCACTCCGCCTCCTCCATGATGCGCTGCTGCAGGCTCTTCGGCGTATCCTCCGGACGTACCAGTACAGGCTTCTGCAGCAGGATCGGTCCCGTATCCAGCTCACCGTCCACGAAATGCACCGTCGCACCGGACACGCGCACGCCTCTGGCCAGCGCCATCTCGTGCACCTTGATTCCGTAACAGCCCTTTCCGCAGAAAGAAGGGATCAGGGAAGGATGTATGTTGATGATACGCTCCGGGAAATCCTGCACCATCTGCATCGGAATCCTCACCAAGAAGCCTGCCAGCACGACCAGATCCGGTGCCTCCTGCCGCATGATCTCACAAAAAGCCTCCTCAAAGGCCTGTCTCGTCTCATAATCCGCCGGTGAGACCACCCTGGTGGGGATCCCCGCCGCAGCGGCACGATCCAGCGCCTTCACCCCCGCGTTGTTGGAGATCACCAGTCCAATCTGCGCCTCCCGGACCTGTCCGTTCGCGATCCCGTCGATGATGGCCTGCAGATTGGAGCCACCGCCGGAAACACAGACCGCCAGCTTCAGCATAATGTGATCCCCCTGTCTCCCGGTACGATCCGGCCGATCTCATACGCCCGATCACCGGTTGTCCCGGCGATCCTGCAGACCTCCGCCGCATCAGACGCATCCACCGCCAGCACCAGACCGACGCCCATATTGTAGGTATGGTACATCACATCCTCGGTCAGGCCGCCGCGCTCCTGCAGCAACCGGAGGATCTCCGGTACCGGCGCCGCGTCCTTACGCAGCTCGGCGTTCATTCCCTCCGGCAGCATCCGCGGGATATTCTCATACCAGCCGCCGCCTGTGATATGACTGCAGCCCTTGACCCGGATACCTGCTGCCTTCAGCGCCTTCATAAGCGGCACATAGATCCGTGTCGGTTCCAACAGTGCCTCGCCCAGTGTCCGTCCCAGTCGGGGCTCCTCCTGCTCCAGAGCCTCCCTGCTCATGTCGAACACCTTACGCACCAGGGAGAAGCCATTGCTGTGAACCCCGGTGGAGGCAATACCGATACAGACATCCCCGGCCTTGATGTCATGTCCGTCGATCAGTTCCGACCGCTCCACAACACCCACCGTAAAGCCCGCGATGTCATACTCTCCCGCTTCCATCATCCCGGGGTGTTCCGCTGTCTCGCCGCCGATCAGGGCACATCCGGACTGTCTGCAGCCCTCTGCCACCCCTTTGACGATCTCAGCGATCTGCTCCGGAATGTTCTTCTCACATGCGATATAATCCAGGAAAAAAAGCGGCTCTCCGCCCGCACAGACCACGTCGTTGACGCACATGGCGACCGCATCAATACCGATCGTATCATGCCTGTCCAGCAGAAAAGCCAGCTTCAGTTTGGTTCCCACACCATCCGTCCCGGACAGGAGAACGGGATCCTTCATCTGACAGATCTTCGACAGGGAAAAAGCCCCTGCAAAGCCGCCGAGATCCCCGATCACCTCCGGACGGTTCGTCGACCGTACCGCATCGCGGATCAGCTCCACGGAACGGTATCCGGCCTCCACATCAACGCCGCTTGCTTTGTAATCCAACCCCATTTTCTCCCCCTCTCGATTCCATTCAGAAACAGTTCTGAACAGTTACGTGCTCAGTTCTCATACGCCGCCCAGCCGACCTCCTGCAGTCTGGCATCCTTGGCCACCACGGCATCCCGCAGTCCCTGCTTATATTGCTCCAGACGGCCGGCCAGTGCCTCATCCGACAGTGCCAGAATCCTGGCCGCCAGTATGCCTGCATTGGCGCCGCCGTCGATAGCCACCGTTGCCACCGGGATCCCGCTCGGCATCTGTACAATGCTGTAGAGACTGTCTCTGCCGCCCAGCGCTTTGGTGTGCATCGGAATCCCGATCACCGGCAGAGGACATACCGCCGCCAGCATGCCCGGCAGATGTGCCGCCATACCCGCGCCGGCGATCAGCACCTTGA
>JAFSYF010000056.1 GCA_017443695.1 Butyrivibrio sp.
CGGGACCGGCGGGGCGGTTTTTGGGATTCCTTATAGAGTGTTTCGATTTCTGCCGGTTTCAGTTTGGGATAGAGGACAGAGACCGTATCTTTGGTCAGGATGCCACCTCTGAGTCCATTGATGATGGCCGCCTTGTTTGCTTTTGATACTGCTTCAGACACCGCTTCCTTTACTCTTTCTTCTGCGTATTCTTCAACAATTGTACACATACTGTCCCTTCCTCTCTGCGTCTCTTTGAAATATCTGACGCGTTCTGCCAATATCGGGTAATACATGTCTTTGGCCTGCGTACAGTGGAAATCGTGCATCAGCATGCCAATGGCGGTATCATCGTCCGTTTCGCCATTCACATAGATGATATGTGCCATGTCGCCGAACGGTTCGCCGGATTCCTGTATGATCCGATCAATATGATAAATCGGTCGTTCTTTCTCCAGAACATCGTGTTCTGTGATGAAGATGACGTAGGTCTCAGGCAGCTTGTCAAAATCCTGGTTCACTTTCAGCGCGTTGGCGTCAATCAGGCTGCTGATCTCTCTTGCGCGCTTGGGGATCGCTCCGGCATCTGCTCTCTGTACCTCTACCGCAAATATCACGCCATTGGAGCCTCTGGCCCTGATGTCCAGCCGTGCACTGCGGCCCTGCAGGTTTTTGATTTCGACCTGGGCATGGACTGAGATCACCTTTATTCCAGGATCATCCAGTATGATCTGCAGTAGTAAAGCGGTTTCTTCTTTCTGGCCATCAAAGACTTTTGACATGAATGTGTCGTCAAAGAGCCGGAAACCGTCTATCCTTCTGTATATTTCGTCGGGATAGGGTTTTGTTTTTTTGTCCATATGCCTCCTTTCAAGTATAGCATTGTTCTGATGTTACCGCAATTAGGGGATGGCTGGGCGCTGCGGTGTGGTGACGGTGCGGGGTCGCCGGTGCAGAGTCGCCGAATCGATTCGCTATGGAAGGATTATACATCATTTTTATGGGTAGGGTAAAGAGAATTTATGATTTTCCATGTGTTTTTCTTCCCGGCCGGGACGTCAAGGGGGATCGGCCGGGTGTGCCCGGGCCTTGGGGGGCTACAGGTTCAGGATGGCGTCTTCGGTGGCGATCTCGACGGCGAAGGGGAGCTGTTTGAGGATGTCGCGCCTGGGGTCGATGCCAGGGTAGACCTCGATGAGCTTGAGGCCGGAGGCGCCCAGCTCGAAGACGCAGCGTTCGGTGACGTAGATGACGCGCTGGCCGTTCTCTCTGGCCCGTTTGGCGGAGAAGCTGATGCTCCGGACATGATCCACGAACTTACTGATCTGGCCCTCCTGGCGGATCGTGACGTAGCCGTCCTTCTCTTCCACGGTGAGGCCCTTGGTGTTGAAGGTGAGGCAGAAGACCACCGTGGCGGTCCTGGCCGTGATGTTGGCAAAGCCTCCTACCCCCGCGAAGGAGCCTGGGCTGTTGTGGGCGTTGACGTTGCCGTAGCGGTCCACCTCCATGCCGCCCATGAAGCAGATATCCAGGCCGCCGTTGTTGTAGAGGTCGAACTGGTTGGCCATGTCGTAGATGGAATCCGCGCCGATGACGGCACCGAAGACCTTGCCGGATGCGGGGAAGCCGCCGACACCACCGGATTCCACCGTGAGGGTGATCTTGTCCAGCATGCCGTTCTGTCTGGCGTACTCCGTGACGGTCTCGGGGATGCCGACGCCGATGTTGACGATGTCATCCGGCCGGAGCTCCTGGGCGGCCCGTCTGCCGATGATGCTGGCACTGGCGCTGGCGACGCTCTTCGTCTTAGTGCGCTCGTCCAGCATCTCCGCCCAGTCCTGCCACTGGGTGAAGGGGATCTCGAAGCTGCCGGTGAGGGATTCATAGGCGGCGTGGCGTGGTTGGGGATGGATCTCGACGATGGCATCCACCAGGCATCCGGGGATAATGGTGCTGTGGGGTCTGGAGGGCCGCACCACCAGGCGGTCCACCTGGACGATGACGATGCCGCCGTTGGCCTTGACGGCCTGGCAGATGGACAGGGCATCCCCTGCCGTGAACATGTCGTCAAAGGAGATGTTGCCCTTGCGGTCCGCGCAGGTGCCTTTGATCAGCGCCACGGTGAGCTTGGGGAGCTTGTAGTACAGGAATTCCTCCCCGTCCAGTTCCACATATTTCACCAGGGAGTCGTCCGTGGAGATGCGGTTGATGCCCGGGCCCTCCATCCTGGGATCCACGAAGATGTCCAGACCCACCTTGGAGAGTGCCCCGGGGAGGCCGCCGGCCTGCGCCCGGATCGCGTGGGAAATGCAGCCCAGAGGCAGATTGTAGGCTTCGAACCGGTCCTCCAGTACCAGTTTCTTGGTGCTGTACATGGCGCCGAAATGGCCGCAGATGATCCGGTCCACCGCCCCCTCACGGATATAGCCCTCCGCGGCCCGGTTCTCGTCCCACACGCCAAACCCCGCGCTGGATACCGCGGTCAGATGCTTCGGACTGCCGGTGGCGTGGTAGCGGCGGTACAGTGCCTCATGGAGCTCCACCGGGTTGTCGATGCCCAGGAAGGAATTCAGGGCGATCACAGAGCCGTCCTCTATTAAGGTGATTGCCTCGTCGGCGGTCATAATTTTGTACATGGTTGTTCTCTCCTGTTGCCTGCGTTACGCAGGATTTCTGAATGCAAATATTTTTGTTGCATGGCCAACCGGCAGGCCACTTGTTTACCGTCACATTTTATTTCACAGATACCGTCCAATTATCTCCATCTACCAGATACTGGAACTCAGTCAACTCCGGATCATTGATGACCCGCAACAATTCATCCAAATCATCTACGGATTCAATTTCATCCATCCTGTCGCAGTCCACCCATTGCATTTCACCCTCTTCAGACGAAACAACTTCCCCGGAGAACTGCTCTGTCTTAAACAGAAGCACAATGTATCTGCCATTTTCTATCGGGAACTGCTTGATTCCCGCCAATCTTGGATTGACAATATCCAGACCGGTCTCTTCCTTCATCTCTCTCTTCACAGCATCCACAAATGATTCTCCCGGCTCAACATGTCCACCTGGAAGCGTATATCCCTTCCAGTCCTCCTTCACTCTATTCTGCAGAAGAATTCTATTTCCTTCCTGAATAAGACAGAGCACCGTTAACTCTACATTTTCCATTCTATTCATAATCATTTCCTCCGGCGCGAGGCCACCTGTAGATGCTTTTGGGATCGAACGTTACTGTTCAGTGCCGAGCCATGCACTCCGCTGCATGGCGCACGAGGTCCAGTGGACCTCGGTATTGCGCCGACCGAAGCGAAGCGTAGAAC
>JAFSYF010000057.1 GCA_017443695.1 Butyrivibrio sp.
AGTACCCCAGGCACATCCCTGCCGTTGAAGCTGCGGGGTGAAGTATACTGCGGATACTCCAGCAGTCCGTTCTCAAAGCTCTCTTCTTCCATACTCTCTTCCCGGATGGTTCCCAGCAGTCTCGCGATGGAATCAATGATGACGTACGCAGCGGGTTCTCCCCCGCTCAGGATGTAGTCTCCGATGCTGATTTCTTCATCCACCTCGGCTTCGATCCTAGCATCAAAGCCTTCATAATGTCCGCACAGCAGGATCAGGTGATCCAGACCGGCAAAGCGGTGCGCAGTCTTCTGGGTGTACGGAGCACCCGCTGCCGACAGCAGGACCTTCCTGCCTGCACCGGCCTTTTCCAGCGCCGCAAGCGCTACAGGATAGCGGATGACCATGCCGGAGCCGGGTCCGTAGACAGCGTCATCGATATGCCGGAACGAGCCGTCTGCACATTCCTTCATATCCATGACATTCACTTCCAGAATGCCGCGTCGGACCGCCCGCTGCACCAGCGCATGCTCCGGTGAGAGCACCATAAAGGTGGCACCGTAGAGTGTATCCGGTCTCGTGGTATAGACGGTGATGACCTGATCTGTGGCACTGCCATCCTCTGCCGCTACCGGGAAATTAACCTCCGCGCCGTAGGAGCGACCGATCCACTCGGTCTGCATCTTCTTGACCTTCTCCGGCCAGTCGAGACCCTCCAGGCCCTCCAACAGCCGGTCAGCATAGGCGGTGATCTTCAACATCCACTGGCGGAGATTCTTCTTCGTGACTTCACTGTGGCAGCGCTCACACTTGCCGTCCACCACCTCTTCATTGGCCAGTACCGCCTTGCAGCTCGGGCACCAGTTTAACGGCATCTCCTTCTCATAGGCCAACCCCTTCTTGAACATCTGGACAAAGATCCACTGTGTCCAGCGGTAGAATTCAGGATCTGTCGTATTCAGCTCCATATCCCAGTCATAGATCGCACCGATCTGCTTCACCTGCTCCCGGATACTCGCCACATTGGCCGCCGTTGACACTGACGGATGCTGACCTGTCTTAATGGCATAGTTCTCTGCCGGCAGGCCGAAGGCATCCCAGCCCATGGGATGGATCAGATAGTGGTTGCCGTGCATCATCTGATAACGGCTCCAGACATCAGAGATCACATATCCCCGCCAGTGGCCCACATGGAGACCTGCTGCCGACGGATAGGGAAACATATCCAGGCAGTAGTATTTCTTCTTACCGGGTGCCGGGGTATTGATCGGGTTTTTCGCCCATGCCTCGCGCCACTTCTTTTCTATGAAACTGTGATTATAGGCTTCCGCCATCTTCTCGCCCTCCTGTCCAAAAAATCCGATACTGTTCAGAACAGGTTCTGAACAGTATCGCACGGGGCGCGGCTTCGCATTTCAAGGCGCCCCGTGCATGGCTTGCAAAACTGTATTGGTACGCCCTCAGCAGCAAGTGCTTCGGGCTGTTCTGAATGGTTACAAAAATCCCATCCATTATACAATAGGTTGTTTCTGCGTGCAAGATTCGGATCCGAATTAAAAGTTTGTATGAACGGTCTCCTACCTGCCGGCCAGAACCTCCGTCAGGGTACGCGTCATATCCGCCAAATCAATGGGCTTGGCAATATGCGCATTCATCCCTGCATCCCGCGCCTGCCGGATATCCTCCGTAAACGCGTTGGCGGTCATGGCGATCACCGGCACCCGGGCGCGTTCCGGATCCGGAAGCTGCCGTATGGCCCGTGTCGCATCGTATCCGTTCATCACCGGCATCTGTATGTCCATCAGCACCCCGTCATAATACCCGGGTTCCGCGGCAGTGACCATGTCTACGGCCTCCTGCCCATTCGTCGCCGTCTCGATCACAAAGCCCATCCGTCTCAGGAGCATCGACGCGATCTCCATGTTGATCTGCATATCCTCCACCAATAACAGCCGTTTCGACCGGAAGTCCACCTGTGCCTGCTGTTCCTGTGCCTCAGCCTCCGCGGCATCCTCCGCCTCCTGATCTCCCACACAGTCAAAGGTGAGACGGACCGTAATCTCCGTCCCCTCTCCCGGTGCCGTCTGCACCTGGATCTCACCTCCCATCAGTTCCACAATGCTCTTGGTGATGGCCATCCCGAGTCCCGTCCCCTGGATGCCGCTGACGGTAGAGGTTCGTTCCCGTTCAAAGGCCTCAAACACCCGCTCCGCGAATTCCTCGTTCATACCGATCCCGCTGTCCTTCACCCGCAATTCATATGTTGCACGGCCGCTCTGCGCGGGCGCCAGCTGGATCAGGCGGACCCGAACGCTGCCCCCCTCCGGTGTAAATTTATAGGCGTTGCTGATAAGATTCAACAGGATACGGTTCAGACGGGTCCGATCACACATGACCCAGTGCTCGGTGATCTTCTCACAGCATACGTCATAATCGATTTTTTTCTCCCGCATCTGCGTTGCAAACATATCCCGCATCATATCCATCACCTGGATCAGATCGGTGTCCCTCATCTCCAGCTCCATCTTACCGCTCTCAATACGGCTCATCTCCAGCACATCATTGATCAGCGCCAGCAGATGCTGACTGGAGCCTTCGATCTTGTCCATATACTCCCTGAGCTCCGGCAGCGTGATATCCTCCCGCTTGGCCAGATTCAGGTAACCGATGATGGCGTTCATCGGCGTGCGGATGTCATGGGACATATTGGAGAGAAAGATGGTCTTGGCCTTGCTGTTCTCCTCCGCGCGGGCTCTGGCCGTCTCCAGGTGTCTCTCCCTGTCCTGCATGATACTGTAGACATTGAACAGGATCGCCAGGCCACAAATCGACAGAATGATCAGCACGAAGCTGGTGCTCAGCAGCGTGGTACTGATCCGATCCATCGTGCCGGCGAGAAATGCGTCATTTGCTTCGATCTCTGCCGCATCCGGGGTGATGCCATCCCTTGCCAGCTCCTCCTGATGATGGGTACTGATATCGGCGAGAATCACCTGCGTTTTCAGATGCGCCTCCTGACGAACCCACATCAGGGAGGCATAGAAGATCAGGAACAGCAGCGCGATCCAAACCACAGTGGAACGCCCGAAGCGGTGCTCCTCATCCCGGACGAAGACCGCCCGGAAAAAAATAAAGCCCAGGATCCCCCAGAGTGACAGCATCAGATAGGATTCGGCCTCCAGCGCGCTGACGGTCCAGAAATTCGGCACCAGAAGATACAGAGCAAACAGCACCGAAGCCACAAGGCCCGTCATCCCGAGGATGACATCCCTGCGGTCATACTTCTCACGCCCCTGCTTCCAGATCCCGGCGGATACATAGGCATAAGCCACCGTTGCACAGACCGTCGTCACATCGACGATCCAGCTGACCGCCACCCGACCGCAGAAGGGAATCACCATGGAAGCGATGAGGATGAAGCTGATGGCATGCCGGGGTGTCCCGTCCTCTGCACACTGTCCAAACCAACCGGGGAGCACACGATCCTGTGCCATGGCCACCATCAGTCTGCTGGCGGCGATCATATTGCCGATTATACCTGTTACCACACCGCCGATGATCACGACACCGAGCAGATAGAGCCCTGTCTGGCCCAGCGCGCTCCAGACCGCGTAGAGCACCGGCATGGATTCCGTTCCTGTCAGCGTCGGACGGGCATGAATATATGTCTGCCAGTCGGCGAAATCCGCCGGCCGTCTGCTCACCGCGACAAGCGACAGACAGACATAGGCCACCATTGCCGTCAGCACGGCAAACAGCATGATCTTCCGCATCTTTGCTACCGGAAAGGTGACCTCCTGTACCAGGTGAGAGACGGACTCAAAGCCCGCGAACCCCCAGGGTGCCATAGCCATTATCGCCAAGAGCTGTCCCGCTTTGCTGTGGCCTGTTTCCGCAAAGGCAGGATGCAGACTGATGGAAGCGCCCTCCCCAAACAGGGTGAGCCAGGTGAAAATGAGGATACCGCCGAGCAGAATCACGGCAAAGACAATCTGAATCCATACCGCCAGCTTCTTTCGATAAATGCAGACCAGGCCGCAGGCGCCATAAACCAGAATCTCCACCAGGATCTCGCCGAAATAAATATCGAAACCCGCCATCTGATAATGGAAGCCAAACTGCAGAACAGGTCCCATCACATTGCGGCCAATCAGCACCAGCGCCGTCATATTGGCCCATCCGATGGCAATATAAACCAGAAGCAGGAACCAGGCGCAGAGGAAGCCGTGATCGTATCCGAAGATCTCCCGCGTGTAGGTATAGGCACCCCCCGCATCCGGATACTGCTGCATCAGCCGGAAGTAATTGCGACCGATGATCCAGATGATTCCGGTGCCAAACACCATCCCCAGAACCGTTCCGATGGGGCCGGCTGCCGGCAGGAATACCGTCCCCGGCATGACAAAGGCCCCCCATCCCACCGCGCATCCAAAGGAAAATGCCCAGATCGCAAGTGGTGACAGATAGGCCTTCAGCCCTTTCGTACGCTTTTCACCCTCAGCTGCCGATTTCAAATTTATACCCCATGCCCCAGATGGTCTTGATGGCGTCGCCCTTCTCTCCCATCTTGCTGCGGAGCTTCTTGACATGCGTATCTACGGTACGGGCATCGCCCACATAGTCATAATTCCAGACGTTGTTCAGGATCTTCTCCCGCGAAAGTGCCAGCCCCGCATTCTCCATGAAATAGGTCAGCAGCTCAAATTCTTTAAAAGAAAGCTCGATGGGGCTGCCGTCGATCAGGACGCTGTGCGCCGCCTTGTTGACCATGATACCGTCGGCCTCCAGGATCTCATCCCCGGGTGTTGTCCCAACCCGGCGGAGTATGGCATCCACACGGGCCACAAGGATCTTCGGACTGAAGGGCTTGGTGATATACTCATCCGCCCCCAGATCGAAGCCCTGCAGCTCATCCTGTTCCTCGCCTTTGGCTGTCAGCATGATGATAGGCACTGTACTCCCGCTGTCACGGATTTCCTGACAGACCTCATAACCGTTTTTCCTGGGCATCATGACATCCAGAAGGATCAGGTCGATACCGCCTCTGGAAAAGAAAATATCCAGCCCCTCCTGTCCGTCTGCCGCCTCAATCACTTCAAATCCATCCCGGGTGAGGAAATCCCTGACGAGCTTGCGCATACGCGCCTCGTCCTCGACGATCATCACCCTTTGCTTACTCTCCATCTGATGTAGCCTCCATTTCCTGTTCCAGTCCCAATTCCCGCTCTTTGGCCCGCACCGCGCGTTCCCTTTCCGTAAGCTCCTGCTGCCATGTTGCGTAGCGGTTGGTCACATTCTCCTTATAGTTCAGAATATTATCCGTGTCGCTGTAATAGGCAATCAAAAACATGACCACCACCAGCACCGCCAGAATCAGGTTGATTGCCACGGACAGAATCGTCATGTAGGGGATATCCGGCTTGGGTTTGACCGCTACCGGTCGGATGCGCTGTTTGGGGACATATTCCTCGGTTCGTATCGTCCGTGTGAAAAGGACATCCACCGGAATCGGAGACAGTTCTTCATCCGGAATGCCGCCTTCAACCAGTTCCCTGCGCAATCCTGCCAGATAATCCCACCCGATGATGGTTCGGAAAATCCGGTTTTCCACCGCCTTTTCGTATATGGCCTGCCGGTCCTGAATCCTGGCAGAATCAAACCGACTGTGGAGAAATGCGATCTTCTGGACATCAACACGCGCTTTTTCCGCATCCTCTGTGGACTGGAACAGGAACCCGTCGACCTGCCGATCTTCACCTTCCATATTCCGCTCCCCAGGAAACAATGCATACCGCGACACTCCTTGGATTCAGCTGCCAGCTGCGCGCCGTCACCGGAACCGGTCTGGAGTGATACCATCTGCCGGAGGCATCTGCCGTATCCACCGTCAGTGACCAGTACCCGCCCGCCGGAGGCTCCGGCAGCTCGATCAGCTGTTCTTCCCAGTAAACATTGATGGTGAGATAGACGATGTCATCACTGGCCCTCGGGGTGGAATACCCCGCAAACATCACCGACAGCACCTTGGTGATGTTATTGATCTCCCTGTGCCACGGACTGTCCGTACAAACGGAGATGAAAGGCAGGCCGCAGTGCGCAGGCTCCAGATCCTTACGGATCGCGGGATGCCGCCTGCGGAACTGGATCATATTGCGATAGAAATCGAAATACTCCCGATGCTCCTTGATCAGATCCCAGTTGAGCCAGCTGATCTCATTGTCCTGACAGTAGGCATTGTTGTTGCCGAACTGGGTGTTGCCGAATTCGTCTCCGGCCAGAATCATGGGCGTCCCACGGCTGCACATCAGCACCGTAATGGCGTTACGCATCATACGCCAGCGCAGGGACAGGATCTGCGGATCCGAGGTCTCCCCCTCCGCACCGCAGTTCCAGCTGCGGTTGTCATCCGCGCCATCCGTGTTGTTCCAACCGTTGTCCTCGTTGTGTTTGCTGTTGTATGCATAGAGGTCATGCAGGGTAAAACCGTCATGACAGGTGATAAAGTTAACCGAAGAGTCATACCCGGCATATGTTTCCCCGTAGAGATCCATGGAACCGGTGATTCGCTTGACCGCCTCCGGCGCTGCCCAGTATTCCCCCTTCAGAAATGCCCGGATGTCATCGCGGTATTTGCCGTTCCACTCCGCCCATCTCTTCCAGGAAGGGAAAGAGCCAACCTGATACATACCGCCGGCATCCCAGCTCTCCGCGATCAGCTTGACATCCCCGAGGATCGGATCATAGGCAAGGCGCTGAATTAACGGCGGTCTGGCCATGGGCGCCCCGTTCTCGTCCCGGCCCAGGATGCTGGCCAGATCGAATCGGAAACCGTCCACCCGGTACTCTGTCACCCAGTAGCGCAGGCATTCAACGATCATCTCCTGCACGATGGGCTGATTGCAGTTGAGGGTATTGCCACAGCCGCTGAAATTATAATATTGCCCTTCCGGGGTCAGCAGATAGTAGATGTTGTTGTCAAACCCCTTGAAGGAGATAAAGGAGCCGTCTTCGTTGCCCTCCGCCGTGTGGTTGAATACCACATCCAGAATGACTTCGATGCCCTCCGACTTCAGCGCACGGATCATGGTGCGCAGCTCCATACCCTCCTCATTGTACTCATCATGGGAGGCGTAGCTTGTATTCGGCGCAAAGAAGCTGACCGTGTTGTAGCCCCAGTAATCCAGCAACGTCCGTCCACCCACCACGCGCTTATCCCTGGTTTCGTCGAACTCAAAGATGGGCATGAGTTCCACCGCTGTCACACCCAGTTTCTTGAGGTACTGGGCCTTCTCGATGATCCCGGCAAAGGTCCCCGGAAACCGCACATGAGAGGAACTGTCCTTGGTAAAGCCCCGGACATGCAGCTCATAGATGATGGAGTCGCTCATGGGTGTCCGCAGCTGCGGCGATCCGTCTGTCTGGGTATTGCTGCGGACCACCCTGGCCCGGTAACCCTCCGACATCCGCACCGGTTCTCCCCAGACCCGCTGTCCACAGACAGCCTTGGCAAAGGGATCCAGCAGAATATGATTTTTGTTGAACAGCAGCCCGTGGGCGGGATCCCATGGTCCGTCCACACGGTAGGCATACTCCAGATCCTCGATATTCAGTCCGAAGACGATCATGGAGAAAACCTTGCCGATCCGGTAGTTCTCCGGGAAAAGAATGGAGGCGTAGGGCTTCCTGTCCCCTCGGTGGAAGAGCAGCAGGGTGATGGAGGTGGCGCCGTTTGAATAAACCGTGAAATTGACGCCATCCGACATGGCGGTCGCGCCATTCATCTCATAGAAGCCCGGGCGCACACGAAAGCCCGCCACGACATCCAGTGCCAGGAGCTGTCTGTGCGAGCCTGCGCGACGGCGACCCTCCGTTTTCTCATCGAAAGGCTGCTTGGCGTCGTTATTTGAGTTGTCATTATAGATGGGCATACATTATAATTTTAGCAGAAAAGACAGAATAAATAAAGATGTAATACGCCGGCTCACAAGCAAGCCCGCAAGCACGGGCTTTCGCATATTCTCAACCTTCACCCCGCCGTGCATCTTGCGGACCTTTCGGCCCGCAAGCACG
>JAFSYF010000058.1 GCA_017443695.1 Butyrivibrio sp.
ATCGAACCCGATATTGAGGTGGAATTCGATTCTGATAAATACGAGGAAGACGAGACGGACAATCAGCTGGAGCGCGCGCTGGAGATCGTCCGGGACAAAATTGGGTAAATAAGAGGAGGACAGTCATGGGAAAGAAGCTACGGAATCTGGCTGCATTATCGCTGGCGTCGGCGTTTGCCGGAGGATGCATCCTGGCGGGTGGATACCTGTACCGGCTGACCTGTATGCCAAGGAAGAAGGGGGATGCGGAGCAGAATCCCAGAACGAAGGAGGGACGGCGTTATGTCAGAAACCATCCGGACAGGCAGGAGCACTACATCAACTCCATAGACAATCTGCGGCTCCACGCGGTCATGTTGCCGGGTGGAGAACAGGAGCATCGCTATGCGGTCTGTATCCATGGGGTCTGGAGTGACGGCGAGGAGATGGGAGATGTAGCCAGGCATTATACCGGTCTCGGATACCATGTGCTGCTGCCGGATCTGCGCGGCCACGGAAAGAGTGAGGGCCGGTACATTGGCTATGGATATGATGACAGACTGGACATCCTGGAATGGATCTACTGGATCATCCGCAGGGATCCGGAGGCGAAGATCCTCCTCCACGGTGTCAGCATGGGTGCGGCCACAACGCTGATGGTTACCGGAGAGCGGCTGCCGGACAATGTGCGCCTGGCGATCTCCGATTCCAGCTATACATCTGCCATCGAGGAGTTCATGGACGTCTATGAGGATCAGGTGGTTGCCCCGGTGCTGCCCAAGCGGCTGGCCATGTTCCTGCTGCGTATGGAGATCCTTCTGCGCGCGGGCTATGACATCCGGCAGGCGGCACCAGTGGAGGCGGTGAAGCGTTCCGCCACGCCGACGCTGTTCCTCCACGGTGACGCGGACACCTTTGTGAAGCCCCAGATGTGTACTCAGCTCTATGCGGCAGCAGCCTGTGAGAAGCGCTACACGCTCATCCTGGGTGCCGGCCATGTGGAGGGCGGCTACGTGGATCACGATAAGTACTGGCGCAAGATCGAGGACTTCATCGGAGATTACATGTGAGCGCGGCTGTGCACTGATGCTATTTCAACACTGCATTGGTGCCGGATTCCACCCGTACGGAGGAGATCTTCTTCTCCAGGAAGACGGAGAACTTGGTGAAGCCGTTCTTCTTGATCGTCGCGTTCAGGTTCGGATTGACCTTCTCCAGTTCGTTCTTCAGCAGGCCGATGTTCATGGTATCGGTGCGGTTGCTGTCGAAGATCTTCAGGATCTGCGCTTCGATCTCCTTGACGCTGGAAGCCTTGAGTGAGATCCAGGTCTGGGAATCCCTCGTGGTGACGGACAGGGAGGAGAAGCTCTTGACGAAAGCCGACATGCGGCTGTAATTGTAGTTGCGGATGTCGAAATCGGGGTAGATCTTGACGAGCCGGGAACCCAGCTCCCCCAGACCCGTTTCGCGGCCTTCGGATTCGTTGTCAGCGATCATATTGATGATGGCATTCTCGATGGTCGCCCGGTCCACAGGGCCGGCAGTCTTCTCGCCGTTCTTCGCTGTGGTTGTGGTGGTCTCCTCTTCATCCTCCTCATCGTGGATCATATCGAGGAATACGAAGCGCTCGCAGCTGGCCCGGAAGGAAGCCGGGGTCTTCTTCTCCCCCATACCGATGACGATCTTGCCGGCCTCACGCAGTCTGGTGGCCAGCTTGTTGAAATCGCCATCGCTGGAGGCGATGCAGAAGCCGTCGACTTCCCCGGAATAGAGGATGTCCATGGCGTCGATGATGAGACCGATGTCGGAGGCGTTCTTGCCCGGGGTATTGTTGGGCTGCATGATGGGGGTCAGACTGTGCTTGGAGGCGGCAGAGAGCCAGCTCTTGAGGCGCCCCTGGGACCAGTCGCCATACATACGGCGGTAGGTCACCTTGCCGTACTTGGACAGCTCCGAGAGGATGCTCTCCGTGTACTTGGCCGTGATGTTGTCTGCGTCGATCAGCAGCGCGATATTGATATCGTTATTACTTTCCATTTTTTCCAATCCTGTTCTATTCACTATTTTCACAAAAAAGCGTTGTTATTTTATCACATTTCGTGAGAAATCTGTAGATCCTTTACATTACTTTTCACAGCCCTTCGCCGTCAAAAGCGGGGATGAAACTCTCGTCGTCCGCGCCCTCCCCCTGGAAAAACCCGTTCTCGAGGCCGCAGGCGATGGCGTGATCCACCAGGGCCTCATAATCAGATGGATCTACCCGCTGCAGGAGTTCCGGGAAGCGATCGCGGTACTGCTCCTGCGTCAGGGCATGTCCCGGCACATACTGGCTCATCAGGCTGATGTATACCGAAGGGCCGAAGTCCCGCAGCAGTGATTCCACCACCTGGAGACTGTCCTGGGGCAGCAGGCGCGAGACGCCGTCGGGCCCCTTTCGTAAGATACGGCGCTGCCCGGGCAGCACGAGATGCCTGACGATGGTACCGCGCTGCATCAGGGGTCCGTCGTAATCCGCATCCAGTGCGTTGTACGCCTCAGCGGAGAGGCCACCGACGAATACCGGCGGACCCGTCTGCCGCACCATCTCTGCGATAGCCTCCCTGCAGTGCGCCGCATAATCCGGTGCCGCAGAATAGCGCGCGGCCTGACTGGCCGACCCGTATTTGTCATCCACCAGATAGATGTCGATGAGGCCCTCCAGCTGCCGCAGCAGAGAAGCGGATTCATAGCCGCTGCTGTTCCAGAGGGTGGGAATTGCGAGGCCGGCCTGCCTGGCCTGCAGGATGGCGGCCGCAATCCCGGGTGCGAAATGGGTCGGGGTCACCAGGTTGATGTTGCCGGCACCCTGTTCCTGCAGCCGCAGGAAGACCTCTGACAGGGCGTCAGGGGTGAGACTGCGCCAGTCCGCCGGTAAGGGGGTGTTCGCTGCGGCAGGAGTGCTGATCGCCGCGTTCTGACAGTAGACGCAGCCCAGGTTGCAGCCGCAGAAGAAAACGGTGCCGGATCCGGTGCGCCCGCTGATACAGGGCTCCTCCCAGGCATGGAGTCCGGCTCTGGCGGCGATGATCTCAGCGCCCATCCCGCAGCGGCCTCGCGCGCCCTGCTGCCTGTTGACATGACACTGCCAGGGACACAGGTCACAGTCCGCGTAGCGCGCCTGCAGTGCCTCAATCTGCCGGTTCCAGTTCATATGCGGTCCACAGCTGGTATGCCCAGAGAGGAGTGATCTGCCGTCCGGTGCCGGCGATGGCCTGCAATGCGGCCTCCCGCCGTTCCCCGTCCGCGGCATAGGCGATCAGGGCGTCGGCCTGGCGCAGCTCCGGTCCGGTGGAAATATCTGCATCCTCACACTGGAACAGGACGGCCGGATAGGCCAGCAGCTCCTGCGTCAGATACCACACATGATCCGGTGTCGCCTGTCTGTAGAGAACGACAGCCGGGATGTTCTGCGCGGCCGCTTCACGGGCCTGTTCCAGACGCGCGGCAGCCTCCGGATACAGGAACAGCACCTGGTGCCGGAACGAGAGACCGGCGACGATGAGGAGGCCGAAAACAGTACCGACCATAGCGGTCGCGATCACCTTTCGGTGTCCGCTGATGAACATGATGCCCTGCCAGAGTCCTGCAACAACCGGGAGCAGCAGGAGGGGATACACAGGCATCTCATACCGGTGGGAGGTGTCCCCCAGGAGCAGCGCGGTTCTGGAGACCAGCAGGAAATAGACGCCGGCAGCCAGCATGAGATACAGCAGCGGAGGGGAGTGTTTCTTGCCGCCGGACAGGAGACTCAGGATCCACAGGACGGCGATGACGGCCAGGATCAGCCACAGGAAGCCGCCAAACAGTCCATCATTCAGAAGCCCCAGGAAGAAACCGGTCCGCAGGCCGAGATTGGAGAGGTCGAAAAAGGAGGAGGCCGCCTCACGCCCCCGGTATCCGCGCAGGATATGGACGATACTGGACGGATATACCGGCACGGTGGCAAGCAGGGACAGCAGGGTGATGCCGCCGTAGTGGATGAGCATCCGCAGCCGACCCGACATCGGGTTCTGCCGGCGGAAGAACAGTAGATGCAGGCCATAACCTATGGCACAGCCGGCCAGGAAGAGGACATAGTAGTAGTGGGTTAGGAAGCCCAGGAAATTCACTGCGCACAGGGCGATCCAGAGCCGCTTCCGGAGGTATCCGTCCCTGCCAGCTTCATCCTGTGACATCAGCCGCAGATGGAGCAGCGCACAGGCCAGCACCCAGACCGTCAGCCACATATACATGCGCAGGAACATGACGCAGGAGATGGTCATCGGATGGAAACCCCAGATCGCCTGAAACAGCAGGCGCAACGGCCAGGGGAGGCTCAGCTGCCCTGTCAGCAGCCACAGCAGGATGTAGCACAGGACGAAAGCGATGAGGTTCACCGTCAGGCCCTGCCACTTGCTGAACACGCCGGGTGTCAGGGAGCAGACGGTATGCAGCAGATCATAGAACAGCGGCGGATGTACATCCCAGGACTGCACACGGTGCACCAGCCCGTATCGGAAACCCTCTCCCGGTTCCACGACCAGTTCCCGGAGGAGATCCGACGTATCGACCCAGGTGCCGTCCGGTACGGAGAAGCCTGCTGAGCGGTTGGAGGAATAGTAGGAATAATACTCATCCTCGTGGAAGCCTTTTTTCTGCAGGCCGAAGAAGAGCAGCAGCAGGAGCTGTGCGCAGAGCAAGCACACTGGGGCGATGATGGCCACCGCCTGTCTGCCTTTGGTCCTGCGTGTATCTCTCACTCTGTCCGTCATGTTTAATATGATATAATATTTTGATACCAGGGTCAAAAGTCCGACACGAAACCCAAGAAGAGGATTACCATGAGTAACGAATACCAGACGGCTGATGCCACACTGTATATCAAAAAAGGAGAGGGGAGGACGCTGCGTGCCGGCGGCCTCTGGGTCTACGACAATGAAGTAGACCACATAGAGGGCAGCTATGCCGACGGGGATATCCTTGCGGTCAGGGATGCGCGCGGGGCATTCCGCGGCTGGGGATGTATCAGCGACAATTCCAGGCTGCGGGTCCGGATTCTCTCCCGGCGGGAGGAGGACCCGGTCACCCCTGCTTTGTTGCGCCGTCGTGTGCTGGATGCCTGGGACTACCGGAAAAGGGTCATGGCCCGGCCGGAGGATCTCGCCGCCTGCCGCCTGATCTTCGGGGAGGCGGATCTGCTGCCCGGGATCACCGTCGACCGGTTCTCCGATGTCCTCGTGATGGAATCCCTGGCCAGGGGGACGGACCGCTTCAAGCAGATCATCTGTCAGGCGCTGTTGGAGATCCTGGCGGCAGAGGGGATCCAAATCCGCATGATCTATGAGCGCAGTGATGCCAGGGTGCGTACCCTGGAGGGTCTGGAGCGGGTGAAGGGGCCGCTGTACACGGCACAGGACGGTTCGGGGGATCCGGTGGTGGAGATCGTGGAGAATGGCGTTCGCTACCATGTCGATGTGGAGAACGGACAGAAAACCGGTTTTTTCCTGGATCAGAAATACAACCGTCAGGCGATCCGCACACTGGCCCGGGATGGCAGGGTGCTGGACTGCTTCACGCACACCGGCGCGTTTGCATTAAATGCGGTGATGGCCGGAGCCCGGGAGGTATGGGCAGTGGATGCCTCGGATACGGGGATTGCGCAGGCCAGAGAGAATGCGGCGTTGAACGGATGTCTGGACCGGATGCGCTTTGAGACGGCGGATGTCTTCGAGCTGCTGCCGGCGCTGGAGGCACAGGGCGAGACCTTTGATCTCGTGATTCTGGATCCGCCGGCTTTTACCAAATCCCGCGCCTCTGTGAAGAAGGCGACAGCCGGCTACCGGGAGATCAACCTGCGTGGGCTCCGCCTCGTCCGGGATGGCGGGTTCCTGGCTACCTGCTCCTGCTCTCATTTCATGGAGCCGGCGCTCTTTGCGCGCACAATCTCTGAGGCCGCCAGAGATGCCCATGTCCGGCTCCGTCAGGTGGAGTACCGTACCCAGGCGCCGGATCATCCGATCCTGTGGATGGACGGCAGCGGGACGGAGACCTCCTACTATCTGAAGTTCTATATCTTCCAGGTGCTGCGCTGATACCCGTCAGAGCTCGCTGTAGTACCGCTCCAGACGCGGGCGCGCCTTCTCATAGGCGGATTGGAGGCCCGGGTCGAACTGTGTCCCCATGCCCTCCATGATGATGCTGTCGGCCTTCGTGAAGTCAAAGGCCTCCTTATAGACGCGTTTGCTCACGAGGGCGTCGTAGACGTCGGCGATGGCCATGATTCTGGCCTCAATGGGGATCTGCTCGCCGGCGAGTCTCTCGGGATAGCCGGAACCATTCCAGCGTTCATGGTGGTAGTGCGCCACGTTCTCCGCCACCTGCTTGAAGGACTCATCGTCCGTGTGGAGCAGGATCTCGTGGATGACCCGGGCACCCTCCGCCGCGTGCTGCTTCATCCGCTCGAATTCCTCATCGGTGAAGCGGCCGGGCTTCCTGAGGACGGCGTCGTCCACGGCGATCTTGCCCAGGTCATGCATGGGCGCCGCCTTGATCACATCCGCGCAGAACTCCTGCGAGAGGGAGAGCTTTCCCTCCTTCAGGATCTCATCGATGAGGATGCGGACGCCTTCGCTGGTCCGTTTGATATGTCCGCCCGTGGAGTTGTCCCGACTCTCCACCATCATGGCGAGGCTCATGATCAGGTTGTCATGCATCTCGACGATATGATGGGTCTTTTCCTCCACTTCTGCCTGCAGGCGCTCGTTGTAGGTATCCAGCAGCCGGATGTATCGCCGGTTGGGGGTGTCATCCGTGAAGGTGACGATATAGCCTCTTCTGCGGGTGTCGTCATACAGGTAGCTGACGTTGACGTTGTAGTAGCTGTCCTCCTCCGGAGTCTCTCCCCGGGCGGTGAAGAGGTGGGTACCGTTGCGCTCGTCCCGCTGGAAGCTTTCCAGGTAATGGCGGATCCGGCGCTCAGAGGCTTTATAGCCGAGGGTGCTGTCCACCGCTTTATTCGACAGCTCCGGCAGGAGGCGCAGCGCGTTTGCGTCGCTCCCCAGATAGCGGTACTTGAAATCAAAGGAGAGATAGCCGATCCGCTGGTCCCGGACCATGGAGTCGATCACGGTATCGCTGATATCATAGAGATTGACCCGGTAAGCGATCAGCAGGTAGATCAGCTGGGCCAGCACATAGCCCACGGGGACGAAATCCACCAGAGGGAAGATGCGGCGCCCCAGGAAGAAGCAGATCACACAGACGGCTTCCGGCAGGATCAGCAGCTGGAGAACTGTTCTGGGTACCTGTTTCTTGCGCAACAGGGAATAGAAGATGGCGGAGAGTCCGGTGAGGAAGAGGAGCAGGATCAGCACGTAGAACGCGCTGTGCATCGGGCCGTATTCCTTGACCATGATGACGCTGCCATTCTGGATATCGAAGGTGACCGACCTGTAGAACAGATCACTGTAACCGATCGTGAGGATGGTACCATAGATCAGCGCACAGAGGATAAACAGTGCGGTTCTCATCCAGCGCCTGACCTCGATCTGACAGAGATTCAGGATGCTTAACAGGATGAAAAGCGGAAGAAAACATCCGCCCAGATAGGTGATTTGAAGCGCAATTACCATCTCCCCCAGATGCGTCGCACAGCTGCTCAGGTAATAGCCGAAGCAGGCGATCGGAATCAGGGTGAAGATCACCGTGAAGTTGATGTTGAAGTGCTTGTGCCACACAAAGATGTAGCACGTTGTGCACAGCACCGAAATAATGAATACAATGGCATAGAATAAGGCAATCAAACCCGGGTTCCTCTTTTACTGTATGCTGATCCGTATGTCTCCGGTATCGGTCCGGATCTCACAATTGCCGCCGTTGCCTGCCTGCGGTACATCGACGGCTCCGGTATCCGTATTCGTGACAAAGGTCTTGGCGGAACGCAGGGTGCCGGTCACATCACCGGTATCGGTCCTGACGGTGATGGTCATGGCATCGCTGCCGTCGAAGCGGACATCACCGGTATCCGTCTCGATCTGCATGCTTCCGGCAGATATCACATTGGTGAGCCGGACATCGCCGGTGGTGGTGGTGAGCCGGAGATCCCCCGCCTTCAAATCCGCCAGATCGATACCGCCGGTATCGGATGTGACTTGCAGCAGTCCGTTGACCCCGGCCAGACAGTCCAGATCGCCGGTGTCCAGATCGATCTGCAGCTCCATAAAGGAGAAATCCGCCGGAATCTCCACATCGCCGGTGTCGCTGTCGATCACCAGTTTATCATATGTGGCCGCGGGCAGATAGACGGAGATGGTCTCCCGGTCCATCACGACGCCGAACCGGATACCGGGATGCGCCGGGCGGTTGATGATCAGCGTGTCGGACTGGATCTGGGTCCGGTGGGGATATTTCGCATCCTCGTGGCAGACCACTTTTGTATGGCCATCGGTGGAGGGGAGAAGTTCAATGTCCTCCGTGTCTGCGTGGATCGACAGACTGGAGAAGGTGCCCGGTGCCTCGTAGGTATTGGTTTCGTACCGGACGGTGCTCAGACGACTGAAGTCGCGGCCGAGGGCGTTGAAGGACAGCGCACAGATGATCAGGCCCGATATTGTCAGGGACAGCCCTGCGATGAGCCATATCCTGGTTTTATTCATAATCATTCCCCTTTCCGACCAGAGAGGTCTTCAGTCCCGTCAGGATCCGGCCGGTGCCCCGGATCAGTCCCCGGGTCAGCCATATGCATGCGAAGAACAGCAGGATCGCCAGGCCGGCACAGGTGAGCGCTGCGCCCGCACCGAAGACTGCGCCCGCAGGGTTCCCTGCCCGCAGCCATAGGAAGATGCCGAAGATGCCGCATGCAGCACCTGCCGCCAGAGAGAGATCCGCGGCGTAGATGCAGATCAGGACAGACCAGACGGTGATATACAACGACAGAAGGACGGCGAATGCGGAGATCAGAAGCGGGAACCACAGCGGGAATCCCAGGATCAGGAGGACGATCTCCCATGTCTTGAGCTTCCGCCGGGGCTTCACCCGCTCCTTCACGATCCTGGTCAGCGGGATCTCCGACATGATCTGTGACACGATGTCCTCCACCGGTCCGATCTGGGCGACGGCCTCCTCCTCGGAGAATCCGTCCTCCATGCGATCCTCGATCATCTCCCTGTAGAAGATGATCCGCTCCTCCATGTCCGCTTCGGGCAGTCCGGACAGCCTGTCCCTTAATGCCCTTAAGAATTCTTCTTTATTCATAGCTGCTCTCCTCCCGGAATATAAACTGGTGAATGGCGAGTATCTCTTTCCAGTCCTCTTTGAATTCCTCCAGACGGGCGACGCCCTTGTCCGTGATATGGTAGTATTTACGCAGCCGGCCCTCATGCTCGATGCTGTTGACCGTGAGCATGGCGGCCGACTCCAGACGCTTGAGGATGGTGTACAGGGTGGACTCGGACAGCACCAGATAGGGCTTCATATCTTTAATGATCTGATAGCCGTAGGAGTCTTTGTCCCGGATTGCAGCAAGCACACAAACGTCGAGAAGACCACGCTTGAGCTGTATATCCATCTGCTACCTCCTTTCATGGAATACATCATAATACGATGTATAACGCAATGTCAAGTAAAAAAAGTTCTTGCATTTTGTTTTTCAAGGTGCTATACTTCGTCTTGCCGTTCATGATGTGGGTGACGGGGGCTTATAGCTCAGCCGGTTAGAGCGCACGCCTGATAAGCGTGAGGTCGGTGGTTCGAGTCCACTTAAGCCCATATATTCCTCCATAGCTCAATGGTAGAGCGCACGGCTGTTAACCGTGATGTTGTAGGTTCGAGCCCTACTGGGGGAGTTTTGGCTCCGTGGTCAAGTGGTTAAGACATCGCCCTTTCACGGCGGTAACACGAGTTCGAACCTCGTCGGAGTCATTGTCAGTACATGGAGCTTTAGCTCAGTTGGTTAGAGCAGTCGGCTCATAACCGATCGGTCCCGGGTTCGAGTCCCTGAAGCTCCATGAGCGGGCATGGTGGAATTGGCAGACACAAGAGACTTAAAATCTCTCGAAGGCGACTTCGTGCCGGTTCAAGTCCGGCTACCCGCAGAGATCATAGATGCCGCAGGTTTTCCTGCGGCTTTTTTGATGCGCAGTATCCTTTTACTTTCAATTCGTTTTGTGATAAACTTTATTCCGTATGGGCATTCAACTCAGACAAAGGATGGAAATCCGTATAGAGATCGATGATCGAGAGCAGGAGGCGGTTCGCATCGCGGCCGGCAGTCTGGCCGGCGATCTGCGTAAAGTGCTGGATGCGCATGTACTGCTGTGTCCGCCGCAGGTTGTGGAGAGTGACCTGCCCCGCCGTTTTCCCCGTAAGGATACGGCGTTCCGTATTGTCGTCGGAACCACGGAGGTACTGGAGGCATCGCCGGAGGATCTGGAATCCCTGTCGGATGACAAGGGCCGGTTGCGCCGGGAGGGGTACCTCATCAGCGCGCGGGGAGGCGCACTCCTGATCCTGGGGACAGACAGACGCGGCGCCATTTACGGGATGTATTATTTCTGCAGAAGGATCCTTGGTGTTTCCCCCTGGACCTTCTGGGCGGATGTCCCTGTGCGCAGGAAGCTGCAGATCGATCTGCCGGAGGACTACGAGCGGGTGGACAGCCCCTCCATCGCTTACCGCGGGATCTTCATCAACGATGAGGAGGAGCTGGAGCACTGGGTGCAGCGACACATGGGAGAGGAGACCATCGGCCCCAGAACCTATGCGCATGTGTTTGAGCTGCTGCTGCGGCTGGGCATGAACTATATCTGGCCGGCCATGCATGTGAACAGCTTCAATGCCAATCCGGAGAACGGGATCCTCGCTGACCGGATGGGCATCGTCGTGGGAACGAGTCACTGTGATATGCTCATGCGCAGCAACCAGCGTGAGTGGCGGCCCTGGCTGATCAGCAGGGGCTACGATCCGGATCAGGTGCGCTATGATTTCTCCATCGCAGGACGCAACCGGGACATCATCACCCAGTACTGGGAGGAGAGCGTCATCCAGAACAGCGCCCTGGAGGTGAGTTACACGCTGGGGATGCGGGGTATCCACGATTCCGGCTTCGTCACGGAGGCGACAGAGGGTCTCAGGGGAGATGAACTCGTCCAGGCTCAGAAGGAGATCCTGGAGGCAGTCATTGCGCTGCAGGAGCGGCTGGTAGCGGAGCATGTCAAGGGGGCGCCCCTGAAGCTATTCATCCCCTACAAGGAAGTGCTGAAGCTCTACGATGCGGGTTTGAAGGTGCCGGATGACGTGACCATTGTCTGGTCCAACGATAACTACGGTCATGTCCGCCGTTATCCCGGGGAGAAGGAGAAGCACCGCCCCGCGGGGAACGGCCTCTACTATCACAATTCCTACTGGGCACCGCCCGGGATGTCCTATACGTTCTGCTGCACGATCCCGCTGGCTCAGACGAGGAATGAACTCAAGAAGGCTTATGAGGAGGGTATCCGCCGTCTGTGGGTGACCAATTTCGGCGCGATGAAGCCCCTGGAGCTGCAGATGGACTATTACGCCACCCTGGCCTGGGAGATCGGCAGGGAGGATGCGATATCGAATGATGAGACCGAATTCCTCACCCAGTGGATCGATGAGCAGTTTGAAGGCGGACACGGCAAACGGCTGGCGCCCCTTCTGACGGAGTTTGACCAGCTGACCAATGCGCGCAAGCTGGAGCAGATGGACTGCGATGTCTTTTCCCAGAATACCTATGCCGACGAGGGAGCGATGCGCCTCCACCGGTACGAAACCTTCTTCCGGGTGGGGAACCGGATCCGGAACAGCCTCCCGGAGGAGGAGCGGGATGCTTTCTTCCAGCTGGTGCTGATGCGGTTCCATGCGGCGTACTACACCAACGCCATGTTCTACTATGCGGACCGCAGCCATTTGTGCCTGACGCAGGGCAAGGCTTCGGCGGCTGCGACCTACGCCCGTCTCTCGCAGGATTTTGATCACGCCAGGCGCAGCATGTTCACCTATTACAATCAGGTGATGAGCGGCGGCAGATGGGACGGGATGCTGACGCCGGAGGATTTCCCGCCGCCGCGGATGGCGATCTTTCCGGCCGCCCGGGTACCCCTGGAGCCACTGCAGGATCATCTGATCGTAACCTGCCCGGAAGCCGGCGAGGGACTGACTTTCGTCAAGCCGGTGGAAAAATGGTTTGAGATCGCCAATGCGGGAGAGACGGAGATCCTTGTCACGGTGACAATGCCGGCCTGGCTGCGCTTCGTGCGCAGTGTGTCGGAGGAGGAACAGGCGGGTGAGTCGTCCGGGGTTTTTGCGGGTGCCTCCGAGATATCTGCCCAGACCTGGCAGCTGCGGATCAAAGAGGAGGAGCGGTTCCTCGTGGAGGTGGACTGGGATCAGATCCCGGCGCTGATCTCCGGTCAGATCGAGGCACCGGATCTCAGGGAGGACGCAAAGGCCAGAGAAGCGGCAGTCACCGGGGAGATCACGGTGAACAGTATGATGACCGGGGAGGTGGTCACGGTTCCGGTGCGCGTGCTGCTGTTTGCGGGGATCACCCTGCTGGGAAAGGAGCACATCATCTTCCCGCCGCATATGGAGGATGACGGAATGCTCGTCATCGAGGCGGAGATGATCCGGGATCTGTCCGGCGCCTGGGTGCGTATTCCAAACCTGGGACGTGGGCGCGGTTCCATGGTTGAGGCCAGGAGCGAGGGCGGTACCCTCATCTACGAGATCACTGTCACCGGTGAGGGACGGTTTATGCTGGAGGTGCACCGTTTCCCATCGCTGAATTCCGTGGGTCGGATCCGGATCGGCGTCTCTGTGGATGAAGGGGAGATGTTTGTTCTGGAATCTGCAAGCACCGATGAGCATCGCGGAACCTGGCGGGACAATGTCCGGGACGGCGTGGAGAAGCTGACCATGGAGCTGCCGGAGATGAAGGGCGGCGCGCACCGTATCATCTTCCATGCCATCGACCGGTATTTTGCCTTTTCCAGGTTTATCATCTATACGAAGCCCAGACTGGAGAACAATCTCGGGATGCGCTACGGCGACCAGAGGCTGCCGGAGCGGTTCGATATCAATGCCTTTGTGCCGGAGTTCTACGGACGGCGCGCGGCGGAGCTCCTGCCGCGGCCGGTGGTTTATCTGCGGGATACCGGAGTGGACGACCCCATCGAGGGAAGTGAGGATGAGATCCAGCCGCTGTCCTACGATGATCCGGTCCGTCCGGCGTATATCCTGAAAACCGGTAAGAAACCGCCTCAGGAGGAGCGGGGTGCCATCCTGATCGAAGCGGCATCCGCACTGTGTGAGAGCAAGTTCGCCTATACGGAGAACAGCCGTAAACAGGAGGTGGTGACGGAGACCTGGAGCTACTGCCTCTCCCCCGCCCACGGTGAGACGGGGCTGGCGATGTATCTGCGGACGAAACAGGGACACAGGCTGGATGTACAGCTGCGGGGAACCCTGATCTCCCGGACAGGACCCTGTCTCCATTACAGCTTCGACTGCAAGGGCGGCAGCTACCGGATCTGGGCGCGGATGCTTCTGGGCAACAGCGAGGGCGCGCATTTCACCATCGGCATCGATGACAAGGTCTATGCGGAGCGGGAGCTTTATCACGGGCAGTCCATCTGGCGCTTCTCTGTGGAGAACATGTGGGTGTGGGTGCCGCTCATCGAGGTCAAGATCCGTTCTGGCAGACATATGCTGCACTTCTTCGCACTGTCGGCCGGATTCCGGGTGGAGCAGTTCTACCTGACGCAGGGAGACGGGAGACCGCCGATCTCGGCATAGGCATGAATGGAACGCTTGTGCTATACTATTTGAATGATATTTCACGGCAGGGAGAGAGGATTGCGTGGAAGGATTCATGAACCAATTCGCGCTGGCAGCGCGGAATAACAGTGTTCAAACCAGGATCCATGTGGGTTTTGGATTCCATGTGGGCTGTTATCATACAGATACCGGAGATACGAACGACGAGGCCGGTGTGGCGGCGGATCTTGCGGCGATCCGCTGGATTCTGGACGAGCTGGATCATGCGAATGCCGGCAACATACCGGTGCGCGCCACCTGGGATTTTGATAATAATTATACCCTTGGACGGATCCTGCCGAATTTCGGCCCGGACATTCTGACGCGGATCAAGGGACGCTGCCTGTCCAAAGGGGATGAGGTGATGCTGGCCGCCTATAACGCAGGCCTGCTGTCCGCCATGACGGAGGACGAGTTCTTCGGTTCTCTCCAGCTCTCGGAGAGTAATCCGGACGGAACCGGTGCCCGGGATATGTTCGGCAGCTGCAGCATGATCCTTCGGCCGGAGGCCTCCGCTTTTCAGATCAAACAGGCACCGTTCTATGTGCAGGCCGGAATCCGTGCCGTCTGCCTCTACTACAGCACAACGCCCCAGGATGCGCTGCATGCCATTCTGCCGCCGCTGCCGGATGAGGCGATCTACAATCCGATCCGGGTCAGCGGGGATGCCGAACAGGCGAAGAGTCTATCTATCCTGCCGATGATGGATCTGCGGGATATCTATGATGCCGGAAGCCTGACGGCCATCCTCCGGCAGCTGCGCAGTGCCCAGATCCAGGGTACCATCAACCGGGATGTCTTCGTCTTCATCAACATGGATGTCCGCAGCCCGCTGTGGCGGCCGATGTCGGTCCGTGGTCTCAACCGCCTGATTCCGGGAACTGCGGGACTACGTGGTCTCATTCGCGAGGCCAGGCGCTGTGAAGGCGTTGTGTTCAATACGCCGGGTGAGTATCTGGAGACCCATGATCCGCCGTATGACATCAGCTTCCGTGAGGATGTGGTGAGCGGTGGATACGGATGCTTTGCGGAGACACCCTGGGAGCATCAGATGTGGACGAAGCTGGAGCGGGCCAGACTCAGCGCCGCCGTCTACTCACAGGATTGCTCCTCTCCCTCCTTCGGCGCGCGGGTGGCCTACCTGTCGGCGGCCCATTTCGACAGAGGCGGCCGGAGTCTCAGCAACACCCGCAGGGAGCGGGCGCTGGAGCTGGCGGAGCAGATCACGGCAGAGGAGCGGCAGGGGCTGGAGAACAAGACGCTGGCTCTCAGGGCTTCCGGCAGACAGCGGCTCAACGACAGTGCTGTGGGCAAGCTGGTGTATTCCAGGCGGAAGGATGAGGAGGAGCGCATGAGCTTCACCCTCTTCAATCCCAGACGGCATCCGGTGCTGACGCTGCAGCTTGCTGTGGATGAGGGACAGCTCACGGACATCTCCCAGATCTCTTTCAACTGTGATGAGTGCAGGATCGAGGGCTGGACGGCCATTTCCATGGAGCGTCTGCCGCTGCCGCAGCCACAGGAGCGGCGTTTCACCTCGGAGGCAGAGGAGGAGCGGATCCGTGCGGCGCAGGAACCGGAGATCCGCAGTATCTTCCTGATCATCCGTTTCCGTGAGATCCGCGAGACCTATCATGTTTACTACCGGATCACCGGCGGGGTGCATGAGAAGTCGCCGGCCGCACCGATCATTGAGATCCACGAATATGAGCTGCCGGTCTTCAATCCGGTGGGCGCCATGCGGAGACTCCTGGAGGCGCAGGGGAAGCTGGAGCCGCTGTCGGAAGAGGCTATGGTGTCCGAGTTGGAGAAGGTGGAGGAACCGAAGCCGGAGCCGGAGCAGCGTAAGAAGCCGGACCGGATGGAGGAGCCCGAGTTCCGGCTGACCGCGGCAGAGGGGCGTCTCGTGGTCGTGGTGTCCCTGGAGTCCGGGGACTATGGCCAGATCAGGAAGGTCTCCTTCGACGGGAAAGAGCTCGCCGGGGGTGAGTTCCTTCGGCAGTATGTCCGTTATGCCGGTGCGGCGCACAGCTTCAACTGCATCATCGCCCACCCGCTGAGGCTCTCAGGGGAGGGAGATGGCCTGACTATTCTGGGCGAGATCCATGTGCCCGGTGAGGAGGAGAAGGGGTTGTATCAGCTGGATCTGATCTGCAGTCCGTTCATCCGGGCGCTGTTGGTGCGCTGCGATGTGCGCTATCCGCGTACCCCTGAGCGGGATGTGGATGAGAACGGCAGGTCGGTGGATCTCAGGTGGGAAGAGATCGCCCCGTTGCAGATCGCTCCGGTGCAGACCAGGACGCCGCATATCCTGCGGAGGGATTTCACCGGGCACCTGGGGCGCTATCCGGTGTCGGATTTTGGCAGGAGCATTCCGGAGAACCGGATGCCGGTGGGCTTCAACCAGCATCTGACCGGCGGTATTCTGGGGGTACAGGACGGAGAGACGGGGGGCGGCTGCATGATCGCCCACGCCAGATCCGTATTGGGCGGCATTGCTTTCTGCCCGATGTCCGTGACCGGAGACCTGCTGCTGAACCGGGTATCCTTCAATCTGTTCGGCACATACCTGGGCGGCGGAGAGGTCCGCAGGATGAACGCCAGCGGTGGTCTGATCCAGACGCTGATCGATATGTCGCACCGCGGCGAACGGTCGCGTGCCTCCTGTTACAATGGCGTCCGGGAGCGGATGGTGGTGGCGGTGTTGCCCTTTACCGAGGAAGGGCCGACGGAGGCGGAACAGGCCGATCTGATGGCCGTGGCGGACAGCGCACTGGTCAGCGGCGATGAGAACGGGGCACTGCATCCCTTCCTGACGGATAATGTATTTGTTCCGGAGGAGGTCGCCCGGAGAGTGGTCGGTGCAGAGGTGGTTCCGAAGTCGGGTGAGCAGAACACCTTTGCGGCGAAATGTGCCGGAGACAGTCCGGAGATCATAAAGCTGAAGAAAGAGGCACTGATTCATTTCCGTGATTCCTTACGGAGACGATGATGGCGCAGGGAGATGACAATGAGTGGATCAACCGCTGAGAAGGAGCGCCTGACGAGTGTATTCGGCAGTCAGGTATTTAATGAAGAAACCATGAAGGACCGGCTCTCCGCTGCTTCCTATAAGGCATGGAAGACCTGCACCACGACAGGGACGCAGTTGGATCTGGCCACGGCCAATGAGATCGCTGAGGCGATGAAGCAGTGGGCCGTAGAAAAGGGCGCCACACACTATACCCACTGGTTCCAGCCCATGACGGGTGTGACGGCGGAGAAGCATGACAGCTTCATCGACCCGGTGGGCGGCGGCAAGATCGTGATGGATTTCTCCGGAAAGGAACTGGTCCGGGGCGAGTCGGACGCGTCTTCCTTCCCCTCCGGGGGACTGCGGGCCACGTTTGAGGCCCGGGGCTATACGGCCTGGGATCCCACTTCCTTTGCTTTCGTCAAGGATGGCTCCCTGTATATCCCGACGGTGTTCATCTCTTATGGTGGGCAGGCCCTGGATAAGAAGACCCCGCTCCTGCGTTCCATGGATGCCGTGAGCAAACAGTCCATCCGGATCCTTCGGCTGTTCGGAGACACGCAGACGAAGCGCGTACTGGCACAGTGCGGGCCGGAGCAGGAGTATTTTCTGGTGGACAAGGAGCTGTGGAAGAAGCGGGAGGATCTGCGGCTGACGGGCCGTACCCTGTTCGGTGCGAAACCGCCGAAGGGGCAGGAGCTGGAGGACCACTATTACGGTCAGATCAAGCCCCGGGTGGCGGCGTACATGGAGGATCTGGACAACGAGCTGTGGAAGCTGGGCGTGCTGTCTAAGACCAAGCACAATGAGGTGGCACCCAGCCAGCATGAGATGGCGCCGATCTACACGGATGCGAACACGGCCTCCGATGCGAACCAGCTGGCGATGGATATGATGAAGAAGGTGGCGGACCGGCATGGTTTCGTCTGTCTGCTTCATGAGAAGCCCTTCGCCGGGGTGAACGGCTCCGGCAAGCACGACAACTGGTCGCTGGCGACGGATACCGGCAAGAACCTCCTGCGGCCCGGATCCACACCGAGTCAGAACGCGCAGTTCCTGCTGTTCCTCGCGGCGTTCATCAAGGGAGTGGACGAGTACCAGGACACGCTGCGGTGTACGGTGGCGTCGGCAGGCAATGACAACCGGCTGGGCGGTCAGGAGGCACCGCCGGTCATCCTCTCCGTTTTCCTGGGCCACGAGCTGAACGCGGTGGTGGAGGCGATCATCAAGGGCACCTCCTATAAGGATGAGGGCAAACGGCAGCTGGAGATCGGCATCGATGTGCTGCCGGCCATTCCGCAGGACAATACGGATCGCAACCGTACCTCGCCGATGGCGTTCACCGGCAACAAGTTCGAATTCCGTATGCTGGGAAGCTCCCAGTCGGTCTCCGGTCCCAACATCGCGCTGAACACCATTATGGCACAGGAGCTGGGTGAATTCGCGGATATCCTGGAGGGTTCCGACAACTTCCAGGCGGATCTGCAGGCGCTGCTGCGCAAGACCTTCACCGAACACCAGCGGATCATCTTCAACGGGAACGGATATGACAGCGCCTGGGCAGAGGAGGCGAAACGCAGGGGTCTCTCCAATCTGCAGTCCACGGCGGACGCGTTGCCACACTATGCGGATGAGCGGGCGATACAGCTCTATACACAGAATGGTGTGTATACGAAGGAGGAGCTGGTAAGCCGGGCAACGATTCATGCCGATACCTATAATGCGCTGATCGCCATCGAGGCGCATACGATGCTGGATATGATAAGGCGACAGATCCTGCCGGCGGTCTCCCGGTACGGGGCGGCGCTGTGTGAGCGGGTGACGGCACTGAAGGCTGCCGGTTGTGCGGCGGTCTATGAATCGGAGACGGCGGGGCAGGTGACGCGGCTGACGGACACGCTCCTGGAGCAAACCAAACGTCTGGAGCAGGATCTGGCCGGAGTGCCGGCGGATACCTGGGAAGCGCTGGCGTATTACCACAGACAGATCCTGGCGGATATGAATGCGGCGAGGGAGAGCGCGGATGCGCTGGAACTCTTGACGGACGAGAACTACTGGCCCTTCCCGGTGTATGCGGAGCTGCTGTTCAGTGA
>JAFSYF010000059.1 GCA_017443695.1 Butyrivibrio sp.
TCTACGAGGACCGTACCGGCCGCAGCCTACAGAGCGACCTGGAGGAACAATTCAAACAGAAAGCCGGCGAATACCTGCGGGAATTCTTCGGGTCGGGAGAGTGAAAGAAACTAAAACAAGAGAGGTATGGTAACCATGCCTCTCTCGTTCGTCAACCGTCCACGAGGGGATTCGAACCTCCGACCTACCGCTTAGGAGGCGGTCGCTCTATCCTGCTGAGCTACGTGGACAACCGCCGGCAACGCCGACACAGGTTATCCTATCATACCGCGCATCCTTTTTCAAGTTGTAATTCGGGTTTACCGGTCGGCCCTGGGAGCATCCCTCGGGCGGCCTGCTCGCGCTCGTCGCAAGCTCGCGAACCGCCCGGGAGATGCTCCTTGGGCCGACTGGCAAACCGCTGGGGAATGGTCCCGGGGCTGAAAGGTGAGTGGCTGTGATTTGCAACACACATTGACACCCAAAGTGCCGCGCGCTATGATAGTACGGTATCTATTAGGATCAATATGCCATTTCCATCAGGATGGAGGGGGATTATGTCAGTATTCAAGGGCGCAGGCGTCGCCATCGCGACACCTTTTCACGAAGACGGCTCGGTGAATTACGAGGAATTCGGCCGGCTCATTGATTTCCAGATCGATAACGGAACGGATGCCATCGTTGTCTGTGGCACCACAGGCGAATCGGCTACTCTGACAGAGGATGAACACGTCGAGGTCATCCGCTACTGCGTGCAGCATGTGAATCACCGGATTTCGGTGGTGGCGGGTGCTGGCTCCAACAGCACGGAGACTGCCAAATATCTCTCCAGGGAGGCACAGACCTGCGGCGCGGATGCGATCCTCTCTGTGACGCCCTACTATAACAAGGCAACTCAGGACGGGCTGATCGCACACTATACCGCCATCGCCAGGTCAACGGATCTGCCCGTGATCGTCTATAATGTACCCAGCCGGACGGGGACGAACGTTCTCCCTGAGACCATGGCCCAGCTGTACCGGGAGGTGGACAACATCGTTGGAATCAAGGATGCCGTCGGCAATCTGGCCCAGACCTCCAAGATGATGTCGATGGTGGACGAGGGCTTCGAGCTCTATTCCGGTGAGGACGGGCTGATAGTTCCACTGATGTCTCTGGGGGCTCTCGGCGTGATCTCTGTGCTCTCCAATGTGGCGCCGAAACAGACCCATGACATCTGCAGGATGGCGCTGGAGGGTGATTTCAAGGGCGCTGCGGCACTGCAGCTTAAGGCATTGCCCCTGATCGACGCCCTCTTCTGTGAAGTGAATCCGATCCCGGTGAAGGCTGCACTGCCGATGATCGGTATCCAGGCCGGGCCTCTGCGCCTGCCGCTGACACCACTGTCGGAGGCTCATCACAAGCTGCTGGAGCAGGAAATGCGCCGCTTCGGGCTCATCGCGTAAGGAGGCAGCCATGACCAGAATCATCATGCGCGGCTGTAACGGCCGCATGGGACGTGTGATCACCGAGCTGGCCAGGGAGGATTCGGAAGTCGAGATCGTCGCGGGTGTGGATCTCTTTGGGGACGGTGACGGCTCCTATCCGGTGTACCGGGATCTGAAGGAGGTGCAGGAGCAGGCGGATGTGGTCATCGATTTCTCCAAAGCGGATCAGACGGATGCGCTATTGACCTGCTGTGAGGAGCGGAAGCTCCCGCTGGTCCTCTGTACCACAGGCCTCTCAGAGGAGACACTGACGCATGTGTCGCAGGCCACGGCCACGATTCCGATCCTGCGCTCCGCCAATATGTCTGTGGGCATCAATGTCCTGATGAAGGTACTGAAGGAAGCCGCACCGGTGCTGAAGGAGGCGGGCTTCGATATTGAGATCGTTGAGAAGCACCACAACCAAAAGCTGGATGCGCCCAGTGGTACGGCGTTGGCCCTTGCGGACTGCATCAACGAGTCTCTCCCGAAGGAAGAACCCTATGTCTACGACCGCAGTACCCGCAGAGAGAAACGCCCGGCGGATGAGATCGGCATCTCGGCGGTACGTGGCGGCACCATCGTCGGCGACCACGATGTCATCTTCGCCGGATTGGACGAGGTGGTCACCATCTCCCACCGTGCATACTCCCGTTCCATCTTCGCCAAGGGTGCCCTCCAGGCTGCAAAATATCTGGCAGGACGTCCTGCGGGTCTCTACGGCATGTCGGATGTCATAGGATAAGCGCACGGTGCGCCTGAGACCCTGTATCGATATCCATAATGGATGCGTCAAGCAGATCGTGGGCGCGAGTCTCCGGGACGGCGCGGCCGGGTCTGCCGGCACCGCTTCTGAGAACTTCGTGGCAGTTCATGACGCGTGCTACTATGCGGAGATCTATCACGCCCACCGGCTCTCCGGCGGGCATATCATCCTGTTAAATCAAGCCGGTACACCGGAATATGAGGCCAGTCGTGCGCTGGCGATCCCTGCGCTGCAGGCCCATCCGGGGCTTCTGCAGATCGGCGGTGGGATCAACCCGGACAATGCGGCAGCTTTTCTGGAGGCAGGTGCCTCCCATGTCATCGTCACCAGCTATGTCTTCCGTGAGGGCCGGTTGGATGAGAACCGCCTGGCACGGATGATCCGTGCCGTGGGGCGGGAGCACCTTGTGCTGGATCTCTCCTGCCGTGCCGAGTCCGTCTCAGAGGGGGAGACGCCCCGCTACCGTATCGTTACGGACCGCTGGCAGAAGCAGACGGAAACCATCGTCGATGAGAGTACCCTGGAGCAGCTGGCGGCCTCCTGTGCGGAGTTCCTTGTCCACGCCGTGGATGTGGAGGGCCGTCAGCAGGGGATTGAGACCAGCATCGCAGGGATCCTGGGCAGCTGGTGTGCCGCCCGTATGGCACAGGGCAGACCCCATCCGGTCACCTATGCCGGCGGCATCCACAGCCTGTCGGATCTGGATGCCCTGTATGCGGCATCGGCCGGACAGCTGGATTGCACGGTGGGCTCTGCTCTGTCGCTCTTCGGCGGCGCACTGTCCCTGGAGGAGATTCTGGAGCGCATTGACGCCATCGGATAGAGGCGGAATATAATGGAAACGCCCATTGTGCTTGCACTTTGGGCGTTTCCCGCGCCGGATTTTGGCCGCTGCAAGCGGCATGTTTCCCTGCAAAATCCGTGTGCATCATTTTTTTGTGCGCGAATGTAATTCGTGCACAAAAAAGACCCATCCTTTCGGATGGGTCTCCTAAGCCTTCTACTTTCTATGCGTCAGCAGATCAAAGCTTATTGACGTTGACCGCCTGCGGTCCCTTCTCGCCCTGGATTACATCGTACTCCACAGAAGCGCCCTCGTCCAGAGACTTGAAGCCTTCCATGTTCAGTCCGGAATAATGTACGAATACATCGTTCCCTGCCTCATCGGAGATGAAGCCGTAACCCTTCTGGTTGTTGAACCACTTGACAGTTCCTTTGTTCATTGGTATTACCTCCACTTGCTGATAAAAAGTTCCTGTCGATCATCAACGGAAAATCGACATTTCTTACAATAGCACACCGCACACGGAATGTAAAGAAAAAAGTTAGTAGCTGTTCGGAACCAATCAGAACAGCAAACGCTGAATTCTAACTTACGAATTGCAAGAGCATTGCAAGAGCATGGCAAATGTGTTACGCTGAAATGTATGAGCGCAAAGACATCAGGTAAGAAAAAAGAAAAGAGGCGCACAATCGGCAGGGATTACACATTGATGCTGGTCCCTGGAGCCTCCGGCGGTAAGAAACATACACTGCGGGTCAGTTTTTTACTGGTGGAAATCCTGACATTGCTTGTGTTCGGCGCAATCGTGGCCATCGTCTGCTATGTCATCTACACCTCCATGACGGTATCAACGCTGCGGGATATCTGTGCACAGCAGAGCGCGCAGATCAATCAGATGAAGGAGGAAAATGACACGCTGGCACAGGAGGCAGCCCGTCTCCAGGCGGAGAAGGATCAGGTTTCCCTCACCCTGTCGCAGAAGCTCTCCGCGGAGGACGCCCGTGCTGAAGAGGAGGCACAGGCCAGGGTGCCGGTGGGCGTGCCGGTCTCCGGAACGGCTTCCATGACCAATACGCTGGATGATCCGGATAATCCGGCGATTCCGGGAGAGGAGGGGACAGAGACGCCCGCCACTGGCAATCCCATCGTGGTCTTTCGGTCCGAGAAGGGCTCACTCATCACGGCTACCGGAAACGGCACGGTGGAGAGTGTCGCGGCAGATACCAAGTTCGGCGGCTGCATCCGCATCGACCATGGAAACGGATACGTGTCCGTGTACCGCAATGCGGGCACCTCCCTCGTCCGGGAGGGGCAGGCGGTTCAGGCGGGAGATGTCCTGTTCGTTGTCGGAGAGGACAATCTGACATTAGGCTACCAGATCCAGCAGGACGGCAGCTATATCGACGTTGAGGATGTGATTGAGATCAACGGGTAGAGAAGAGGTTTATTCTTCGTCCAGCTCGCCCAGCCGCTCAAATACCATGTCATAGCCGTCTTCACCGTAGTTGAGGGAGCGGTTGACGCGGCTGATGGTGGCTGTGGAGGCGCCGGTCTGTTCGGAGATCTCCAGATAGGTTCCATGTGCACGCAGCATGGACGCCACATCAAAACGCTGTGCGAGGGAGGTCAGCTCCCCGACGGTGCACAGATCCTGGAAGAAGCTGTAGCATTCATCGACATCCTCCAGTGTCAGAATCGCCTCGAAGAGGTGGGTGAGTTCTCTGGACTTGATTTTTTTCTTCTTTGCCATGACGTAACCTCCGTGGATGACTGTGAATATAGGAACAGTTTACCACGGTAAATTTATAAAGTAAAGGGAATCGCTGAATCGGAAATCATTCCGGGGCTGAACAGTAACGGTTTACATTCGAATATAAAAGGGGTAGAATCGTACTAACTTTTTTTACAGGAGGCAGAAATGGGTATCCTAGGACAATGGCACGCAATGGCATATTCGGAGAAAACGCCGAAGAACGAGCTGCAGGCGTTGTGGACCGAGTATTTCCAGAAAGAGAAGGAGATCTACGCAACACTCTTAAAGGATCCGGGTACAAGCGCCGCAATCACTGGAACCGTCCGGGAACTGGCGGATCGTTTCGGTGTGGATCTGATGACGATGACCGGGTTTCTGGACGGTATCAATGACTCATTAAAGGAGCCGAACCCCATCGATGAGATGGAGGAGGATACGCAGGTCCAGCTCGGGTTTGACCTGGAGAAGCTGTATAAAAACATGGTGCTGGCGGGCGCAGACTGGCTCTACAACCTGCCGGAGTGGGAGTCGATCTATGACGCGGAGCGCCGCGCGGTGCTCTTCAAGGAGGCTAAGGACTCCCAGACGGTGCGCAAGGAGGCCCGTATCTATCCCAACGACCCCTGCCCCTGCGGCAGCGGCAAGAAATATAAGAAGTGCTGTGGTAGAAACGTGGCGTAGTCCGAATAAGGAGATTTATTATGGATAAGGAGATGTATCTGTCGCTGTACCGACATTCCCTGGCCCACATCATGGCCAAGGCAGTGATGGAGTTATACGGAAAAGACACGCAGATCGCCATCGGTCCGCAGATCGATGACGGATGCTATTACGATTTCGTCCTGACCCAGCCGGTGAAGGAGGAGGATTTCCCGGCGATTGAGGAGCGGATGCGCGAGATCATCAAGCGGAGAGAGGACTGGACCCGCAAGGAGGTCACCAGGGATGAGGCGCTGGAGATCTTTGCCGGGCAGAAGTTCAAGCAGGAGCTGATCCGGGATCTGCCGGCGGATGAGACCATCACCGTCTATTACACGGGAGAGGATTTCGTCGATCTGTGCCGCGGCCCGCATGTGGAGAACTCCCAGGAGCTGATGAATGCGGCATATAAGATCAAGAGTGTGTCCGGTGCTTACTGGCGCGGTGATGAGCACCGTGACCGCATGACGCGTATCTATCTCTATGCGTTCCCGGACAAGAATGCCCTGAAGGAGCACCTGAAGCTGGTGCAGGAGGCACTGGAGCGGGATCACAAGAAGCTGGGCGCCCAGCTGGAGCTGTTCATGTTCGATGAGACCGCACCGGGGATGCCCTACTGGCTGCCCCGCGGCTGGCGGATGTACCAGGAACTCCTGAAGTATTCAAGGGCCATCCAGGACCGCCACGGCTACACAGAGATCGCGGCGCCCCTTGTGAACAACAAGAAGCTCTGGCTCATCAGCGGCCACTGGGCACACTATATCAACAACATGTTCATGGTGCCGGGTGTCTCCGGATTCTTCAAGGCGGATGATGAGATCCCCGGGATCCTGGAGAGCCTCGCAGAGGACGCGCCGGAGAAAACGGTACAGATGCAGGCGAAAACCGCGCTGTACAACCGCGAGGAGTTGGATACCATGGCAGCCAAACCCATGAACTGTCCGAATGCCATGATGACCTACAAACGTACGGTGCATTCCTACAAGGAGCTGCCCATCCGCTACAGTGAGTACGACGTGCTGCACCGCAAGGAGAAATCCGGCCAGATGAACGGGCTCTTCCGGGTGCAGGAGTTCCGGCAGGACGATGACCATACCTTTGTGATGGAGAGCCAGATCGAACAGGAGATCGCGGATATCATCAGCATTGCGGATGAGATCTACGGCACCTTTGGTGTCACTTACCGGGCGGAGCTGTCCACACGTCCGGAGGATTTCATGGGTGACATAGAGGTCTGGAACCGGGCCGAGGCCGCACTGAAGAAGATCCTGGACAATAAATACGGCGAGGGCGGCTACGAGATCAACGAGGGGGACGGCGCGTTCTACGGACCCAAGATCGATCTGCAGATCAAGGACGCATTGGGCCGTGAGTGGCAGTGCGGTACGATCCAGCTGGATTTCCAGCTGCCTCATAATTTCGGCCTGACCTATCAGGCACAGGATGGCTCCATGCAGATGCCGGTGGTCATCCACCGTGCGATCTACGGGTCACTGGAGCGTTTTATCGGCATCATCATCGAGAACTACAAGGGGGCGTTCCCCTTCTGGCTCTCGCCCTATCAGGTGGGCATCGTGCCGATCCGCACGGAGCACAACGAATACGCGGCTGAGATCGCAGATCTCCTGGCACAGCGTGGCGTGAGGGCCGAGACGGACTACTCCGACAGCAACATGAAGGAGAAGATCAAACGCTTCAAGAACTACAAGGATCCCTACATC
This sequence comes from Butyrivibrio sp., assembly GCA_017443695.1. Lineage (GTDB taxonomy): Bacteria > Bacillota > Clostridia > Lachnospirales > Lachnospiraceae > Butyrivibrio. The sequence goes on from JAFSYF010000059.1 coordinate 7,169, forward strand.
ATCGTTCTGGGGGACAAGGAGCGGGATGAGCGCACGGTTTCCATCAACCTGCGGGGTTCCAACAAGCAGCTGCAGGGTGTTCCGCTGGAAAGGTTCCTCGAGATGTGCGAGACCATGAACAGAGAGCACAGTCTGAATCTGATCGAGAATGTCTGATTGTATCAAATCAGGAAAATGGAAAGAGTACGGTCGCCGGGCGGCGGCCGTACTTTGTATACTGGCGGGCCTGGCGATGCTGGGCCTGGCCGGATTCGCCCTCTATGACGCGGAGGATCCGCGGATCCTGGGGTTTGACCCGGTGGCCAGAAGAGAGGCCAGGGAGGTCTTCCGTGCGGTCTGCAGGGAGACCGGAGACCGTGGCTGGGGGCTCTGTGTGGTCTGCGAACCTGCCCTCACGGAGGCTGTCATCCGTCTGGTGGAGGGGGCGTCAGACGCAAAGGTGTGCGAGGATTCGGAGGGCGTGTTTGACAGAGAACTGCTCGCAGGTCATACGGTGCTCTATCTGGCTGCTCCACAGGAGGATGGCAGTGTGAAGACTGTGCTGTCGGGGGGACTGCGGTGCCATCCCCTGGAGGGCGTGAAGATCCGGGGGCAGGAGCGGACGCTCTGCCTCGTGACAGCGGGGGCCTCCGGAGAGGCAGAATCCGAAGAGGCAGAGACGCCTGTGAGCACCTGTACGGTGGTGGTGCCGTCGGATTTCGTCCCCTGGCAGGAGGCGGCGGAGGCGGTGCAGACGACAGCCCCCTGTCTCTTCGTCCACCGGAATTACCCGATGGAATCCGCCGTGATCACCTGGCACAGTGGGTATGCGGGGGCGGATATTCCTTCGGAGGAGACACTGACCGAGCTGATGACGCCACTGCTGGATGCGGAGGTGGGAGGAGAGAGCGGTTATGAGATCCTCTCCATGGAGGAGACCATGATCTCCGACGTACCCGCCCGCCGCGTGCTGTCCAGATTCTACAGGGAAGGTCAGGAGATCACAGTCACGGGGCTGTTCGTCCAGGCGCCTGACAGAGAGACGCTGATTACCTGGTCCTGTGCGGATGACGATGATTGTGAGGAGAGCTTCGAAAGGAGTGAGGCCTCCGTCCGGGTACAGCTCAGATGAAACCAGATATAAACCAGATGAAAGAGAAACTCACAGGGCTCCTGAATCCGCCGGCGGGGTGGGGACTCTGCAGTGGCTCTGTTCTGAAGACCATCGCTGTGATCACCATGCTGATCGATCATTTCGGGGCGGCGGTCATTGCTTATGTGATTCGCTACCGGCTGCTGCCTGCGGGGATCGACCTGGATACGGCGTTGAACTGCTATTATCTGATCCGCGGGATCGGGCGCACGGCATTTCCGATTTACTGCTTCCTGCTGGTGGAGGGATTCCTGCACACCAAACGGCTCGAGCTGTATTTTTGCCGGTTGCTGCTTTTTGCCGCGCTGTCGGAGCTGCCCTTTGATCTCGCTTTTTTTGCGAAGGAGGAATCGGGCAGTGCGGACATCTACCGGGTCACACAGCTGAACTTCGATGAATTCATGGCGCATCAGAACGTGTTCTGGACGCTGCTCATCGGCCTGTCCGCGATCTGGCTCGTGGATCTGCTGCGGAAGCGGATGTCGGATGAGACAGACAGTTGGGGGCTGCGGAAGCCGGTCTGTGTTGCAGGGATCCTGCTGCTGACGGTGGCGGCGTGTCTCCTGGCGGATGCCATGGGCACGGACTACGGTGGCTACGGGGTGGCGCTGATCCTGGTATTCTACTACCTGCGGCCGTGGCGTATTGCGGCAGTCGGGGCGGGGTATCTGACTCTGATACAGGTTTATTCGGAAGTATGGGCTTTTCCGGGCTTCATCCTGATGCTCGCCTATAACGGCCAGCGGGGCTACATTCGCCGGTCCGGCAAGTATTTCTTCTACGCATTCTATCCCGTACATTTATTACTCCTATATCTCCTGCGATGTGCTATAATCTAATATAGGATTTTCTACACGGAGCATAGGGCATGAGGATTATTATCGTAGGCTGCGGGACCGTTGGTACCGCGCTGGTGCTTCAGCTGTCGGCTGAAGGTCATGATATCACGGTGATCGATGAACGGCCGGAGGTGGTTCGTTCCGCCGTGGACAGCAACGACGCGATGGGGATCGTGGGGAACGGCGCAAGCTTCCAGATCCTGAATGACGCGGGGGTGAAGACGGCAGATCTTCTGGTGGCAGTGACGGAGTCGGATGAGCTGAACCTCCTGTGCTGTCTGATTGCCAAGAAGGCGGGCAACTGCCATACCATCGCACGGGTTCGTAATCCGGTCTACCGGGATGAGATCGGGTTCATCCGGCAGGGGATGGGACTGTCCATGGTGATCAACCCGGAGGAAGCAGCGGCTACGGAGATCGCGAGGCTGCTGAAGTTCCCTTCGGCGGACAAGATCGAGACCTTTGTGGGCGGGCGGGCAGAGCTTGTTCATATGATGATAGGGCCGGAGAACCGGCTGGTGGGCCAGTCCCTGGCCGAGGTGACGAAGGAGCATAAGAGTACCATCCTGATCGCTGTTGTAGAGCGCGGGGACGACAGCATCATCCCGAGCGGCAGTTTCGTCCTGCAGGCGGGAGACCGGATCTCCATCATCGGTGCATCCAGGGAGATCGCGCTGTTCTTCAAACGCCTGGGGCTGCCGACCACGAGGGTAAAGTCCGCCATGATCGTAGGAGGCGGGAACACCGCGTTCTACCTGGGCAGACAGCTGATTACCTTCGGTATCGAGCTGAAGATCATTGAGCGGGATCTGAATCGCTGCAAGGAACTGACGGAGCTGCTGCCGGAGGCACTGATCCTGCATGCGGACGGTACGGATAAGGATGTGCTGTTAGAGGAGGATGCCGTCGGTGTGGGATCTTTTGTTGCGCTGACCAACATCGATGAGGAGAACATCATGCTCTCCATGTATATACACAGCATTGCCCCCAAGGCCAAGCTGATCACCAAGGTACACCGTGTCAGCTACAGTGAGATCATCGGATCACTGGGGGTCGGCAGCATCATCTATCCGCCGAGCATCACAGCGAACCGCATAGCCCAGTTCGTACGGGGCATGGCGGGGTCGCAGGGCAGCAGTGTGGAGCGGCTCTATCTCCTCTCCGACGGCAAGGCGGAAGCGCTGGAGTTCGCCATACGGGAGAACACCAGGGTCTGCGGCATCCCATTGTCTGAGATGACACTGAAGCCCGGTGTGCTGATCGCGCTGATCAACCGCGGTGCTGAGATCATCGTTCCGAACGGTCGTACGGAGATCCAGACCGGAGATACGGTGGTTGTGGTGACCGGGCGCATTGGCTGCAAGAAGATCGAGGACATTCTGCGATGAACCATGGAATCGTCCGTCTGATCTGTTTCCGGATCATCCAGCTGATGGGGATCATCCTGCTGCTGCCGATCCTGGTGGCGTTATGGTACAGGGAATGGACGGTCCTGCCGGTATTCGTCATCGAGGGTGCTCTGTGCGCGGGGATCGGGACAGTGGGTACCCATTGCTCGAAGAAGGTGAGCAAGGTATTCTACGCCAGAGAGGGCTTCGTCGTGACAGCGGTGGCCTGGATCCTGATCAGTCTGCTGATGGCGATCCCCTTCCGGCTCACCGGGGTATGCGACACCTATGTGGATGCGCTGTTTGAGACGGTGTCCGGACTGACGACCACGGGGGCGACGATCCTGCGTCATGTGGATGGGATGTACTACAGCGTCCAGTTCCTGCGGACGTTCTCCCACTGGATCGGCGGCATGGGCGTGCTGGTATTCATCATGGCGGTGCTGCCCATGGCGGGCGGTTACGGGATGCACCTGATGCGGGCGGAGAGCCCGGGGCCGTCGGTGGGCAAGTTCGTACCGAAGGTCAAGGATACCTCCCGGATCCTGTACGGGATCTATCTCGTATTTACGGTGACGGAGACCATTGCGCTCCTCTGCACGGGCAGGACTTTCTATGAAGCGCTGACCCTGACCTTCTCCACGGTGGGTACCGGGGGGTTCGGGCTGACGGACGCCGGCATCGGCGGGTACAACTATGGGACGCAGGTGGTGATCACGGTTTTCATGATCCTGTGCGGGATTAACTTCGGGATCTACTATCTGTTCATCACGAAGAGGCCCGGGGAGGCACTGAAATCAGAGGAGCTGCGCTGGTATCTGGGCATCATGCTGGTCTCGTCCGTGACGATGACGATCCTCTGCATCAGACCGGGCGGGGCCTTTGTGGGACATCCGGGTGAGGCATTTCACCACAGCCTGTTCAATGTGGCTTCGGTGATGACGACGACGGGCTTTGCGACGCTGGATTACAACGGGTGGCCGGAACTGGCGCGGACGATTTTTACGATCCTGACCTTCCTGGGCGCCTGTGCGGGTTCAACCGGGGGTGGCTTCAAGCTCTCCCGGCTGGTGATCCTGCTCAAGGTGGTGCACAACGAGGTAGTCTTCCTGGTGCACCCGACCTCGGTGCGGAAGGTGTCGATGGACGGACACATGGTGGAGGGCAAGACCGTCAAGTCGGTATGTGCCTATCTGGCGCTGTATGTAATGGTGTTTCTGGTATCATGGCTGCTGGTCTCTGTAGACGGGTTCGACACGGCGACGAACCTCACTGCGGTGGCAGCGACGCTCAATAACGTGGGTCCGGGACTCAACATGGTAGGGCCGGCCGGCAATTACGCGGACTACAGCAATTTCTCCAAGATCGTGCTGATGGTGGATATGCTGGCAGGCCGTCTGGAGCTGCTGCCGGTGCTGATCCTGATGAGTCCCCGTACCGTTCGCCGTGGGCGATTCTAAAACTGATGGAGGAGGAGAGAAGCGTATGCGTCTGATGTTCATCGGAGCAGATCATGAAGTGACTGGAAGCTGCCACTATCTGCAGATCGGGCAGACCCATCTGCTGGTGGATTACGGTATGGAGCAGGGAAAGGACACCTACGAGAACGCCGAGCTCCCGGTGAGCGCCGCCGAGATCGACTACGTCCTCCTGACGCATGCCCATGTCGATCACTCCGGCAACCTGCCGTTACTCTACAACAAGGGCTTCCGCGGCAAGATCTACACCACCGAGGCGACTGCGGATCTGTGCAGCATTATGCTGAGGGACTGTGCCCATATCCAGATGCAGGAGGCGGAGTGGCGTGCCCGTAAGGGCAAGCGCAACGCGGACATCCACCGGATCGAGCCCACCTACTCGATGGAGGATGCCATGCGCACCATCGAGTGTCTGATCCCCTGCAGATATGATGAGGAGATCGAGATCGCGGAGGGCATCCGGATCCGTTTCACTGATATCGGGCATCTTCTGGGTTCTGCCAGTATCGAGGTCTGGGGAACGGAGGACGGCGAGGAGCGCAAGATCGTGTTCTCCGGGGATATCGGCAACAAGGACCAGCCCCTGATCCGCGACCCGCAGTATACGGCCCATGCAGACTATGTGGTGATGGAGTCCACCTACGGCGACCGTCTCCATGTGACGGAGCGGCCGGACTATGTTGCGGAGTTTTCCAAAGTATTGAACCGGACCTTTGCCCGGGGCGGCAATGTGGTGATCCCCTCCTTTGCGGTGGGACGTACCCAGGAGCTGCTGTATTTCCTGCGCCAGATCAAGAAGGACAGGCTGGTGACGGCGGTCAGCGATTTCCAGGTCTTTGTGGACAGCCCGCTGGCGGTGGAGGCCACCGGGATCTTCGAGGATCACCAGTATGATTGTTTCGATGAGGAGGCTGCCGCACTGGTACGGCAGCATATCAACCCCATTTCTTTCCCGGGACTGAATCTTGCGATCTCTGCGGAGGAATCCCGGGCCATCAACGACGATCCGAATCCCAAGGTCATCATCTCGGCCTCCGGTATGTGTGAGGCGGGGCGTATCCGCCACCATCTGAAGCACAACCTCTGGAACGAACGCAACACGATCCTCTTCGTCGGTTATCAGTCCGTGGGTACAGCGGGCCGTGCCATCATCGACGGGGCGGAGCAGGTGAAGCTCTTCGGCGAGACAGTGGACGTACACGCGGAGATCGCCCAGCTCGTCGGGCTCTCCGGCCATGCGGACAAGCAGGGCCTGCTGGATTGGGTGATGGCCTTTGAGGAGCCACCGAAGCAGGTGTTTGTGGTACATGGAGAGGACAGTGTCTGCGAGGGCTTCGCGGAGTGTCTGAGAACGGAGCATGGTCTGCAGGCCATGGCGCCCTTCAGCGGCAGCTGCTATGATCTGCTGGCCGGTGCGTGGGTCACGGAAGCGGCACCGGTGCCGGTGAAGAAGAAGACCACCTCCGTCGTCTCCGATGTCTATGCAAGACTGAAGAGAGCGGGTGAGCGCCTGATGGGTCTCATCCTGCGGAGTGAGGGCCTGGCCAACAAGGACAAGGCGAAGATGGCAGATCAGATCATTTCGTTGTGTGACAAGTGGGAGCGGACATGAATCTCTCGGAGCTGATACATTTGACATTTGTTCATCTGCCCTTCATTCTGCTGGCAGGCCTGACGGGATATTCGATCGGGCTGTTCGCGGTGGTAGTGGTTTCGCTCGCCGCTGTTCTGATCAACATCCAGACGGCCCACCTGACGCTGATCTATCTGGTGATCGTGCTGGTGGCCTACTCCAACCTGCGCAGGCGGTGGTTCACGACATTGAAGGGCTGTATCTACAGCATCGTCATCCAGACGCTGACCCTGGGCAATTTGTGGTATGTCGTGCGCATCGTTTCAGGAGATACGCAACCATGGGAGGCGACACTGGCCGGTCAGGCGGCGCTGTTTATCAACCATCTGCCGGAGGTGGTGATCGGCGTGGGCATCTGCGGACTGTTTGCGAAGCTGGCGCCGGATCACGTCAAGCGGCATATGTGGGTCGGTCATTACTATACAGCGGAGAAGGAAGCACCGCTGTCTGAGGAACTGGACGGTGCCTGGAAGCTGGTACGCCCTACGGACCGGTCGGTTCTGGGCGGGCAGATGAAGCTCATGAACGTAGTGAACATGATGATCGTCTCATTGGTGGCGATCCTTCTGGCCGCAGGCATGACGCGGGCAGTTACTGGGGAGAGTGCCGGCAGGATGGCCATGCGTCTCTCCATGATCCTGTGGACGGTGATCATCCCGGTGACGCTCTTCTCCGATTATATCGTGCAGCTGCGCATCACCAGCCCCATCCGGCAGCTGTCCATGTTCCTGAAAGGATTCATCGCGACGACGGATGAAAACCGCAGGGAGTATGCCCGCAGTATTCATGAGCTGCCGATGGCCAGCCACAGCAGGGACGAGCTGGGCGATCTGTTCAATTCCATCGATGCGATGGTGGATCAGACGACAGAGTATATCACGAAGATCAAGGAGGAGAAGAATCTCCAGAACGAGCTGGAGGCAGCCCGGGCGGCCTCCAATGCCAAGACGTCGTTTCTGTCCAGTATCTCTCATGAGATCCGTACCCCCATCAATTCCGTGCTGGGGATGGACGAGATGATCCTCCGGGAGAGCAGGGAGCCGGAGATCCTGCGTTATGCGCAGAATATCCGGGAGGCCGGCAGAGCACTGCTGTCCCTGATCAGTGATGTGCTGGATTTTTCCAGGATCGAGGCGGGAAGGCTGGAGATCAACCCGGTGGAGTACGATCTTGCTTCCGTGGTGAATGATGTGATCAATATGATCACACTCTCCACCAGGGAGAAAGGGCTGCAGCTCTATGTACGTGTGGAGGAGACGATCCCCCACGTCCTGTTCGGGGATGAGTACAGATTGCGCCAGTGTATCCTGAACCTGATGACGAACGCGGTGAAGTATACGAAGAAGGGCAGCGTGGAGCTGCGGGTTGCCAGTCGCAAGGTGCAGAACGAGGAGCCTGTGGAAGGCGTGCGGAATGATGAGATCAATCTGGCGGTGGAGGTCATTGATACCGGCTCCGGTATCCGGGAAGAGGATATGGATCGTCTCTTCTCGCCCTTCGACCGTCTGGATGAGGATAAGAATCCGGGCTCCGTGGGTGCGGGCCTGGGTCTGTCCATCGTACAGCAGCTCCTGCACCTGATGGACAGTGAGCTGCACGTGGAGAGTGTCTACGGGGAGGGCTCCATCTTCTCCTTCGTTGTGCGGCAGCGCGTCATCGACTGGGATCCCATCGGCAGCTTCAACGAAGATTATGACCGGACGAAGGTCAAGCATGAGGAGTACCGCGAGACCTTCCATGCGCCCCAGGGCAAGATCCTGGTGGTGGATGACACCGAGATGAACCTGACGGTGGTCAAGGGGCTGCTAAAGCAGACAGAGCTGACCATCGATACAGCGGCCAGCGGGCAGGAGATGCTCTCCATGGTCTGCCGCAAACGCTATGACATCATCTTCCTCGATCACCGGATGCCGGGCATGGATGGTATTGAGACCTTCCACCGGATGCAGTCGCTGGAGAACAACTTAAACCGCGGCGTGCCCTGCATCGCGCTGACCGCCAACGCCATCTCCGGCGCCCGGGAGCGGTATTTCACCGAAGGGTTCTCGGACTATATGTCCAAGCCCATCGTGGGAGAGAAGCTGGAGAAGCTGATCCTGAAGTATCTGCCGCCGGAGCTGGTGGAGATTGTGGAGGTTCCTTCTGAGGAACAGACGGAAGAGCAGCGCACGATCCCGGAGATCGAGGGCATCGACCACATGAAGGCGCTGCAGCATTGCGGAAGTGAGGCAGTGCTGGAGAAGATCATGCGGCAGTTCTACGGGCTGATCCCCGGCAAGACGGAGGAGATCCAGAGCTACTGGGAGATCGGTGATTACAACAATTTCGGTATTCAGGTGCATGCACTCAAGTCCTCCGCGCGGCTGATCGGGGCCTCAGAGCTGTCGAAGGAAGCGGAGATGCTGGAGCATGCCGCCAATGAGCATGACCGCTATTACATCGATGAGCATGCGGGAGAATTCCTGGAGCACTACCGTGGCTTCTATGACAAGCTCTCCTTCCTGCGAACCAAAGAGGATGATGTCGGGAAGCCGCTGATCGAGGAGAGTCAGCTCAGGGAGGTACTCCAGGGCATGCGGGAGTTCGTGATGGGCTTCGATTTCGACGGGGCGGACGACCTGATGGAGATGTGCCGGGCCTACCGTCTGCCAATGGAGGTGACTCCGCTGTTCGAGGAATTGGATCGCCGGCTGGCTGCGGTAGACAGGGATGGTCTGCTGCGAGTGCTGGATGAATGGGTATCTTGAGGCATAAAAGACTGTTAAGAGGAACTGGACTATGATTGAGAGATTCCGTAACAGAGATTCCATGGATATGGGAACCTTCGGGGAGGAGGATTCCTCTCTCTTCGGAGCGCCACCGGACAGGAGAGTACTGTTGGTGGGGGATGGCAAGAGCTTCATGGTCAACGCCATTGAAAAAGGGCTGACCAGAGAGGAGTTCGAGGTCATCATCATGAAGCCGGGGATCAATGAGCTCTCCCATATGGAGAACCGTCCGCCGCTGATGCTGCTGTACCTGGATCAGGAGCTCGACAGGGAGTATCTGATCTATATCAAGGATATGATCAATGAGAGCGGTAAGGATACCCTGCTGTATCCCATCGGCAGCGAGGATGAGCTGCAGGATCTCTATGAGATCGTGCCGCCGGAGCTGATCGGTGGATCCTTCAAGCGGCCGATCAATGTCAATGAGATGGCAGCCGTTCTGGAGGAGGCACTGGAGCGGCAGGCGGCCGCGGCCAACAGACGCAGGATCCTGGTGGTGGATGATGACGGCACCATGCTCCGGACACTGAAGCTGTGGTTGTCGTCCAAGTACCGGGTCTATATTGCCAACTCCGGTATGAGTGCGGTGACATTCCTGGCCAAGAATACAGTGGATCTGATCCTGCTGGATTATGAGATGCCGGTGACGAACGGCCCGACGGTGCTGGAGATGCTCCGGAGTGAGCCGGCCACCAAGCGGATCCCGGTGATGTTCCTGACCGCCAAGGGGGATCGGGACAGCGTCATGAGCGTGGTGGGTCTGCGGCCGGAGAAATACCTGCTCAAGACCATGTCTTCCAGAGAACTGATCGCCAACATCGATGAGTTTTTTGAGAAGCAGTCATTGAATTGATTGGGGAGTACTGATGGTAAGGCGTAGATGGGGACTGCGTCTGCTGTGCAGAAGAATGACGGAGGCAGTCTGATGAACAAACGAATCTGGAAGAGTATGCTGGCGGTGGTGATGGCACTGGTCATGGCCGTCATGGTGTTGCCGGCGGCGACGGTGCAGGCCCGGAAGGAGATGAAGGTGGCCAAGGTCTCCTACGACATCACCAGGGGCAAGTGGCTGATGTTCCATACCTATCTGCCCTATTTCGACGGAGATGAGATCAAGGTCTATGAGCAGAAGATGCAGATGAAGCTCAACAAGTACAAGGACGAGCTGGTGGACGGTAAGGAGATCACCTATCTGGATGGAACAAAGCACAAGGTGCGCCGGATCACGGCCACCTTCCAGGTGACGATCCCCACCAAGAGCGCCAACCAGATCGTTTCCGGGATCAAGAAGGAGGACTACTTCGACCAGGGAACGAAGGCGGATGACGTGCTGAGCTGTCTGAATACGTTGGCGCTGGCAAAGGCCAGTGACGCCATGCCGGGACCGGGTGAGAACGTCGGCCCGGGGGGCGCGAGCAGCATCCTGCGGGACAATCCGTATCTGCTGGCCAATTTCTTCGATATCGTCGTAACAGACTATAAGACGGGGGAGAACCTCCTGACGGATGATACGCGTCTGGTGGATGATACGGATCCGGAAGGACTCTACCCCGGATCAGACGTGGTGGGTGAGAACTACCACTACGTGGAGGCCCACATGTCCCAGCGTTGGGCACCAACCACAACGGCGCGCCAGATGGAGACCGCCAGCGGACTTCATACCTATTATGAGGAGTATTTCTGTGAGGTGCGTGTGGATGCACCGGTGGAGTATGACCGCATCTCCATCGGCGTGGCCGGCATCAACAAGAAGGCCGTCAAACGCCTTTCCAGCTACTCCATCCCGAACGGGAATATCCCGAGCTACATCTATGTTTTCAATGAGAGCTTCTATGCCGGGTATGCCACCTTCATGAACTCCGCCTACTGGAAGAAGGGAGACAAAAAGCAGGGGCATTACCTGCGTGCGGACAAGAAGATCGTACCGGATACCACCAACAACCGGACGGTGCGTATGTGGTCACTGTGGGGCCCCGGCTTCTGAGTGATGGATCTGTTTGAGTATGCAAGGAACCGGCAGATGAAGGGCGAGTCGCCGCTTGCGGCACGCCTGCGGCCGCGTACCCTGGAAGAGGTGGTGGGCCAGCAGCAGATCATTGGCCCCGACTCCCTCCTGGCACGTGCCATCCGGGCAGACAAGCTGTCCTCCGTCATCTTCTACGGACCCCCGGGCACCGGTAAGACGACACTGGCGCAGGTCATCGCCGGGACAACGAAGCAGGAATTCGTCTCCCTCAATGCAACCGTCGCCGGCAAGAAGGACATGGAGCAGGTGGTGGCAGAAGCGAAGGCGCGGCGAGGCGGATACGGCCGCGGGACGATCCTGTTCATCGATGAGATCCACCGGTTCAACAAGGGGCAGCAGGACTATCTCCTGCCCTTTGTGGAGGATGGGACGGTGACCCTGGTGGGGGCAACAACGGAGAACCCGTACTTCGAGGTGAACGCGGCACTCCTGTCCCGATCCATGATCTTCGAACTGATGCCGCTGACGGCAGAGGACATCGGTGTATTGCTGGATCGTGCCGTGACTGATGAGGAACGGGGGATCGGTGCCTTCCGGGCGGTGCTGACGCCGGGGGCCAGAGCGTTCCTCTCCGAGGTGGCGGACGGTGACGCCAGAAATGCGCTGAATGCGCTGGAGCTGGCGGTGCTGACCACATCCAGGGACGAAGCGGATGGTCTCATCCATATCACGGAGGAGGTGGCAAGGTCCTGCACCCAGCGCAAGATTCCGCGCTATGAACGGGATGGGGACAACCATTACGACATCATCTCTGCCTTCATCAAGAGCATGCGGGGATCCGATCCGGATGCCGCGGCCTACTATCTGGCCAGGATGCTGGACGCGGGGGAGGATCCAAAGTTCATCGCGCGCCGGATCATGATCTGTGCGTCAGAGGATGTGGGCAACGCGGATCCCCAGGCGGTTCAGGTGGCAACGGCGGCGAGTCTTGTGGTGGAGCGTGTGGGAATGCCGGAAGGGCGGATCCCTCTTGCCCAGGCGGCGATCTATGTGGCCTCCGCGCCGAAATCCAATGCCGCCTATGTCGCTATCAATGAGGCAATGGAGACGGTGCGGCAGACCGGGAATCTCCCGGTGCCCGGGCATCTGCGGGATAGCAGCTACAAAGGCGCGCAGAAGCTGGGACGGGGCATTGGTTACCTGTATGCCCACGACTATCCGCACCACTATGTGGAGCAGCAGTATCTGCCGGATGCGCTGGTGGGACACAGGTTCTACCGCCCGGAGACGGAAGGGTACGAAGCGCGGATCAGAGAGCGGCTGGACAGCCTGCGGGGTGAGACGTGAACGGCAGACGGATCCTGCTCTGGATCGCCATCGTTGTCACCTGCATCGGATTCCTCCTTACAGCAGCATCGGTTACGCTTGCGCTGTTCGTGATCACGGATCCGGAGGATGTGGCACAGCTGTCGGCCGCAGTGCGGGAGGATACCCTGCGGGCGGTGCGGACACCGATCCGGGGGGAGATCACGGTGCAGGAGCGGGAGGCAGAGCGTGTGGCCATCCTGCCGGAGGGACTGTTCCAGTCCGCACAGGGCGTAACCGGCGCCATGAGTCTGCGGCCGCCGACGGTGGAGGTGGATGCAGGTGCGTTGTCCACATATGTGCAGATCGACAGCTGTCTGATCACCGGCAGTGATAAAGTAACGGTCCGCGCCAGTTCGCCGGGACTGCCCCGGTCGGACGACAAGCTCTACTACCTGTTCGATATGGCGATGTATGAGGACGGGATCAGCGCGGAGGCGGAACCGCTGGCGAAGACCTATAAGGACAGTGAGGTTTCATTTGATGTACGGCTGAAGAAGGGGCAGACAGATTCCAGGCTCTACCGCAAGTTTCAGCTGGCGGTACGCCGGGAGGGACAGTATGTTCCGGTCTCTCATGCCTCCTATGTCACCAATCCGGAGGCCGTGGCGGGGTACAATTACGCCGGGGTGAGCCACAGCTCCAAGAAGGGCCTTCTGGTGGACCCCTTCAAGACCGCGGAGCTGACGGATCTGGGGGTACAGTACGCCACCTACAACATACCGCTCAACCGCATTCTCTCCACCAGTGCGGCGGGCTCCACCGCCTACAGCTACGGCGGTGTGACCTATTATTTTAACAACACGATCCTCGGGGAGTACGATCACCTGTTTCAGCTGCTGAACAGCAAGGGGATCGATGTTGCGGCCATCATCCTGAACAACGCGACACCCGCGCATTACCCGGAGATTACGCATCCCTCGGGGCGGAGCGGATCCACGGCGCCGTACTACATGTTCAATGCGGAGGACGAGGCAGGGGTGCGGGCACTGTCTGCCATTGGCAGCTTCCTGGCCGGACGTTACTCCGGTTCCGGGCATGGCAGGGTCAGCATGTGGATCATCGGGAACGAGGTCAACGCCCGCAAAGAGTGGAACTACATGGCGAAAACGGATCTGGCCTCCTATACGGCGGCTTACACCAGGGCGTTTCGTGTGTTCTACAATGCGATCAAGAGTGTGAATGCCGGTGCGAAAGTTTATGTGCCCTTTGACCAGCAGTGGGACCGCAACCGGTCAGATAACCCGGACTATGACGCGCGGGATATGATGGATCTGTTCGCCTCATCACTGCGGGCATACGGAGATATCGACTGGGGACTGGCGGAGCATCCCTACTCCTATCCGAACAACAACACGGCGTTCTGGAATCCGTCAAAGCTGGTGACGAAGTCCTTTGACACCTCGATTCTGACCATGGACAACATCGAGGTGCTGAGTCAGTACATGGAGCAGCCGTCCATGCGTGCGCCGAACGGGGAGGTCAGGTCCATCATCCTGAGTGAGATGGGATACAGCTCTACCTCCGGGGAACCGCTGCAGGCCGCAGCCTTCGCCTATGCGTATAAGAAGATCGAAGCCAACCCGCACATCGATGCGATGATGCTCTCAAGACAGACCGATGCCGCTGATGAAATCGCGGCGTTCGGACTGGCGCTGGGACTCTCCACCACCGGCGGGCGGCATAAGCAGATCTACGAAGTATACAAGTACATTGATACCTCACGAAGCAGCGAGGTGACTGCATTTGCCAAGAGCATCGTGGGGGTGGATTTCTAAGAAGGAGCAGAAAAATGACAAATGATGAGAGAGCATTAGAATTGCATGCACAGTGGCAGGGCAAGTTGGAGACAGCCTGCAAGGCGCCGGTTAAGACAAAGGAGGATCTGGCCCTGGCCTATACACCGGGGGTTGCGGCACCCTGTCGTGAGATCGCGGAGGATCCGGCCCTGGCCTACAAGTATACGACCAAAGCGAATACCATCGCAGTGGTATCGGATGGCAGTGCTGTCCTGGGACTGGGCAACATCGGCCCCTACGCGGCGATGCCTGTGATGGAGGGCAAAGCGGTGTTGTTCAAGGGGTTCGGCGGTGTGAATGCGGTGCCGATCTGCCTGGATACCCAGGATACCGAGGAGATCATCCGGATCGTCACCTGTCTGGCGCCGACCTATGGCGGCATCAATCTGGAGGATATCAGTGCACCGCGATGCTTTGAGATCGAACAGCGCCTGAAGGAGACCCTGCATATTCCGGTGTTCCACGATGACCAGCACGGAACGGCCATCGTTGTTCTGGCTGGACTGATCAACGCCCTGAAGGTGACGGGACGGGAGAAGGAAGAGACCCGGGTTGTGGTCAACGGTTCCGGCGCTGCCGGTATCGCCATCACGAAGCTCCTGCTGCGCTATGGATTCAAGGATTGCATCCTCTGTGACAGTGCCGGCATCGTGTCGAAGAACTCAAAGAGGCTGAACAAGGCCAAGGAGGAGATGCTTGCCGTGACCA
>JAFSYF010000060.1 GCA_017443695.1 Butyrivibrio sp.
ACGGCATCGCCGCTCACTGGAAGTACAAGGAGGCCTCGGATGGCAAGCATGTCGAGGGTCAGGAGGAGGAGAAGCTGATCTGGCTGAGGCAGATCCTGGAATGGCAGCAGGAGATGGCGGACAACCAGGAGTTCTTAAGTCTCCTGAAGAGTGATCTGAATCTCTTCTCGGAGGATGTCTATTGCTTCACTCCGGGCGGAGAAGTCAAGAATCTCCCTGCGGGCTCCACACCGATTGATTTCGCCTACAGCATTCATTCCGCGGTCGGCAATAAGATGATCGGCGCCAAGGTCAACGGAACGCTGGTGCCCATCGACTATGTGATCCAGAACGGAGACAGGGTGGAGATCCTGACCAGCGCCAGTTCCAAGGGACCCAGCCGTGACTGGCTCTCCATTGCCAAGGCGACCTCCACAAAGAATAAGATCAACCAGTGGTTCCGGAACGAGGTGAAGGATGAGAATATCGCCCGGGGCAGGGAACTGCTGATTGATTTCTGTAAGACCAAGGGGCTGGATCTCCATAGTCTGACGAAGCCGGAATATCAGGAGCTCATCTACCGCAGGTATGGTTTCAAGGAGTGGAATCAGGTACTGGCTGCGGTGGGCCACGGCGGACTGAAGGAGGGACAGGTCGTCAATAAGCTGCTGGAGCTGAACGACCGGGATCACAAGAAGCATCTGACGGATGAGGAGGTGCTGGCCGCGGTCGCGGAGTCTGCGTCTCCGGCGCGTATCAGCAGCGGCGGTAACGAGATCATCGTCAAGGGTGTTCATGATGTGGCCGTGCGTTTCTCCAAGTGCTGCAACCCGGTGCCCGGGGATGAAATCGTGGGCTTTGTCACCAGAGGCCGGGGGGTTTCCATCCACCGCAGGGATTGCATCAATGTGGAGCGGATGAGTGACGAGGACAGGAGCCGGCTGATCGAGGCACGTTGGGAGAAGGCAACCGGCGGGGAGAAATATGTCACGATCATCAAGATATTTGCCACAGACAGGAGCGGCCTGCTGGCGGATATCTCCCGGGCGCTGACAGAGAAGAATGTGGACATCCTCTCCATGAATACGCATACGAGCAAGCAGGGTCTGGCGACCCTGGAGACCTCCTTCCAGGTCTCCAGCAGGGAGGAATTAAAGGCCGTTGTGGATCGTCTCCGGACGATCGAGAGTGTCATTGACATCGAGCGTTCAACGGGCTGATGCGGGAGGATCGTATGGAAGAGCAGGGAAGAATCAAGCTGCAGCGTATGACCCTGGGACCGGTGGAAACCAACACCTATCTCGTCAGTAGGGAGGGCGTGGCGGAGGCGATGGTTTTTGACCCGGCGGACCGGGGGGACTGGATCGCCCAGAGGGCACAGGAACAGGGGTTGCACATCACGCGGATCCTGCTGACACATGCGCATTTTGATCACATCGGCGGCGTGGCGGCACTGGTTTCGGTCACTGGGGCAGAGGTGATCGCCTGTGCAGAGGAGCGTGAACTGTGCGAGGATGCGGGAATGAACCTGTCACGGGACATGGGTGTTCCGATCACACTGCAGGACGTCCGTTATTGTGCGGATGGTGCGGTCATTGGTGATGCGGGGCTCTCCTGTCGCCTGATTGCTACGCCGGGTCACACGGCCGGCGGTTGCTGCTACTATTTTGAACAGGATCATATCCTGATCTGCGGGGATACCCTTTTCGCCGGCTCCGTCGGCAGGACGGATTTCCCGACAGGCTCCATGTCAACCCTGATCCGATCCATCAGGGAGCGTCTGCTGGTGTTGCCGGAGGATACCATATGTTACCCCGGACACGGAGACGAGACCTCCATCGGCGAGGAGAAGCGGTATAATCCCTTTCTGTCATGATTCCGATTTCCATAGATATTGATCGCTATAAATACGACATCCACTCGCTGGTCAGGGCGTTCTACCCGCGGGAGGAGGTTTGCGTCCGCACGGAAGAGGAGTGGGCCGAACAGGAGACTGCACCGTTTCTGAAGATCTGCCTGGGAACGGATGCAATGCCGGAGTTATCCATCCGGTTGCGGGGATCCCGGGGGGAGATGCTGGAGACAGGCACCTGGTCCCCGGAGGGTGTCTCCGCGTCGGAGCATTCGACCAATGGATCGGATGATTCCGTGCATACCCAGAAGAATGTGCTGAAGCGTCTCCTTTATGAGATGCTGGTCAGGGAAACCGGTCATGCGCTGCCCTGGGGGAGCCTGACCGGCATCCGGCCGACGAGGATCCCGATGCAGATGCTGGAGGATGGCCGGACGGAGGAAGAGATCCACACCTATCTCCGGGAACTGTTCTATGTGTCGGAAGAAAAACGGTCATTATCCATTGAGATTGCCCACAGGGAGCGCCAGGTACTGGAGACGCTGGGAGATTTCCGGAACGGCTACAGTCTCTATATCGGGATTCCGTTTTGCCCGACCACCTGCCTCTACTGTTCTTTTCCCTCCTATGCGATTGGTGCCTGGAAAAACCGCGTGGAGGATTACCTGCACTGTCTGGACGAGGAACTGAAGCTGGTAGCCACGCTTGGCGGAGGGCGCAGTCTCCAGACCATCTATGTGGGCGGAGGAACACCGACGACACTGACGGCGGAGCAGTTATCGCGTCTGCTTACCATGGTCAGGGAGCGACTGGATACGGGTGCATGCAGGGAACTGACCGTGGAGGCGGGGCGCCCTGACTCCCTGGACAGGGATAAGCTGGTCGCGATGAAACGCGCGGGGGTCACGCGGATCTCCGTCAATCCGCAGACCATGAATGAGGAGACCCTGCAGCGCATCGGACGGCGTCATACCGTACGGCAGACCATTGACGCGTATCGGCTGGCCAGGGAAGAGGGCTTCGACAATATCAACATGGACCTGATCCTGGGTCTCCCCGGGGAGGGAGAGGCGGAGGTACGTCATACCATGGAGGAGGTCGCTGCACTGGAACCGGATGATTTGACGGTACATGCGCTGGCGGTCAAACGGGGCTCTCGTCTGTATGAACAGATGATCTCCGGAAAGGACACCGGAGAACTGCCCGCTGATCCGCCGGATCCGGACCGTCTGATGACCATTGCCGCCGAGGGTGCGCGGGAAATGGGGCTGTCCCCCTACTATCTCTATCGTCAGAAGAATATGACCGGCAACCTTGAGAACACTGGTTACGCAGCACAGGGACGGGAGGGATTGTACAATATCCTGATCATGGAGGAGCTGCAGGATATCATTGCCATTGGCGCAGGTACTGTATCCAAGCGGGTATTCGGCGATGGCAGAATCGAGCGCTGCGACAGTGTGAAGGAGGTGGCCCAGTACATGGACCGTCTTCCGGAGATGATGGAGCGTAAGCGCAGGCTATGGGAGGCAGAGAAGAATGGCATTTGACGGGATCACCGTGGCGGCAATCACGGGAGAACTGCAGAACACGCTGACGGACGGCAGGATCAACAGAATCGCACAGACGGAAGGGGATGAACTCTTGCTCACTATTGCGCGTGCACCGGAACGGGGCGGCGGCCAGGTTCGGCTGCTGCTGTCCGCAGATGCGACGCTGCCGCTGTTATATCTGTATGAAGGCAACAAGCAGGCACCGATGACCGCACCGAATTTCTGTATGCTGCTGCGCAAGCATCTGCAGAACGGTCGTATCCGCGAGATCGTCCAACCGGGACTGGAGCGGATTGTCCGCTTCCGGATCGAGCATCTGAACGAGATGGGGGACCTGACCACAAAGACGCTGCTGATCGAGCTGATGGGCAAGTACAGCAACATCATCTTCCTGGATGCGGATGAGCAGACGATCATCGATGCCATCAAACGGGTGCCTTCCTCTGTCAGCTCCGTCCGGGAGGTATTGCCGGGCAGGACCTATTTTATTCCACAGACCAGGGAAAATCCGCTGGAAGCCACAGCGGATTCCGTATGCCGGATGCTGGGCTCGGTTGCTGGTCCGCTGGCAAAGGCCATTTATGGAAGTTTCGCGGGGATCTCGCCCGTGGTGGCGCAGGAGCTCTGCTTCCGCGCGGGACTGGATGGGGATGAGCCGGCGATTTCCGCAGGAGAGGATGGGCTTGGGCGACTGGCGGCGGAATTTGTTTCCCTGATGCAATCCGTCCGGGAGGGGGCCTTCACCCCGACGCTCTACAGGGAGACGGACACCGGCATCGTCCGGGAGTATGCGGCCATCCCGCTGACGATGTACGAGAAGGATGCGGCCATCACGGCAGATCACATGGAGAGCATCTCAGCGCTTTTGTCCGGTTACTATGCCCGGAAGAACAGTCAGACACGCATCCGGCAGAAATCTGCCGATCTGAGGAGTCTTGTCAGGACGGCACTGGAACGTACGGTGCGGAAGCTGGAGCAGCAGAGAAAACAGCTTGCGGATACACAGAAGCGTGACCGCTACAGACTGTATGGAGACCTCCTGACAACCTATGGTTACGACATTCCCATGGGGGTAAAGGAGGCCGTCCTGAACGACTATACCACTGGTCAGGAGGTGCGGATTCCGCTGGATGAAACCCTGAGTGCGGCCCAGAACGGCACGCGGTATTATGAACGTTATGCCCGGCAGAAACGCACCGCTGAGGCGGTGGAGGAGCAACTGACACAGACGGAAGAGGCGGTGTCCCATCTGGAATCGGTGGCGGCGGCGCTGGATATTGCGCAGACGGAAGGTGACCTGGCACAGATCCGCCAGGAACTCATGGAGAGCGGCTATATCAGGAACCGTGTGCAGCAGCAGACGGGCCGGAACGGGCGGAAGAAGGGCGGCAGCCGGGAACCTGCGTCGAAACCCCTGCACTATATCTCTTCAGATGGTTTTGATATCTATGTGGGTAAAAATAATACCCAGAATGACCAGCTGACCTTCCGGGAGGCCAACGGCGGGGACTGGTGGTTTCACGCCAAAAAAATCCCCGGTTCGCACGTCGTGCTGATGACCGGGGGGCGGGAGGTGCCGGATCGCGCTTTTGAGGAAGCGGCCGCTCTGGCAGGGTATTATTCCAAGGGCCGGGAACAGGATAAGGTGGAAATCGACTACCTGAGAAGACGGGATGTGAAGAAGCCCGCCGGGGCTAAGCCTGGCTTCGTGGTATACTACACAAATTTCTCGATGGCCATCGCACCGGACATCTCTTCTTTGAGGGAGGTCTCCGCCACATCCTCTGCCTGTTCGCTGTAATTCTGGAAATCCTCTGAGGGAATCGGCCGGGAGAAGTAGTAGCCCTGGATCATCTCACAGCCCAGACTCCGGATGAAATCATACTGCATCTGTGTTTCAACACCTTCCACAACGGTCTGCATCCCCAGACGTTTGGCCATGTTGACGACGGACTCCACAACGATGGTGCCGTTCTTGGAGTCTTCGATGCCCTTGAGGAACGCCATATCGATCTTGACGATATCAATGGGCATATCCTTGAACATGTTCAGATTGGAGTAGCCACTGCCGAAGTCATCCATCATCACAGGGAAACCGTCATTGTGCAGTCTGGTGAGGGAACGGGTGATGAGGTTGTTGTCGTCCACGAAGGCACTCTCTGTCAGCTCGATCTTGATCAGGCGGTGATCCAGGTGATAGCGGTCCACGGTATTGATGATATCATCCACGGCATCATTGAAACGCAGATCGACACGGGAGACATTGACCGAGATCGGAACGACAGTGAGTCCCTCATCGATCCAGGTCCGCTGCATGCGGCAGACATTTTCCAGCATATACATGTCCAGTTCGCGGATGAAGCCGTTGTTCTCAAGGATGGGAACGAATTCGGAAGGACTTACCGTATGTCCGCTGCTGTCGATCCAGCGGATCAGCGCCTCTGCGCTGACCAGCGCCCTGGTCCGGGAATCGTGAACCGGCTGTAAGTAGGTCCGGAATTCTCCCCGCTGCAGCGCACCGCGAACACGCTGCTCCACCGCCTTGCGCCGCTCATCCTCAACGCGGATCGCACCCTCATAGTAGGCAACATTGCGGTAGAAATTCCCCAGTACCTTACGCAGGGCAAAATCCGCCCGCTCCAGCATGCCGTCGATATCGTCGTAGTTCTCATCATCCACATGGTAGACCCCGGCGTAGAAAGAAACTACATAGTCCGCAGGCACACGGTCATCTCCGATGAATTCCTTCAGCGACATGGAGAGGAAGCTGGTGGAGGGAAGCTCCTCCGGGGTAAAGATGCCGAAGGTGTCTCCGCCGATGCGGGCACAGATGGAAGGCTTTTCTGCGCCGATTACGCTGTGCTTGAGGACCTGGGAGGTACGTATCAGCAGCTCATCACCGATCTCCATGCCCAGACGCTCATTAATGCCCTGCAGGTCATAGATCTGCAGCTTAGTCATGCGATAGCCCACGGTTTCCTGTTTGTGCACCAGCTCGTCGCAGACGCGCAGGAAGCCGCTGCGGTTATTCAGGCGTGTAAGGGGATCTCTGGTGACATCAACAAAATAGAAAACAATGATCACGGCACAGACGATCATGCCCATCATCAGACCGGTGATGGCACGGCCGGGCACGATGACGCGGTAGATACAGGCCACGATGACAAGCAGCAATGTCGTTAGCAGGATCCGCTGTCTGGTCGCACCGAGGTAACGGCTGTGGCGGAACGCGCAGAACGCCACCAGTACCACATAGAAAGCGTAGTAGACATAGATCAGGTTGGTCGCGGTACCGGAATAGTAGGCAAAGGGGTTGCGCTGCAGGATGAAGAAGCTCCCCAGCCGGTCATCCTCCATGAAGAGCAGCAGGTGCATGAAGAAGACCGGAATCACCGTAAAGGGCAGATGGAATTCTTCCCCGCAGATCTCAAAGAAATAATGTGTCGCCTGAAATGGAAAAATGAAGAGCACGGAGAAATACATAAACAGCAGCACATAGCACAGAACATAGTAATGGGAGGACCGCAGGTTGATCAGAAATGAGGTGGCAATGTCCAGAATGTTATAGGCCACTGCCAGTGCGGCCAGAATGCGCAGATTCCGTCCGATGATCCTGAGGGACCCCGGACGGATGATAACGCATATGGTACTCATGATGATAAACAGAATGCCGGCTATGTCGTAATGAATATCGAAATACAAATCAAATGCCTCTTATTCGGTCACAGTTGATGTTGCGGGATTCTCCTCCGCAAAGTGACAGAGTTTGTAGGTGTCTCTCGCAATGGCCAGTTCCTCGTTGGTGGGAATGACCCAGACCTTGACAAGAGAATCCAGTGTGGAGATCTCTTTTTCCACGCCTCTTGCGGAATTGTTGGCCTCCTCATCCAGCTGGATACCCAGGAAGCCCAGACGTCGGACGATCAGGCGGCGGACCAACGGGCTGTTCTCGCCGATGCCGGCGGTGAATACGATGCCATGGATGCCGTTGTTGGCTGCCACATAGGAGCCGATGTACTTCAGAACGTGATAGCAGAATGTCTTGACGGCACGGGTGGCATCCTCGTTGCTCTTCTCATAGCCTTCCTCCAGATCACGGAAATCGGAGGAGTAGTAGTTGGACAGGCCGTAGACGCCGGATTTCTTATTCAGGACCTCCATGACATCGGCCACATGACAGTGCTCCTTCTGGCGGATCACATCGATGACACTGGGATCAATATCACCGACGCGGGTACCCATGATCAGTCCCTCCAGGGGCGTCAGACCCATGGAGGTATCGATGCACTGGCCGCGGCGTACAGCGGAGATGGAGGCACCGTTGCCCAGATGGCAGATGACGAGCTTGACATCCTCATAGTTGCGGCGCATGAGCTCTGCTGCACGGTGACTGACATAGGAATGGCTGGTACCGTGGAAACCGTAACGACGGATGCCGTGCTTGACATAGTACTCATAGGGCAGACCATAGAGATACGCCTCCTCCGGCATCGTCTGATGAAAAGCGGTATCGAAGACGGCCACCATCGGAACAGAGGGCATGGCCTCCCTGCAGGCGCGCACACCGATCAGATTGGCGGGATTGTGGAGCGGTGCCAGATCGCTGATGGCCTCAATGTCATGGATGACATCGTCGTCAATGAGGGTGGACTTGGTGAAACGCTCTCCGCCGTGGACGATGCGGTGGCCGACGGCACCGATCTCTTCCAGAGAGGAGATCACACCGTGTGTGGGGTCCGTCAGGGATTCTATGACGAGCTGGATGGCTCTTGTATGATCCGGAATGGCGACCTCACGCTTGATCTTCTCACCGTCCTTGGGGGTGAAGCTCATGGAGCCGTCAATACCGATGCGCTCACAGAGGCCCTTGGCGAGCGCCTCCTCCGTCTTGGAGTCGATGAGCTGGAATTTCAGCGATGAACTGCCGCAGTTAATGACCAGGATTTTCATGGTTTTTCCTTTCTGAGTAGAGGGTCAAATTGGTTCTGTTTCGTAACTGTTCAGAACAGTTGCTCTGTATCGAATTTAATTTGCAGCCTGAACCGCCGTCAGCGCAACGACACCGACGATATCGGAAGCGCTGCAGCCGCGTGAGAGGTCATTGACCGGGCGTGCGATCCCCTGGAGCATCGGCCCGTATGCATCTGCCCCTGCCAGCCGCTGTGCCAGCTTGTAACCGATGTTGCCACCGTCCAGATTCGGGAAGATCAGTACATTCGCATAGCCGGCCACCGGGCTGCCCGGTGCCTTGGAAGCGGCCACCTCAGGAACAATGGCGGCATCCAGCTGGAGCTCACCATCGCAGACGAGAGAAGGGTAATCGCGGTGCGCGATCTCTACCGCGGCCGTAACCTTGTCCACCAGCGCGTGTTTTGCGCTGCCCTTGGTGGAATGGGAGAGGAAGGCAACCTTGGCCGGTGCGCCAACGAGAGCCTCAAAACTCTTTGCACTGGAGTCTGCAATGACAGCCAGCTCTTCAGAGGAGGGATCCTGGTTCAGACCGGAATCTGCAAAGAGGAAGGTGCCGTTCTCGCCGTAAGGGCAGTTCGGTACATCAATGATGAAAAACGCGGATACCATCTTCGCGTCGGGCGCGGTCTTCAGGATCTGCAGCGCCGGACGCAGCGTATCTGCCGTGGAGTGGCAGGCGCCGGAGACAAGACCATCCGCCTTGCCGGATTTGACAATCATGACACCGTAGGTTGTCTTGTTGGTGGAGAGGATCTCACGGGCCTGCTCCTGGGTCATGCCTTTGGCCTTGCGCAGCTCGTAGAAGCTGTCGGCATAGGTATCGAACTGTGGATCATCCGCGGGATTGATAACGGTGGCACCTGAGACGTCGACACCGTATTTATCAGCATCGGACCGGATCTGATCGGGATCGCCCAGCAGAATGAGCTTCGCAAGGCCTTCTTTCAGGATCTGTGCCGTGGCGCGGATAGTCCGTTCATCCTCCGACTCAGGCAGAACAATGGTTTTCAGGTTCTGCTTTGCTTTCTCTTTGATCTGATCAATATAGGCCATATTCATTTGTCCTTTCTGAGAAAAAAACAACCACAGGGTATAAAATGCACAACAGAATAAGTATAGTATAGATAGGCTAGAATGCCAACAGGGAAACCGAACAAATAACAGTTGGTATATTAACGCTATTTGTTGAAGGAGAAGCAGTCTATGGCAGTTGCCGCAACCATCGCGGAATTCAATCCGTTCCATAACGGTCATGCCTGGTTTCTGAGGGAGCTCCGGGCCCGGACGGACGCGGAGCATATCATCGTCCTCATGAGCGGCGATTTTACCCAGCGGGGAGAGCCTGCCATTATAGACCGCTATGCGCGGGCACGGATGGCACTGCTTGGGGGTGCGGATATCGTTCTGGAGCTGCCGCTGGTCTATGCGTGCAGCAGTGCGGAATACTATGCTGCGGGTGCGGTTGCGGCGCTGCAGCACCTGGGCGTCGTAGATGCACTGGGCTTCGGTGCGGAAACCGCGGATCCGGTGATACTTGGAGAAATGGCTGAGATGATGTCATCCGCGCAGGCACAGGAGGCGTATTCGGAGATCCTGAAGGAGAATCTGCGCATGGGCAGGAGCTATGCGGCTGCGCGTGCGGAGGCCCTCGTCAGAACCGTGGATTGTGACCAGGAGAAAGCGGCGGCATGTCTGCGGGGCTCAAACAACATCCTGGCGATGGCATATCTGACGGCCATGCGGCAGGAAGGGGCGAAGTTCGACGCAGTGGTGATGCCCCGCATCGGGACTGCGGCCCATCTGGACACCGGTGTCCCGGCACAGCAGAATGCAGACATAGCCAGCGCCACGGCCATCCGGCAGCTGTTGCGGCTGCAGACCCCGGAAGCAGCACGGCCCTATCTGCCGGAGTTCTGTATGCCGGTTCTGGAGGATTATCTGATAAACCGCCCGATGGCGTCCTGGGGGGATTTCGATGATGTGTTATTCCTCCGCCTTCTGGAGGAGGAAGAGACTGTACAATACCTGGACGTGACCGGGGATCTGTCGGATGCCATCCGCCGGAATCTGCAGAAGTATCACTCGGCGGAAGCCCTGATCGATACATTGCGTGGCCGCAACAGAACAGAGGCGAGCGTCCGCCGCGCACTGCTGCATATTCTGCTGCGTATCACGGGAGAGGAGATGGCCGACTGCCGCAGACAGGGGTGGCCGGGTGCACTGAGACTGCTGGGTTTCCGCAGGGAGGCGCAGACGCTGCTGCACAGACTGCGCAGGCACTGCACGGTGCCGATCATCGGCGCGCTCAGCGAAAGCAGGGCGAACATGACAGAAGATCCGCTGTTTACGCAGGGAATCCGTGCCGCCATGCTGTATGACAGACTGACCGGTCAGGATCCGCATGGACGGTTTGAAGAGCGGCCGGTGGTTCTATAACCCGCTTATTTGTTGTAGAAATCAAGCTGGCGCAGGAGCGGTCTCGGCACGGGGATATTCTCCCGCTGAAGCTTGTTGGACAGATTCTGCAGCGGTTTGGACGCATTGGCAATACGGATTTTGTGGCGGTTGATGAGTTCCGTGTACTGCGGGTTATCCATGAGCTTCTCCCGGATCTCCTTTGAAAAGGCGCAGTTCTCAAACAGTATTTCCCGCGCGATCTTATTCAGACGCGGGGAGCCGGAAGATTCATACTTGATATAGTTTGCGTAGTCAGAGATGAAGACGTTCTTGAAATTATTGTTGTATTTCTTGAGCTGATCATGGAGCTTATCCTTCATATCCGCGGACAGGGAGTGATTCTTCTTATAGAATTGGAGATAGTCGCAGTAGCTGGAGGTCAGTGAAGGATCGGTCACATCGTTCCAGTGGACGCCCTGTTCCGTCTTGCACATCTCCCAACGGAACTCGCCGGCCAGTCTGGTCAGGACATCCGTCAGATTCTCTGTATGGAAGATGGAGATGATGAAACGGCCGGGGGTGCTGCGCTTTTTGCCTTCGATCTCCTGCCACAGGGCGGCACGGCTGCCCATGTTGGGCATCAGGATCATATATGGGATGACCTCCTCGTCGAGAATCACTTGATTGACACCGATCTCCGGGTTGGAGTAGATGCCCTGCCGGCAGAAAACGGAGTAGTCCACAGAACGGATCCAGTTATAGAACTCGTGAATCCGTTCGGCCGTGACACAGGAGCTGTCCAGGGGCCGGGTGGCATTCTCGCTGTCGAAGATGGGAATAAAGCTGGATATACGGCCAAAGGTCATACGGTTGCCCAGGGAAAACAGGTTTTTGATCTCAAATTCAAGCCTGGCCCGCGGACTTCGCAGCATGACTTCCGCCTCTGAGGCACTGATGTCGCCATTGTTCTTCATGGACCGCAGGGCGGTGGGGAAATCCTCGTCGAACTCGTTGCGGGAGGGCTCCAGTTCCATATCGTAGATGCGCATCAGCCATTCGTAGACTGTGAGCACCCTGCCTTTGGGATCCGAGCGGTAGGTCTTCATCATCTCATAGAGTTGCTGCGTGTTCTCCGCACCGGCCAGTTCCTCATCGACGAAGCCAAACATGAAGAACATCTCAACGGCCGGGGGAATAGGGGTATCCATATCCTCCAGACTGCGCAGGAATGCCCTGGCATAAATCGGATAGAAGGCGGCAGTGACATTGCGCCGGAGAAGTCTGGTTTCATCGGAACCGTCCGTACGGTTCGCGGTTTGCTTGTAGGTCTTGATGGCTTCTCTGAACTGTGAGGAGACTTTTTCATCTGCATTGGCGTATTTCAGGATGGTCTCCAGGGCATCGATGATGACGACAGAAGACGCTTCTCCCCTGGCGGCAGCATCCGCATGGGCATGGATGCGCCGAATCGCGGTGGTGAAGGCGGCGGTCTGTTTGGAGAGATCCGCCTGGTAGGCCGCAAGACGGCGGGACTGATCCGCCACAGCCTGCATTGCGCGGTAGGCGGACATCACGAAGATCAGTGCCACCTCAGGCGCGATGACATAGCAGTTCTTACGCAGACGGGCATCGTTCTCCGCGAGGATCCGCAGACTCTCGATCTCCCATTCCTCCATCTCCAGTGCCTGCGTAGGCGGTGTGAGATTCTCCATCTCCGGAAAGGACTCCTCGTCAACACCGGCACGGGCTGCCAGTATCGGATAGGCTTCCCGGTCGGATAGCAGCTGCTCATACTGGGCTTTGACCGTGTCGAAGGCCGCCTGGGAGGCCTGACAGGCGGCATAGGCATCCTGGATGCACTGGGCCGTCAGAACGGCACTGATTTTCGGATTTGACCGGACGATCCGGTG
Source organism: Butyrivibrio sp. (assembly GCA_017443695.1). Classification (GTDB taxonomy): domain Bacteria; phylum Bacillota; class Clostridia; order Lachnospirales; family Lachnospiraceae; genus Butyrivibrio. Next base: position 12,663 of record JAFSYF010000060.1, read on the forward strand.
GATGTCCGTCGCGTCCGAATACGGATAGGTATAGATGTTTGCATCCTCAGTGGCAATATAGTTACACAGATAAGGTTCTCCCGGGGTCTCCATAAGCCCCAGCACACCGCCGATGCCGACATGGATGCTGCCGTTGCCGCCGCTTACATCGATGCTGCCTTTCACGAGGATCTCCAGCTGTTCAACCTTGTCCTTGCCTGCGTGGTGGATGATCTGTCCCTTGGTAAGTGTGACGAGTCCCATGCGACCTCCTGTGGAAGAAAAATGCGCAATAACGAAATTCTTTTCCATTCCGTTACTGGATTACATTATATATGAAAAAAAGATTGAAAAAAAGCGGTTGACGAACGGAGAAGAATACGATATAGTATTCTCTGCGTGACTTGGGGATATAGCTCAGCTGGGAGAGCGCTGCGTTCGCAACGCAGAGGTCAGGGGTTCGAATCCCCCTATCTCCACGAATTTTAGGAAGTAAGGAGGTGTGAGAGCGATGTCGATCTGTCCGAAGAATAAATCATCCAAGGGACACAGAGATCAGCGCAGGGCGAACTGGAAGATGACTGCCCCTGCTCTGGTGAAGTGCAGCCATTGTGGCGCATTGATGCAGCCCCATAAGGTTTGCAAGGCCTGCGGATATTACAACAAGAAGAGTGTCGTAGAGGTGGCAGGCTGAGACAGTGCCTGATCATCTCCGATAAAGATGCGTAAGGAAGGGTTTCCCGGGTTTGAAGTGGGAAACCCTTTTTATGCACAGGGCCGCCCAATGGAAGGAGTCACCTTCGGTGACGGGCGGCCCGCGCACGAGCAGGGTCGGTGAACCTCCCCTGCCCGATTGGACACAGGGCCAAGTAATAACGTAACAGGAGGAGAGCATATGAGCGAGCTGGTTCGCGTGGCGGTGGACGCCATGGGTGGGGACAACGCGCCGGGGGAGATTGTAAAGGGCGCGGTGGCAGCACTGGCTGCATCACCGGAGGTTGCTGTGACACTGGTCGGGCAGCAGGAACGTATCCGGGAGGTGCTGGCAGGCTGCGGGCCGTATGATGAGGCCAGACTGAACATAGAGGATGCCCGGGAGCTGATCGAGATGGCGGAGCCACCGGTGAATGCCATCCGGACGAAGAAGGACAGCTCCATCGTCCGGGGATTGAAGCTGGTGAAAGATGACGTCTGTGACGCATACGTCTCCGCGGGCTCCACCGGCGCCAATCTGGCCGGCGGTCAGATTATCGTCGGCCGTATCAAGGCTGTACGCCGGACGCCCCTGGCACCCATGATCCCGACGGAGAAGGGAGGCAGCCTCCTGATCGACTGCGGTGCCAATGTGGATGCCAGGCCGGACCATCTTGTGATGTTTGCCCGGATGGGGGCGATCTATATGGAGCATGTGATGGGAGTGAAGAACCCCACGGTTGGTCTGGTGAATATCGGCACGGAGGAGGAGAAGGGCAACGCACTGACCAAGGAAACCTATCCGCTGCTGCAGGCAGAGAAGGATCTGAATTTCGTCGGCAATGTGGAGGCGCGGGATATTCCGGCTGGCGGCGTGGATGTGCTGGTCTGTGAGGCCTTCACCGGCAATGTCATCCTCAAGATGTATGAGGGCGTGGCGAAGTCACTGCTTCGGATCGTCAAGAACGGGATGATGTCCAGCGTGCGGAGCAAGGCTGGCGCGCTGCTGGTGAAGCCCGCGTTGAAGGAGGCACTCAAGGAGTATGATCTCTCCAAATACGGCGGTGCACCGCTCCTCGGACTGGAGGGACTTGTGGTCAAAACCCACGGAAGTGCCACCGCCACTGAGGTGCAAAACAGCATCCTGCAGTGCGTTCCTTTCGTGCGGGAGCGTGTGACGGAGCGCATCCGTGATGCGTTGACAAAGGAATAAGACATCGTTTATGATAACCATGTAGTGACATTTACCGGTGGGAGGGTCAGACCATGGAATTTGATAAATTGAAAGAGATTATTGCCGGCGTACTGAGTGTAGACGCTTCGGAGATTACCCGTGATATGACATTTGTGGAGGATCTGGGCGCGGATTCCATCGATATCTATCAGATTCTGATGGAGATCGAGGATGAGTTTGATGTGAAGATTGATACGGAAGAAGCCGAGAAGCTGACGACGGTCGGAGAGGCAGCAGATCTTCTGGCAAAGACGGTAAACGGGAAATAGGAATGATCACCTTAGAGGAACTGGGAGAACTGGAACAGACCATTGGTTACGAGTTTAAGAACAAGGCTTTGCTGGTACAGGCGGTAACGCACAGTTCTTTCTCGAATGAACAACGTATCAACAGGCGCCCGCATTACGAGCGCTTGGAGTTTTTGGGCGATGCGGTGCTGGAGATGGTGACCAGTGCCTTTCTGTATAAGCATTATCCGGATAAGCGTGAGGGAGAGATGACGCGGATGCGGGCCTCCATGGTCTGTGAAACGGCACTGGCCTATTGCGCGGAGGATATCAATCTGCGGAAATACCTCATTCTCGGCAAAGGAGAGGAGGCAACCGGCGGCAGGAACCGTGAGTCCATTATTGCGGATGTGATGGAGGCACTGATCGGTGCCGTCTATCTGGATGGCGGGATCCGGAAGGCCACCGCCATCATTGAGCGTATCATTCTCTCCGATCTGGAGCACAAGCAGGTGTTCTATGACAGTAAATCCCTCCTGCAGGAGTGGGCACAGAGCTGCGGGACACAGCCGGTCTATGAGGTGACCGGGGAAGAGGGACCCGAGCACGATAAGCTCTACCGGGTCGCTGTTTCTGTTGACGGCGTGAGGCTCGGTGAAGGGGAAGGAAGGAATAAGAAGTCCGCCGAGCAGAAAGCGGCTTATGCGGCACTTATTTCCATAGAAGAATCATAGATCATGTATCTGAAAAGTATCGAGATCCAGGGCTTCAAATCTTTTGCCAATAAGATCAGACTGGAATTCCACAACGGTATCACAGGCATCGTAGGACCGAACGGCTCGGGTAAATCGAACGTGGCGGATGCGGTGCGCTGGGTTTTAGGCGAACAGCGGGCCAGGCAGCTCCGGGGCGGTTCGATGCAGGATGTCATTTTCTCCGGCACGCAGCTCAGGAAGCCGTTGGGGTATGCCTATGTCGCCATTACGCTGGACAATGCGGATCATGTGCTGCCCATTGAGTACGATGAGGTCACGGTCTCCAGGCGGCTCTACCGCTCCGGAGAGAGTGAGTACATGATCAACGGCAATGCCTGCAGGCTGAAGGATGTCAACGAGATCTTCTATGATACCGGAATCGGTAAGGAGGGTTACTCCATCATCGGTCGGGGACAGATCGATCAGATCCTGTCCAGCAAGCCAGAGGATCGCAGGAGCCTTTTTGATGAGGCGGCAGGCATTGTCAAATTCAAACTGCGTAAGGACACGGCGCTGCGGAAGCTGGAGGACGGCAAATCCAATCTCACGCGTATCTCGGATATCCTGTCGGAACTGGAGAAGCAGACGGGACCGCTGGAGAAGCAGGCGGAGGTTGCTAAGATCTTCCTGAAAAACAGGGAGGAACTGAAGCGTCTCGATATCAATGTTTTTCTGCTGGAAAATGCCAGCCGCCGTGCGGAGTTGACCGCCGCGGAGACGGATGCGGAGACGGCCTCGGCGCAGCTGGCACAGACCAGAGAGCGCCACACGGAGAGTGCCCGGCGTTACGATGAACTACAGGAGCAGCTGGAACAGCTGGATGCGGCTATAGAAGAGGCGCGGATCAGGATCACCGATACCAGTGTGAAGCGGGAGAAGCTGGAGGGACAGATCGGTATTCTCTCCGAGCAGATCCGTTCCGCCAAAAATGACGCGGCGCATTTTGAGACGCGCAAGGCGGATCAGGCGCGCAGGATTGCGGACCGGGAGGCGGAGCAGGCCAGACTCCTGTCAGAGAAGGAGGGCGTAGACACCGAGCGGCTGGGGCTGGAGAAACAGCTCGCGGAGGCCAGGGCAGCGCTGAAGCTGGTGACGGACGAGGAAGCCGGACTCGGCACGCAGCTTGAGGACTGCAGGAGCCGGATGATCGAACAACTGAATGAACAGGCGGCCATCCGTGCCAGGTTGAGCGCACTTGAGACAAAGGCGGAGCAGGCGCAGATCCGGAAGTCGGAGCTGACAGGCAAGCTGGTTCGTGCCCGTTCCGATGAGTCCCGTCAGGAGGAGACGCTGACAGGACTGCGGGAGCAGTTCGACCGGATCACGGAGGAGATCCGGGGACTGAACCGGGAACAGAAGGATGCGGAGCAGGAGCTTGCCGGGATGAAGGACAGGCTTTCAGCCTGTGATGTACGTCTGCGGGCGGCCAATGCGGCACGCCAGAATGCACAGTCCCGTCTGGAGGCCCTGGCCAACCTGACGGAGCGCTATGAAGGTTACGGCGGTGCCGTCAAGCGTGTGATGGAGCAGAAGGGACGGGAACCCGGCATCATCGGCGTTGTGGCGGATATCATCAAGACCGGTAAGAAGTATGAGACTGCCATTGAGGTGGCGCTGGGGGGAAGCATCCAGAACATCGTGACGGAGGATGAGGAGACCGCCAAGCGGATGATCCGTTTCCTGAAGGAGACGAAATCCGGCCGTGCGACCTTCCTCCCCCTGACCAGCATGGAGCGTCCCCGGGAACTGGCAAATGAGGAATGCCTCCGGGAAAAAGGGGTCATCGGCACGGCAGATACGCTGGTGGAGACGGATCCCCGGTATCTCAATGTGGCCAGATCGCTGCTGTCCCGGATCGTTGTGGCAGAGACCGCGGATGATGCGCTCCGGATCGAAAGGAAATATCATCACAGCCTGCGAATGGTGACCCTGGAGGGTGAGCTGCTGACACCGGGCGGTGCCATCAGCGGCGGCGCATTCCGGAATACCTCCAATCTGCTGGGACGACGGCGGGAGATGGAAGAACTGGAGGAACAGGTCAGGGAACTGACCCAGGCGGAAGCGGAGGCGCAAAGGGGCATCGAGGAAACCAAGGAGCGCCGGAATGAACTGCGTCAGCGTATGGAGACCTGCCGGACGACGCTGCAGGACAAGTTCATTGAGCAGAACACCGCACGGCTGAACGTCCAGGCGGAGGAGGACAGACAGCGGGAGCAGCAGGGGGCGCTGACCGATTTAAGGCGGGAGAACGAGGAAATCGAAACCCAGATCCGTGATGTGGAGAAGGAACGGACAGAGCAGCAGGAGAGGCTGGCCGCAGCCGGTGTCAGGGAACAGGAGCTGAAGGGGCAGGCGGAGCAGCTGACTGCAGCACTGGATGCATTGCGTGGCCAGGAGGAGAGCCGCAATGCGGCGGTATCGGAGGCACAGATCGCCGCGGAGCGGGTGATCCAGCAGTCGCGCTTTCAGCAGGAAGGAATCGACCGTGTGGCTGCGGAGCTCGCGGAAGACCGTGCGGCCTATGAGGAGATCATCGCTTCCATGGAGCAGAATGCGAAAGCACTGGAGGAGCGGGAGCGGGATCTGGAGATCGTCCGCGGGACCATCGAGACCTCCAGGGTGGTGCAGAGTGACGCGGACCGCGCCCTTAGTGAGAAGAGGGCGGAGAAGGAGGCGCTGGCCGAGGATCAGAAGGAGGCATACCGTCTGACACAGGAGCTGTCAGAGACTCTGTCTGGCCTCGAACGGGAGATGTCCCACCTGACGGCCAGATGTGAACGCTGCAGGGAAGCCATTGAAGCGAAGATCAATTACATGTGGGATGAGTACGAGATCACACTTTCCGATGCCGCTGCGATGCGTGATGAGAGCATGACAGACCTGCCTTCCATGAAGAAAGAGATCGCGTCCTTAAAGGATCAGATCCGTAAACTCGGTGACGTGAATGTCAACGCGATCGAAGACTACAAGAATCTGATGGAACGTTATACCTTCCTGAAGGGGCAGCATGACGATCTGGTTCAGGCGGAGGAGACACTTCGCGGGATCATCGCAGAGCTCGACAACGCGATGCGCAAGCAGTTTGACGAGAACTTCGCAAAGATCAAACAGGAATTCGATACAGTATTTAAAGAACTGTTCGGCGGTGGTAAAGGTACGGTCGAACTGATGGAAGATGAAGATATCCTGGAGGCAGGCATCCGCATCATTGCGCAGCC
>JAFSYF010000061.1 GCA_017443695.1 Butyrivibrio sp.
AGGGGATTTCATCTTGACCAGTGTGACAAAAAGAGGTATGCTTATAATCTATCGGGGTGTGGCTCAGTTTGGTAGAGCGCCTGGTTTGGGACCAGGAAGCCGCAGGTTCGAATCCTGTCACCCCGATGTGGCGGGAAGTCAGTATTTACAAGGCTTCCCGCCATTCTTATTCTCAGTCCACACGAACCGCCTTCATTGCTTTCTTGCGCTCATACATGACGGTGTCCGCACGTTTCAAGAGGCTGTCGATATCCGCATCCAGCGACGGATCGTAGAAGGCGGCGCCGATCGCTGCGGACACTTTCTCCCAGGGCTCCAGGGACGGGTCGGCTGACATGGCTTCCAGCTCTTTGTTGAAGGCCTCCATCAGCTCATCAAAATGATCGTAATCATTGCCCCGCAGGATAATCACGAATTCATCCCCGCCGATCCGGAACACCGGCGAATGACTGAAGGTCACACATACGATCCGGCAGAGCTTCTGGATCGCGGCATTGCCCTTGTCGTGACCATAGGTATCGTTGATCTTCTTAAGGAAATTCAGATCGACCATCGCCAGGCCGACTTTGGTTTCTCCCACAGCAATTCCCTGGCTGATCCTGAGGATCTCCGCGTCATAGGCGGTTCGGTTACGGATCCCTGTCAGGGCGTCGCGGTTGGCGAGTGTCTGCAAATTCTCAGCCTTTTCTTCAGCAGAGACAATATCCTCCACATAGTCCCGCATGTCCTCGGTCATCCTGACGATCGCGTTGGAGAGGGATTTGATCTCATTGTCGGTCTTAATCTGCGGCGCTTCAAAGTTCAGGGCCTCCACGCTGCGCTGTCCGTGGCTGTGATCCACGAAGCCAACCGCGCTCTCCTCCAGGCGGAGGATCGGTTCCGTAATATTCCGCTTGGACCAGAGCAGGAAGATCGCGATGAAGATCAATCCGGCGATCAGGACGATCAGACTGTTGACGATGGCATACTCCCAAATCATCCCGCTGATGAAAGAGATATCGATATCGATCGCAAGCACAGCGACCGCATTGCCCTGGGAATCCCTGATCGGAAGAGCGCCCGTGTAGTCCGTGCCCCACTCTGTCTCCTCCTCGAAGTACACGATGCTGTCACTATCCATGATGTCAAACAGCTGTGCGGCGGTCGCGGCATCATACTCGTCATCGGAGATCCATCCTAGATACAGATTGCCCTCGGTATCGATATAACGGTCGTAGTACCTCTCCGCGGAGAGAACGGACATGACGCAGCCGGTGTCATTGGTGTTAAGCGGGAGCACGGAATAGAAATAGTGAATGTCCTCCATGTGCTCCATCAGGTCATCCATAAAGAGCAGGGATTCTTTGTATTTGTCGCTCTCCTCGCCGGTCTCTATGCAGATCCTCAGGTCGTCCCCGTCGATGTGATCGATCATATAGAGCAGCAGGTCACTGATGTAGCCCTGATAGTCCCCGTAGACATAATTGCGGTAGAGTACGACATTGGCCAGATTCAGCAGAATAACAAGGATGATGATGAAAAGTATGCATCCTATGGTGATACTGCGGTTCAGCGGCTTTTTGTGAGTGCCCATGCTCCGTTCCTCCCTGCTGGTGCCTGATACGCCTGTCACCAGATCTCTGTCGGCTGCAGGTGCTTCTTCCTGCCCAGCCAGATGATGATCGCCGTGCCAATGGACAGCACAATGAACGCCATCACCGTAGATTCCACACCGAAGGCCACGTGATAGAAGACACTGCCCCTGGCATTGGCGGCATCCAGCTTGAAGATGGAGAACTGGGAGACAATGCCGCTGTTGGGCAGGCCATAGATGATATTCTGCGAGAAATTCCAGGCGGCATGCGCTGCCATGGCCATCCACAGGGAATCCAGATAGTAGACCATCACGCCGAACATTACCCCGACGATATAGATATTTGCAAACGCGAGGGCGTTCATGCCATCGTTCCCGAGATGCAGTGCCGCAAATACCAGAGGATTGACCAGAATGGCGACCCATGGATTCCGGTAGGTCTTGCGCAGCCGCTGATACAGGAGGCCTCTGCACATGAGTTCCTCCGCGGAGGATTGCACAAACACCGCCACGAAGATCAGCAGGATCCGGATCACCGGAAACGAATCAAAATACAGGATAATATCCTTGTGAAGAATGGCGGCAACCACGCACGCAGAATTCAATCCAAAGCCGATAGCCAGTCCGAGCAGAAGGTTTCTGACTGTGTTGCCCTTGATTCCCGGTCCGATCACGCGCAGCATCGGCCGCCATGATTTGAAGATGAGACAGACCAGGATAAAAACAATCCAGTAACTGATGAAATCAAAATAGGAGGCCAGCGTAAAAACAAAATCCCTGTTACTCTCATTGACAAACAGAGAGAAAAACATGTCAACCGACACGCCCACCAGTGTGGCCGCCACAAAACAAGCCACGAACGAGAGCAGGATAAGGATAAGGGAATCCTTCCAGGTGAAACCTTCATTATGGTATTTATCAAAAAAACGCTTCATCTCCGTCATAATTCTCCTCTCCGATTAAAATGTCACAGTCCTTGGCGCCTCTGTAAATGAGGAGAATGTAGCGGTTGCATTTTTGAAATACAGTACCTCCGTATTGTCGTCCTCAGCTGAATACATGGCCTTCAGCGAGGGATGTGCATCAAGCATATGCGCTTTGGCATCCACTCTGTCATCCCGGACCAGCTCGCCGGCCACCCGCAGCCATTTCCCATCCTTGAAGGCACA
>JAFSYF010000062.1 GCA_017443695.1 Butyrivibrio sp.
ATGTGAGTGTGGACCCGGAGGTGCCCCAGGTGCTGTACGGCGCCGAGGTCCGTATCAAGCAGGTCATCATCAACCTCCTGAACCATGCCGTCAAATCTCCCAGGGAAGGCCGGGTGGAGCTCCGGGTGGAGAGCCGGGAAGCCGACGCCGATACCGTGGAGCTGTTAATCTCCATCACAGACACGGGTATGGGCATCCGGAAAGAGGATATCCCGTATCTGTTCGATGCCTTCAAGCGGGTGGATGAAGGCAAGAACCGCCACATCGAGGGCACCGGTCTGGGCCTGTCCATCGTCAAACAGCTGGTGGAGCTGATGGATGGTCAGATCTCCGTCAACAGCATCTATGGGGAGGGTTCCACCTTTGCAGTCCGTATCCGGCAGGTGGTCACCGACCACACCGGGGTCGGCGAGCTGAATATCCATAACCAGCAGGTGACGAGAAAAGGCCCCCACGAGAGCAGCTTCCTGGCTATGGATGTCCAGATCCTGATCGTGGACGACAATGTGATGAACCTGGAGGTCGAGAGCCGGCTGCTGGCGGATACGGGCATGATCATCGATACCGCTGTCAGCGGCAAGCAGGCGCTGGATATGTGTCTGAATGCCCATTATGATGCCATCTTCATGGATCATCTGATGCCTGAGATGGACGGCATCAAGTGTCTGGAGCACATCCGTGACCAGGCGGGCGGCCTGAACCGGAATACGCCGGTGATCGTGCTGACTGCCAATGCCGGAAGCGAGAACAGAGAGCTGTACAACCACGCCGGCTTCGACGGATACCTGGTGAAGCCTGTTTCGGGTGACGCCATGGAGGAGATGCTGATCCGGCATGTCTCCAGTGAGAAGATCGTCCTCCAGAATGTCCTGCATGGAAATGATGAGGACATCAAGACCACGGACAAATACGCGGAGAAAGCACCGGTGATCATCACCTCCTCCAGCATGTGTGACCTGCCCGTCTCCGTGCTTCAGAAGCTCCATATCCCCATCATTCCTTTCCTCATCAAGACAGAGGACAGTGTGTTCCTGGATGGGCTTCAGATCGATGCCAATGAGCTGATCCGGCATGTGAGTACCGGTGGGGAAGGCATCTCCTCACCGCCGGATGAGATGGACTATACGGAATTCTTTGCCGAGTCCCTCAAGAAGGCGCACCATGTGATCCATATCTCGATCACCATGGGCCTGAGCAATGAATTTGAGATCGCCTCGGAGGCGGCCAGATCCTTCGATAATGTATCGGTGGTCAATTCGGAGAGCATCTCCAGCGCCACAGGTATTCTGGTGCTGATCGCCTACAAGCTGACGCAGCAGGGACTGCCGGTCAAGGACATTCTCTCCGAACTGGAGGATGTGAAGCATCTCCTGCGGAGCAGCTTTGTCATCGACACGACAGACTATATAGCGAAGAAGGGACTGATCAGCAGGCGGCTCCACAACATCGCCAGGGTGATCAACCTCCACCCGGCACTCCGGATCAAGCGCGACCGGGCGGTGCTCGGCGGGGCGTGGGTCGGCAGAACCAAGCACGCCTACCAGAGATACCTAAACTCTGTCATTCCATCAGACGCATCGCTGAATACGGATGTGGCTTTCATCACCTATGTGGGTGTACCGTCAGACATCCTGTCCTGGATCAGGGAGGAGCTTGAGAAGAAGGCGCACTTCGAGCATATCATTATCCAGCAGGCATCGGCGGCCATCTCCTCGAACTGCGGACCGGGGGCCTTCGGCGTCCTCTATTTCCTCAAATCCAAGAAAACCTACAATATCTCCGCCTATATGGAAGAGATTACGCAGCGGGATGACGCGGCAGAGAAGAAAGACCTGACAGAGGAATCCTTCGAGGAGTATGACGCATTTGATGAGACGGAAGACGCAGAAACCCCGGTTGAGGAGGCGCCTGTTGTACCTGTGACCCCGCCGGAACCGAAATGGTATGAGACGCTGGACTGCATCGATGGCGCAGCGGCCATTAAGAACAGCGGCTCTGAGGACGCCTTCAAAACCGTGCTGAAGATCTTCTACGATTCCATTCCGAAGAAGAACGCGGAGCTGGAAAAAGCCTTCACCACGGAGGACTGGGAGACCTATACCATCAAGATCCATGCCCTGAAGAGCTCCGCCCGTCTCGTGGGTGCCCTGGAACTCGGCGATCATGCGGAACGTCTGGAGATGGCCGGCAAGGGCGAAGACATCTCCTATATCCGCAAGCAGCACGCCCCTGTGATGGCGGAATACCTGCACTACAGGGAAGCACTTGCGCCCCTGTACGAGGAAGCATCCGGAGGCGGCGAGGGTGGCTCAGATAAACCTGTTGCGGATGAGGCACTGATGAAGCAGGTCTATGATAAACTGCTGGAGGCAGCGGAGGAGATGGACCTCGACATGGTGGAGGAGGCGATGGAATCCCTCAATGGCTATGCCATACCGGATTCGGAACGTGATAAATTCGCCCTCGTCCGCGAGAAGGCCGACCAGCTCGATTACGACGGCATGAGAGACGTTATTCTGGACCAGGCGTAAGGAGCGCGGTGACATGAGAGAAATCGTGTTAAGTACGGAGAGCGGATCCGATCTGCCGGAGAAAAGGGCGCAATGGGTCTCGCCGCCATGATGATATGGATCTCTTTGCCGATATTGTCAGGGTCCTTCTGAATCTCGGAGAAGGATTCGTTGAAGGCGGTCCGGTTGTAGAGTCCCGTCAGGTTGTCATTCCGGTACATCTCCTCCACCTTGAGATCTCGATTCTTGCATCCGAAAAAGGATTGTCCTTGATGCCAAACCCCGGACGGTCTGCCTTTCCTGATGAGCGGCGCTGTGTTCAGAAACACACGATCAGCAGACCGATGACCGAGAACTCCGTATATACCGACTGGCAATCTGCACCGGCAGTCACAGACAGGTACCCGGAATAACCCGCACCGATAAGGAATGACTGCATGGCAGTATCTGCAGAAGGAGACACACGATGAAGGAAACGGAGAAGGCCAGGTATCATCTGCCAGGGCTGTTTGAATTCTACGAACTGTATCAGGTATTCCTGCCTCTGTATGCAGAACACAGAGAATACTTCTATGACTGGTGCGACATTGGCTCCATCTACGGCGCGCCGGCGGACTGCATCTGGGGCGGCGGCCGGGTTGGCTTCGGAGATGCGGACCCCGGGGAGGTCGCAGACCTGATGCGACGGTATGGGATCTCCGCACGGCTCACCTTCAGCAATTCTCTTCTGGAAGAACAGCATCTTGGGGATCAGAAGTGCAATCGGCTCTGCGCCATGTTTGAGGATCCGGGCGCTGTGCAGAACGGGATCATCATCCACTCGGATCTTCTGCTTGATTATATCAAAAGGGCGTATCCCGGTTTTTATTTTGTTTCTTCCACAACCAAAGTACTGACGGACTTATGTGCGCTCATCCATGAGCTTGACCGCGATGAGTTCCGCTATGTGGTTCCTGATTTCAGGCTGAACAGGGCGCTTGCACAATTTCAACCACTGACAGCCGGGCAGAAGGATAAGATCGAGTTCCTGTGTAATGAGTGCTGCGATTTCGGCTGTCAGGACAGAAAGAACTGCTACGAAAATGTGAGCAGAAAGAGCCTTGGTCAGGACTGTGCGGATCACGTCTGCGTGTCTCCCACTGCCGGGAGGGGCTACCGGTTCTCTGATGCCATGGTGAATCCGGGCTTTATCGGCATCGAAGACATACAGCAGCTCTACCTGCCATCCGGGTTTACGAATTTCAAGATCGAAGGGCGAAGCCTTGGCAGTGCTGTCATACTGGAGTTCCTTCTGTACTACATGACAAAGCCCGAATATCAGCTGAAGGTACGGGAAGAAATCTACCTGGACAGCACGCTGGATCTGTTCTAATCGATAGACGGGGCGCAATACCGGACAAGGGGAAAGCCAAGGGGACGTTTCTTATGACACCCTGCCAAAAGAACCGTCCCCTTGGCTTCCCCTTGGCTTCCTGTTACGTTATCCTGATATGAAACTTCATTTATCAATCCTTGGATAAAAAGGGTTTATTTCATACAGATGATAAGACTATGCCGGTCCGCAGATCATATTATAGTAAACGAAATTTCTAATTTCGTTTACTATAAGCCTCCGGCGGATGCGACCGACCGCAAGATGTATGTATTGCGGCTTTGCCGCAAATGCGGTCGGCGCGTAGTAAGCGCCAAAACGA
>JAFSYF010000063.1 GCA_017443695.1 Butyrivibrio sp.
CCCTGTGGCTTCCCTCTGACAGCCTGTGGCTGTGTGTGGCTGTGTGCCAAAAGAACCGTCCCTGTGGCTGCCTGTGGCTGCTATTTCATGGAGGCGCGGGCGGTTTCGAGTTTGTCTTTGTCGATGGAGCCTGCGGCGATGGTCTGATTGAGCCAGAGCTTGAGGGCCTCCACGGTCAGGGAGATTTTCTCCAGCTGGGCCTGGATGCGGGCGAAGTCCATCAGTTCGTCCTCGGTGATCTGTTCGTCCTCGGTGATCTCGATGAGGCGTTCTTTCTCCCTGTCCAGCGCATTCAGGGTGGCGAGCATACTGATGACGATCTGGGAGAGGCCTTTGATCTTGACCTCCGGGACGATCTTCCTGCCGATGGGGCACTCTCTGGCGCAGTAGTAGTTGTAGAGATCCGGCCGGTGGTAGACTTCGGCCATGGCCAGGATGTCCTCGGGATGGGCCGGGGCTTTCTCGCTTTCGATTTTTTCCAGGCGGCTCTCAGAGATGTACTGCAGCGCTTCGCTGGCCTCCGCCCGGGTCAGGCCCATATCCTCCCTGCTCTGGAGGTAGATGTTCTTGTTCTCTTTTCCTGATTTACGACCCATACACAGGTACCCCCTTAAAATGGCCAAATATACGCATCGTGCTTCGGGCTGTTGTTAAAAATGATTGCTGTCGTTGCGTTTCCTGCCCAGGATCTGGACGATGCGCACGAAGAGGTTGATGATGTCCAGATAGAGGTTCAGGGCAATGCGGACGGTGTTGGCGGGAGATTTGTACTGGAGGTTCGCCACATGCCAGTCATAGCCGATGTACAGGGAGAAGATGCCGGCGACGACGTAGTCCAGGATGTCCAGGTGTGTCCGGAAGAAAAGGGCGCTGACGGACTCCACGATCACCACGATGATGAGGGAGACGAACAGCGATCTGCCCAGTCCCGCGAACCACTGGGGTCTCACCATGGCGGCGAGCATCATGAGTACGGTGATGCCCGAGGTGATAAGCATGGCATTCATGACCGATGCTGTGGTGTACACCTCAAGGATGGGGGAAATGCAAACCCCCATGGGGATAGCGACGAGGCAGTAGCCCGCCAGGCATACGTAAGTGTTACTGGAGCGGCTAACCATGATGGTGCCGGCGATGACGCAGATCAGGTACATAACGATCATCACTGCGGGGTTCAGGGTGTTGATGATGCTCGCAAAGCCGCGCATGCACAGGATGTTGAGGCCAAAGCCCAGCAGCAGGAGCATGCCGATCGCCAGGTTGAACTGGAGGGAGGTGAGTTCTGTCCCCTCCTCCAGCAGTTCCACATGAAAGAAATTCTTTTTGTCCCGTTGTTTCGTCTGTTCCATGGTGCTGTCTCCTTTTGTTGGAATGCAAAGCCGCGGCCGTTTCGTTCAGTCATACCACTCTTCATTCGTTTCGTGGTGCTCCATGTCAGCCGTATGTCTGGCCACCTCCGCTGCCACGCTCTCCTCGTATCCCGTCATGGCCTTGAAGGGCGCAAACTGAGCGGCGCGCTTGCTCATGGGCATCCGGGGATACGCGCAGGGGAAGGGGTACGGGTGGTCAATGATGTCCGCGTAGGAGTCACTCATTCTCAAGCGGCTGATTCACGGCCATGAAATTGTCGTCGCCCCCCGGGCTGGGCTTGCGGACAAAATGCCAGCTTCCTACGCCCATATCAAGACCCGCTCCACTGAGTGAATCCAGCTCACTGTCTGTGAGGCACATACCGGCCTCCTCGATCATGTCATGGGCCTCCTGTGCACTCCGTGCTGTAGAAACGCGTTCCCTCAACTTGCCAACCAGTTCCATACGTTCTCCTTTTGATATAATTTTGACATAAGGTAGTTGGTCTGAACACTTCCCTTACCACCAGGGTCCGATCTGGGGCTGGAGCTCATGCTCCAGCCGGGTGCGGAACTCCTGGGTAAAGCCCTCGGTATAGCGGGCAAACAGCCGTGTCCAGAAAGCGCCGTGTCCGTCCGCGTTCATGGCTGAGGCAGCCATCTGCAGATCCAGGACGGGGTTGCCCCGTCCGCACCGTGTCAGATCCTTGATATAGAGCTTGCCGTCCCGCACAAGGATGTTGTCCAGGCGCAGGTTGCCGAAGATAAAATAATCCGCCGGATGGAGCGTCCCGGCAAGGCGGGTCAGGGTTTTCTTCTCTGCCATGTCAAGCCTGCGGGGTGCGTCCGGTTTCGTATGCTTGCAAACAAATGATAGCATATATTCTTAATCGCTGCTATACTTACTCTTCTTCGAAGCTGACGTCTCCGTTCTCGTCCACATGGAACATGACCGGTTCGGTGATGTAGTAGTCACCGTAAATGTCGTCGATGCAGAAGGCGTACATGTAATCCCCCTCCGCCAGGAGGTCATAGTAGATCTCCATGTCGCGCTCCACGGTGTATTCCTGGCCTGTGTACTCATACTCGTCGTCGCTCTCCATGCTCTCCGCATCATAGATCGGGACGATCACATCGCCCACCGACAGGGGTACGACGTCACGCGCCGCGGCACCTTCCTCGTCAATACCATCCCAGGTGCCCTCTATCTCGATGTTGTCCCCGTCATAGATGTACCGGATACGCAGGTTGCTGCGTTCGCCGTTCAGATAAATCGGGCAGGTGTAAACCACGTAATCCTCAGTCTCATCCACCACATAGAGCGCCAGGTTCTGCCCATCCGGCAGGGACAGCCAGTAGCCGTCAAATCCATCCGTGAAGACGCCTGTATCCCAGTCCCCGTAGACGTCCGTGGTCTCACCGATGGTCAGCAGATCCTCCTCATCCTCGGAGACCTCATACACCAGCGCGTGGACATCCAGCGCATTGTCGCAGCCGTTCTCATCCAGACAGAACCAGTAGGTGCCATCCTCATCCAGCGTCGGCTCATCCTCGAAGGTGATATAGGCACTCTCTCCCGTGGTCTCCACCTCATCCGCGTAGGAGAAGTAATCGGGATTCTGAACGATGCCGTATGTCCATCCTGCGCCGCCGCCTGTCAGTGCGCTGTCGTCGTAGGTCTGTTCTTCCACGCTGGATACGAGATTGGCCTGGCTGTTCCGGTCGATGAAGGAGAGGTAATAGGGGCTGATGCAGACGGAGCCAAAGATGGAGAGCTCTCTGGAACCCTGGATGCACAGCGGATAGTACATGGAGAGTCCCGACGCGTTCTTATGATATGCGCCGTTGATCGCATAGACGACCACCTTGCCGATGGCCGTCCGGGCCCGCTGCGCCTGGTCCGCATAGGAGGCACAGGCGTCGATGATCCCTCCCATATCCACCATGTTGGTATAGCCCTCGGATTTGTTGTTGCCGCCGAAGTTGTCCGATGCCTGAATGCCGCGGATCATCACGGCCCTGTTCCGGACATCCTGCCCCGAGTCGTACATCTGATGGGCAAAGTTGTGGAAGGTGATGAGCAGGTCGTCCATGGCGCCCATGTCCATCAGGGCCAGTGTCACGCCATCCCCTTCTCCGTTCTTCTTACAGGCCTCGAAGAAGCTGTCACAGATCCTGTGGCCGAGGTCCACCATGCCGGCGCCCGGGTTTTTGGAAAGATAGTTGCCGATCGCCGTGTAGTCCCAGCCGGTGCCGGGTTCCAGCTCCTGGGAGCCGATCATGTAGTCGGCATAGCTGGCGACGATGTTGGCGGTCTCCACCGTACCCATCAGGCAGGCGTCAAAGCCGACGAAGTCCAGCCGGCGCTGTGTCCGCTCGATGGCTGTGAGCAGTGCCTGGTCGATGGCCTTCAAATCCAGGGATTGTCTGTCGTAGTTCTCGTCAAAGCAGACCCCGGTGATGCTGCCGCCGCCGTGATCCCAGAGCACGAGTCCCATGTGCTCCGATTCGTAGTTCTCCACACCCCAGATCAGGAAGTCTGCGAGCGTATCCGCCTGTCCCATGTTGGCAGCGGCCACGCTGTCCACCTTGCTGATATCCTGATCCTGTATGACGAGCCGGTCCAGCGCGCCGTTGTCGACCAGCTCATTGTTCCATGCGCTGGCGCCGCCTGTCTCTACGACGAAGCGGTAGTTGCCGGGAGCACCGCCCAGCATCTCCTGCAGGTCTCCGGTGGCCATGCCGCCGCCGGATTCCAGATCCGCGCCGCAGAGATAGACGAAAATGGTCCAGATCCCATCCTTGTCATAATCCTGTCTAACGGGGCCGTCATAACGCTGGATCTGCAGCTCCGCGGTATCCGGACTCATCCGCAGGTCCAGTCCCCGCCGCATGTCGTCACCACTCTGCGGGCTGGACGCTGTCAGGCCCCCGGATGTCCCCTGGTCTGACGACTGGATCCCCGCTGCGATGCTGCCTACGGTATTGGCCTGCGTCTGGTCGTCACGCTGTCCCTGCTCTCCGATGGCACTGGTGACAGACTGCTCATCAAACTCCAGTTCCTCATCGCCGCAGCCTGCGATACCAAACGCCAGTACGCAGGCTGTCAGTATTGCGGTTGCTTTCTTCCTCATGGCTGCTCTCATTTTGCAATCCTTTCACCATTTCAGAACTTAATGCCTTTGTGAGCAGTATAGCATGCTTTGGTCATGCGAACAATTGAAGGAAGTGGTTCAGTTTTTCAGACATCCCAATGGTACCACATAAACACCATTTTCCATCTGATATGCAACCTTATTCTTTGTGACTACCATGAGAAATGCGGGCTTTCCGCTTCTGTCATCATCTATGTCCCTTGCTATCCGGATCAGGTTATCTGCAGCCTGACGAATGTCCTCTTCTCCACCAAGTTTAACTTCAATAAGCGCCCATGCACCGTCATTGAATTGTATGACCGCATCTGCTTCCCTTTTTTTGGCGTCACGGTATTTATAAACTTTCGCACCTATCGTATCTGCGTATACTCTAAGGTCATGCACGACCAATGACTCAAACAACAGTCCAAAGGTTGTAATGTCCTTAAAAATGCCTTCCGGTGTGATGCCAAGCGCGGCTGCACCGATGGATGGATCTGTAAAATGTCTTGTTTCCTTCGTCCGGATCGCTGTCCTGCTTCGCAGGTTTGGATTCCATGCCGGAAGTTCTTCGATCACATAAAGATTCCGAAGCGCATTCAGATACTTGGCAAATACATCCTTATCAAAGGTCTCGTCTGCTCCGGCACAGTCATCACGAAGTGTGGTATCTGCTGCTGCTATGGAAACATTCCTCGCATAAGAACGCATCAGTTTCCTTGCTCTCTGTTCGTCTCTCTTAAGCGGAATGTCCTTCAATGAGAAAATGTCGTCCGTAACAACGACTTCATAATAATCCCTTGCCTGTGCCAGCGATACCTCTCTCTCCCTGCCGATTGCCATGGGCCAGCCACCTCTGCATATAAAGTATGCATAGTCGTTGATATCGTTTCTACACATCGCCTTGGAAAATATACCATTTTTCAGATTCTGAAGTGACACGGAACCATTACTGTCTCCGCTTTCATACAGGGACAGGGTTCTCATCATTTTCCGGATAATTCTGCCATTGCCTGTATGCCTGCTGCTCTCTTCGTCTGTCTCCGATCTGGTTTTGTCAGTAACACTTCCGGTCAGTATATACTGTCCAAATTCCCCTGTCCTGTCCACCTCGTATTTCACCTGATCCCAGATAAATGATACATGCTGCCATTCATCAATCAATATGGGTTTCGGTCCATAATTCAGGAAATGGGCCGGAGA
>JAFSYF010000064.1 GCA_017443695.1 Butyrivibrio sp.
CCACGGTCCTCTTCCGTTCGATGACGGGCTTCTCGCCGCCTGTGGTAAAGCGCAGGACGGGCTGCTCCATCAGCAGATGCGGCCCGGTGGTGACGAGGGTGCCGGTGGCCGGATCAGACCAGGTGAGGGTTCCCTCCTTCAGGTCGATGTCCAGTGTGAGACGTTTCGTACCTCTTTTTCCATTTTATCCACACATCGCCTTCATAATACGGCGCGCAGCAACACCAGCACATGGTCGTTGGCATGTTCTTTGCGTGCCACCGGAGAGAAGAGATGCTTGTCCTCTCCACGGAGCGTCGCGAAATAGCTCATGGTGCCGTCCCGGGGATCCATCCAGTAGCAGTCCATGGCGGTATCCGCGTATTCTGTGAGGCGCAGCATGAATTCATCCCCCATGTAGTCGTAGCAGAGGATATAGTCCGCTCCGGCGAACACGGCGATCCGGTGGTAGCGTTCCTTCTGGCCGAAGGCCAGAAGAACATCCCGGGGCTGACCGTGCACAAAATCCACGCGCTCCATCAGCCGCTTCAGGTGCACGAGCTGTCCCGCACCCGGGTGGTGGATCGCATCGGACCACAGCTCCCTGCACCCGTAGACAGGCTTTGCCTGTGGGTCATTGCGGCCCTGCTGGATCGCGTTGTTGCCGTAGGTGTGGCCCGCTGCTCCCGCGAAAACAGACCAGTAGGCGTAGCGCCGTACATCCCACTCCTCCCAGTAGGGATTGTGCGGATTGTGCAGGCCCTGGGGGATCCCTTCATAGGAGGGCTCCCCATCCAGGGTGGGCTTCATCCGCGCATGGCGGTGGTCTCTCTCCACATATCGCCAGTTGTCCTCCCCGAACCAGTCCTCCTCCACCAGATTGTCGTCCCACTCACCCAGCTGCTGCTGGTCGTACCGGCGGTGACCCGACTGGAACATGTTCAGATCCAGCCAGTCGCAGTCATGGAACCACAGGGAAGAGCTGGTGCGGCCGAACGGGTGGAAGGTGATGAGCCGCTCCGGGTTGTAGCTCTTGAGGATCTCCCCCTCCCGCCGGAAGATCTCCGGTGCCACATCCCCCCGAACATCGCCGCCCAGGATCCACAGGATATTCTTCCGGTCCTGGAAACGTTTACCGAGGAAGTGGGCGTATTCCTCCATCTTCGGCATATCCAGGGCACCGTCCTTGACGTTCTGTCCCCAGGCGGGCAGCAGACCGGCGTAGAGTCCCAGTGCTTCCATCTTATCCAGCACCTGATCCACCCATACCCAGTAAGACAGCTGCATGGGATCACGCATGGCGGGTGGCAGAGAGGTCTGACCGTCGCGGTTCTGGGGAAGCGAATGGACGAGCACGGTCTGGATGATGTTATAGCCCTTCTCCGCGCGGTTGCGCAGATAGACGTCGATCTCCTCCTCAGAGAAACGCAGCAGCATCAGCCAGGCGGTGTCCCCCAGCCAGAAGAAGGGTTTCTCCCCCTCCATCAGATATTTCCCATTGTCGCTCACACGGAGTGTCTCTCTGTTCCAGGCACACATACGCATCCTCCCCGCCAGGCACCCATCCTGTCTGTAAACTTCCTATCATGTAACTGTTCAGAACCAGTTCTGAACAGTTACACTGGCATTTCTTCACTTACCTCTCACAGTATAGCATAAGGGCACAGAATTTGTGAATCACCTTGCGGTTGATTGGGTGCCATATTATTGATCATTTATTTAACGTGGAGTTGACCCCATAGTATTGTACATGAAAAAAGGATACGCTATAATCCTTCTATATATTCATCAAACGAATCGGAGGTAGGATATGAACAACCTGGAATTCTCAATGGCCAACAAAAGAGCGCTGCAGGCGATGACGACGATCTGCTCGATCATCTCGCTGGCGTATCTGCTCGAGGTCGTCAAGCAGTCACGGACCATCGGATATGTGGCCATCGTCGTTCTGCTCAATGTCATCCCCAATATCATCGGATGGTTTTTCTACAGCCAGGATCCGGAGACGCCCATAGTCAAGCATGTGGTGGGCATCGGGTATGCCATCATGTATACCTTCGTTCTGATGACAACCTCCAACCTGCTGGTCTTCACCTATGTGATCCCGATGCTGATCATCATTTCGCTCTATGACGATGTCAAGTATATCACTACCATTGGTGTCGGCGTGATCATCGTCAACATCATCGCCATCATCGTCGAGTTCAGTAATGGCACCATCACCGATACGGCGGTGGCGGAGATCCAGGGACTGGTGATGGTCCTGATCGTGGCCTATCTGATCCTGGTCAGCAAAACCAATCATACCTTCCAGATGATGCGTACCGAAAGACTGGAGAAGATCAACAGCAATACCACGGCACTTCTGGAGAATGTCCTCGCCGTTTCCGACCGGATTGCGGACGTTGCCGGAAAGCTGTCCGATGAGACCGGTATGCTGAAGGATTCCATTGACACCACCATTGATTCCATGGAGCAGGTCAGGCAGGGAACCAGTGAAACCGCCAATGCGGCACAGGAACAGCTCCTGCAGACCAATGATATCTCCGATCATATCGGCAATGTCAGAAACGCGTTCGGCATCATCAATCAGAATGTCGGTGTGGCCGCGGATGCAGTAGAGACCGGACAGAAGAACATCAGCCGTATGACCGGCCTCACCAAAGAAGTGGATGAGGCAGGAAATGATGTGAAGCGTGTGCTGGATACCTTCCGGAAGACCACCGAAGAGATGAATTCCATCACGGACATCATCACCAACATCGCCACACAGACAGGGCTCCTGGCGCTGAATGCATCCATAGAGGCAGCCCGGGCAGGTGATGCGGGCCGGGGCTTCGCCGTGGTTGCCAGTGAGATCTCCAGTCTGGCGTCCCAGACCACCAGTGCGACGGATAATATCACCAAGCTCATCGGCGGTGTGGTATCACAGGTCGGCGATATGGTGGATACCATCGAGCGGCTGCTCAATGCCGGTGAGGAGGAGAGCAAATGTGCCGCGGAGACCGCCGAGAGCTTTGAGCAGATCTCCGGGACGGTGGAAATCATCATGAAGCATACGGTGGAGCTGGATGCCATCGTGACCAAGCTGGCTGCAGCCAATGAGGAGATCGTCAACAGCATACAGACGGCATCCGCCATGACCGAAGAGGTGACGGCGCATGCGACCGGTACCTATGAGGCCAGCAGACAGAATCAGGAGATCGTCAACACCATCAATCAGTTTGTGACAGATCTGAATGAGGATGCCGACAGACTCAAGGCCAGCAGACAGTAAAGCACCGGGGGCAATGATGAAACAGGGGGATGCAGTGCCGCATCCCCCTTTCCCTTTATTCTACCTGAATCCGTGAACCTAACCACATATATATGAGGCATACGCATTTGCCTTATATGATAGCTATATTTCGTACTGCACCTTGAAAAATCCATACATTAGGGGTCAGCAAATACATCACAGTTTCCTACTGTGCGATGTATTCATTTGCCTCTTAACCCTTTTCCTCCCGGGATCATCGCGCTTCTTCAATGATTCCTGGCCGATGATTCGCAGGATGTTATAGGCGATCATTGTCAGTTCCAGTACCAACTTATTGCTGTCGAACTTCCCGGAAGGGAGCCTTTCAACATCCATATCGGTCTTGATTTCGCTGTGGTACTGTTCACTTTCACCGTGAGCATGGTAGAGGTCTATGATCTCCTGATCAGATAGTGGAAGGTTTGTCCAGTATGTTCCAAGTTCTATATCTGGAATCAGGAAAAACTGTCCATGCTTGTCAATGGTGCGCTCGATGATCTCATAAATCGTACGGATGCCTACCGTTTTTTCGGTATTATCCGGCAAGGTATATGTGACATCGCGGAAAGTCTGACCAATATAGACGGTTTTGCCTTCCCTCGGATTTTGGACATTTGTGCAGCAGAAATCTATATTTTGTTAACCTGTTGGGTCAGGCTGAATTCAGATGTCAAAGTGCAACAAAACACAACGAACAACAATCAAGTGAGCCATTCATATGTTGTGAGGCTCACGGATTCAGGTTTATGGTATAATTGTTTTGCCATTGGTAGGCTTCTGAAATAGTAGATGTACACACGCGGGAAGACAATAAAGGGGATAAGGAGTAACAGATGAAGAGATCATTTCTGACTACAGTCTGTGTATTGGTTCTTACAGCAACACTGACCATTGGATGTGCGGGAACTCCGGCTCAGG
>JAFSYF010000065.1 GCA_017443695.1 Butyrivibrio sp.
ATGTTTTCTTTTTCGCCGTAAGCTGCATGTCCGTCATCGCTGATGCACAGGGCAGGATAGAAGAGAACCTCCCCCACGATCTGCTCCGCGCGCTCCACGGCCGCCAGTCCGGTGACCACGCCGCCCTGGCTGAAGCCAAGCAGCATCACCTTGCCCACCTGCGGCATCGCGCAGACTTCGTCGATGATGTTCAGCAGGTGCCGCTTCTCTGTCATCACGGACATTTCCAGGAAGCTTCCCTCGCTCCGGTTCTTGGCCGCGCCGCCGGGGAAGTCAAACACATAGCAGGCCACGCCCTGCTCCAGGAACAGAGGAATGTACAGCTTGCTCTCCTCCCATGTGCTGCCGAAGCCGTGGCTCAGGATGACCGTCGGCCAGGGGCCCTCCGTCCCCTCCGGCGCATAGAAGCGGCCGTAAACCTTCAGGCCATCGCTGACCATCGGGTGTTCCTCGTACCGCGGCTCGTCCGCAGCGGCGGCGAGGGGGAGCAGCAGGATGATCAGGGCGAGCAGAGTAGCCAGAATTCTTTTCATGATGACGAC
Organism: Butyrivibrio sp.; assembly: GCA_017443695.1. Lineage (GTDB taxonomy): Bacteria > Bacillota > Clostridia > Lachnospirales > Lachnospiraceae > Butyrivibrio. The sequence continues at coordinate 543 of JAFSYF010000065.1, forward strand.
CTCTTTTCTTAATGATGGATTGATCAATGGGTGATTTCAACCGTATGCGTTCCGGCGCCGCTCACTGTCCGGGGCTCCAGGCCCGGCAGCTGCACCTCCGCGGTGACGCCCTCCGGCAGGGTGATCTCCAGCGCCTGCGCGGTACCGGACACGGAGATGATGCCCTTCACCGTGCTGACCGTCACGCTGACCCGGTCGGAATGGCTGAAATCAGGCGCGATGACGCAGGTCTCCCAGCCCGGGGCCGTGGGCCGTACGCCGCCGACCCAGGCGGGAAGGAGATACACGCCTCCGGCGGACCAGGCGTGGTTGTATGTGCCCATGCCCTCCTCGAAGTATTCCCACAGGGTGCTGATCCCCTTTTCCTGATTCACGGAGACCATATTCCCATACCGGGACTGCATCCGGTCCAGCGCCTCGCTGACATATCCCATCGCGCACATGGCCCGGAGCACATACACCTCCATGTAGGCGCTGGCTTTGAAGGTGTTTTGCAGCACGCCGAGGATGACCGGATAGCGGGACGCGGGGGCCAGTCCGCTGAGGACAGCCAAGGCGTTGCCCCGGTCGTCCGGGACGGCGGTGGTGGTGTAGCCGGCGCCATCCACCCAGAGACTCTCATACCCCGCGGCAACGGTGTCCGCAGTTTCCCGCAGCCAGGGCTCCTCCATCCCCAGCACGCCGGCCATCTTTTCCAGCGTGGTGAGACACCAGTAATACCAGGCATTCTCAAGTACCGTACTGTCCTGATTGTTTCCCCAGTCAGACCAGTCCCATGTTCCATCCCGGTGTCTGACCAACCCGTCTGTGCCCATCTCCCACAGTTTCAAATAGTCCACGGCAGGCTGATACACCTCATATAGAAAATCCTTCTGTCCGGTGTACAGGTAATACAGCCAGAAACCGACGATACCGTACAGTTCCTGCTGCGGCAGTTCAGCTATCTCGTCATTGGATGGAACAACTGTTTTCAAAACATGATAAAACGTATCCGACGGATCCTGTGATGTCCAGCCTATGACTGTATCTACGCCTTTGCGATACAGCAATTCAGCACGGCTGTCCAGCGTGTAGAACATCTCATGCATCTGACTGGTAACATCTGCCCACCACTGGGCACGTTCCCTGTCAGGGCAGTCCATGAAGTTATCCCGCATGCAGATACAAAGCGTATTGAAACTCTCCTGCCACAGTTGATTCAGACTTTCGTCATCACAGGAAAAAACACCTGCCTGTTCTGCCGGATAACCGCTCTGACGGTAATATATCTCCTTAATGCGCACACCGGCCGGAATTGTTACAATAAGTGCCTGTGTTGAAATCCATCCAGGGCACTCCCATTCTTGACTGCCGGCCACAGTGATATACGACGCCCGCAACGTATCCCTTGCACCGGTCGTGTCCATGTCAATCTTAAGCCCATCTGTGACCGCATCCAGTTCCAGTACAGGCGTTATCTGCATATTGCCGGGCAGATCCAGCGAAATTGTAACCGCTTCACGGGTATACTCATCCATA
>JAFSYF010000066.1 GCA_017443695.1 Butyrivibrio sp.
ACCTTGCTTTTTTAAGTAATCTAAGTAAAAAGGAATAGATTTAAGCGAAATAGTATATTTATTTGTAAGTTTTTCATCAATAAATGAAAAATCTTTCCTATAAGTAAGAACTCTCACAGATATTCGAAAATACTGTGGTTCGTCATGAGGATCTTGCAGCCGAATATCAGCATCCCGGCAACGAGGGTGACATTGTAGATCAACATGCCCTCGAACAGACCTGTGGCTCAGGCGCCGAACATCACTGCGAAATATATAAGGTAGACCAGCTCGCTGAGGGGGATCCTCGCCTCCGCGGCTGATGTTTTCGCGTCCATGCCATCTATTATAGCGGGACTGCTCCCGGACTGCAATTCTTTATTTTTTATGCTATAATAACGGGATGAATGAAATTATCGTCATTGAGTGATTTGTTCGGGGGGATGAGATTTATGCGAGAATGGACACATCTGGATGATCTGGAGGCGGAGGCCATCTACATCCTCCGGGAGGTTGCAGCCACCTGCGAACGACCGGTCATGCTGTACTCCATTGGTAAGGACAGCTCCGTGATGCTGCATCTGGCCATGAAAGCCTTTGCACCGGAGAAACCGCCTTTTCCTTTTCTGCACATCAATACCACATGGAAGTTCCGGGAGATGATCCAGTTCAGGGACGAAACCGCCAGGCGGCTGGGTATCGAGATGCTGGAATACATCAATGAGGAAGGCGTGCGACAGGGGATCAACCCCTTCGATCACGGTGCCTCCTACACCGATATCATGAAGACCCAGGCGCTGAAGGATGCCCTGAATAAATACGGCTTCACAGCTGCTTTCGGCGGTGGACGCCGGGATGAGGAAAAGAGCCGCGCCAAGGAGCGCATCTTCTCCTTCCGGAATGCGGATCAGGCCTGGGATCCCAAGAACCAGCGCCCGGAGATGTGGAAGCTCTATAATACGGAGCTCCACAAGGGCGAGTCCATCCGCGTTTTTCCGATCTCCAACTGGACGGAGACCGATATCTGGCAGTACATCCGCCGGGAATCCATCCCGATTGTCCCACTGTACTTCGCGGCGAAACGCCCGGTGGTGAACCGGGACGGCAACTGGATCATGGTGGACGATGACCGGATGCGCCTGAATCCGGGCGAGGTGCCGGAGGAGCGTATGATCCGTTTCCGCACGCTGGGCTGCTATCCGCTGACCGGCGGCGTCCTCTCCAGTGCCACCACATTGGATGAGATCATCGCAGAAACCCTGTCCGCAGCCACTTCGGAGCGGACGAGCCGCGTCATCGACAAGGACGGCGGCAGTGCAAGTATGGAGAAGCGCAAGCGGGAGGGGTATTTCTAAAGCTATGGAGCAGACTATGGAACAGAAAACCACGGAACCCATCAACCAGGCCACCAGGCCGCTGCTGCGCTTCATCACCTGCGGCAGTGTGGACGACGGCAAATCAACACTGATCGGACATATGCTCTACGATGCCAAGCTCCTGTTCGCGGATCAGGAACAGGCGCTGGTGCTGGACTCCAAAGTCGGCGCCGCGGGCGGCGAGATCGATTACTCCCTGCTTCTGGACGGTCTGATGGCCGAACGCGAACAGGGCATCACCATTGATGTGGCCTACCGCTATTTCTCCACAACAAAGCGCAGCTTCATCGTGGCGGACACCCCCGGACATGAGGAATACACCCGCAACATGGCGGTGGGTGCCTCCTATGCCCAGCTGGCCGTCATCCTGCTGGATGCCACCAAGGGCGTGCTGGTGCAGACCAGACGCCACACCCGGATCTGTGCCATGATGGGCATCCGCCACTTCATCTTCGCCGTGAACAAGATGGATCTGGCCGATTACTCCGATGAGGTATTCCGTCACATCCGGCGCGATATCCGGGCCCTCGTCTCGGAATTCGAGGTGCATTCCCTGGCGGTCATCCCCGTCAGTGCCACCATAGGGGACAACATCACCGAACGCTCTCTCCGGATGCCCTGGTATGAGGGGCCGACGGTACTGGAGGTACTGGAGAACGTATCCGTTGGCGAGGAGGATCCCGCCCGTGATTTCGTGCTGCCGGTACAGCGCGTCTCCAGGCCGGATCATACCTTCCGCGGTTTCCAGGGACAGATCGAGAACGGCGAGGTCCGCGTGGGCGACACCGTCCGGATCCTGCCCTCCGGTGAGGAGGCCCGTGTCACCCGGATCCTGGAGGCCGGTGCAGAGGCGGAGGAGGCCTGCCGCGGTTGTGCCGTCTCCGTCGTACTCGACAGAGAGGTGGATGTCTCCCGCGGCTGCATCATCACCGGTGCCACGCCGGCCGACAGTTCCACGGGCAGTGGCAGGCGCAAGGAAACCCTGCGGCTGGGCGACCTCTTCCAGGCACAGATCCTGTGGCTCACCAAGGGGCAGCTCCACGCGGGGGAGAATTACATCCTGCGGCTGGGCACCAAACGTATCCCTGCCTCCGTCCTGCGCATCAAGCACCGGATCGATGTCAATACCGGCGCGGAGATCCCCGCGGACAGGCTGCGCATGAATGAGCTGGCCGTCTGCGAGCTGTCCGTTTCAGAGCGCATCGTCTTCAGCCGTTTCGATACCCTGCGCGCCATGGGCTGCTTCATCCTGATTGACCGCGTCACCTATCAGACCGTGGCCTGCGGCACCGTGCTGCACTCCCTGCGCAGGGGCGACAATCTCTTCCCCTACCAGACCAGTGTCGACCGGCATCTGCGTGAGGGACAGAAGGGACAGCGTGCCGTCACCATCTGGCTCACCGGACTCTCCGGCGCCGGCAAATCCACCATTGCCAATGAGGTGGACAAACGGCTCTTTGCCATGGGACGCCATACCATGATGCTGGACGGCGACAATGTACGCCGTGGACTGAACAATAACCTGGGCTTCAAGGAGAGCGACCGGATCGAGAACATCCGCCGTGTAGCGGAGTGCGCGAAGCTCATGAACGACGCCGGCCTCATCGTCATCGCCTCCTTCGTATCTCCCTATGCCCGTGATAGAGAGCGTGCCCGTGAGATCATCGGTACTGACAACTTCATCGAGGTCTATGTCAGCACCTCCCTGGAGGAGTGCGAACGGCGTGATGTCAAAGGTCTCTATGGCCGCGCCCGCGCCGGAGAGATCCCGAACTTCACGGGCGTTACGGCCCCCTATGAGGCACCGGTGCATCCGGAGCTCACCATTCGCACCGAAGGCCGCTCCGTGGAGGAGTGCGCGGAGGAACTGCTGGAGGGAATCCGTTCCGCCATCAGCGGCACTGCCGGAGAGGCAGAGGCATGACAGAGACATCCCGGCCGTCCTTGTCCTGCGGCGAGGTGGGTTTCCTGACCGTACGGAATGTCAACCGGGTCGGGGCGTTCTTAAAGTGGGACGAACAGAAGGATCTGCTGTTGCCATTCGGGGAACAGACCCGCAGCGTCCAGTCCGGTGAGCGTGTGCTGGTGGCTGTCTTTCAGGACGAGGCAGGCCGCTTCGCCGCCACAATGAATGTCTATCCCTATCTGCGGACAGACAGTCCCTACCATACAGACGACCAGGTGCATGGTACCGTCTATGAGACCAGCGAGAACTTCGGCACCTTCGTGGCAGTGGATGACCGCTATTCCGCCCTGATCCCCAGAAAAGAGCTGGTCACCCCCCTCGCGGTGGGGACACAGATCGAGGCCCGCGTCCTCGCGGTTCGTCCCGACGGCAAGCTCACCCTCAGTCTCCGGGACAAATCCTGGAAGCAGATGGCGGCGGATGCCGATATACTGCTTGCGCGGCTGCAGGCGGAGAACGGTTTTCTGCCGCTGACCGATAAGAGTGACCCGGACCGGATCCGGGAGATGCTCCACATGAGCAAGAGTCAGTTCAAACGTGCCGTCGGCAGACTCTATAAGGAGCGCCGCATCGCACTGGAGGATCAGGGGATCCGTCTGATCTGATCAAGGGAGAGAATCACATGAATGCCAAAAAAGCCAATCTTCTGTTTCTGGTCATCATTCTGCTGACCTACGCACTGATCATCATCATCAATATGCTCTATATTGTGGATGGCTGGGTACCCTCCATCGCGATCAATAATCTGCTCAGTGAGATGACGTCCCTCCTGCCGTCGCTGGCCTTCATCTTTCTGACCGGGGAGTCGGTATTCCTCTCCCGTGACCGGGAGGCGATCGTCCCCATGCGCCGGCTCAGGATCCCGACGGTACTGCTGATCCTCCTGATCCTGATGATGCTGTTCCCGGCCATCGCACTCTGTAACGCGATCTCCATGCTCTTTGTCGAGAACACGGTGCTGACCATCAGTGGACAGGTGCTGTCAGAGCCGATGTGGAAGATGCTGCTGTCCATCGGTCTCTTCGGTCCCTTTGTGGAAGAGTTCGTCTTCCGCGGCGTCTTCTTCCACAGTTACCGCAGAAGCGGCCGTGTGCTGGGCTCTGCCATCCTCTCCGGTGTCTGCTTCGGTCTCATGCACATGAACCTGAACCAGGCCGCCTACGCTTTCTTCATCGGTCTGATGTTTGCGCTGATCGTGGAGGCCACCGGCAGTGTCCTGGCCACCTTCATTGCCCATGCTGTATTCAATTCCTTTGAAGTCTGCATGATGTATGCGGAGGAAACCCTGATGGGCGGCGGTATCTCTGCCGCGCAGGAGCTGCTCTCCGGGGATGGCGGTCGCAGCCAGATGCTGCTGATGATTCCGTCCCTGATCGGTCCTGCCGTGATCTTCACCGGCATCGCCATCCTGCTGATCTATCTGTGCGCTGTCCTGGAGGGACGGGAAGAACAATTCAAGAGGCTTTTCCAGAAAACGGATGCACCCAAGCCCGCACTGGTCACCCCTTCGCTCATCATTGCCTTCGTGCTGGCCGGACTGTATATGGTCTTCCAGGCCATCGCCACTGCCTTGCAGCTATAACCCGGCATTTATTCCCGTTTCGTCCACATCCCGGCAGAGGACATCGCCCGGCTCCGGCGCGGCATCATCTTCGGCGCATGCCAACCGCACCCACAGACGCTCCTTTGGATGGGGCGCACTCTCCATGGCGGTTCCGTCCTCTGTCCGGATCTCCAGGATACGGGCAGACACATCCGTGCCGTCCGGCTTCAGAACCGTCAGCGTCTCCCCTGTACTGAACTTGTTCTTCTGCTCCAGAAGGATCATCCCCGTTTCATCCACCATCTGCACCGTCCCCAGATAGACCGCCCCCGCCTCATAGGGCACCTCCTCCGAGAGGGATTGCCCGGGTTTCCCGAAGAAAAACCCGGTTGTATAGGGCCTGTGCGTACAGCGGGACAGATCCCGGTGACAGGCCGGGGATGCCTGCCCCATATCCAGCGCCCTGCGGTAGGCACGCCCGACGGTTGCCAGATAGAGCGCGTTCTTCATCCGGCCCTCTACCTTCAGGCTGTCCACCCCCGCATCCACCAGTGCCTCCAGATGATCGATCATGCACAGATCCCCGGAACTCAGGATGGTGGTCCCCCGCCCGGTCTCTTCGATCGGATAGAACTCTCCGGGCCGCGTCTCCTCCATCAGCGCATATCGCCAGCGGCAGGGCTGCGCACAGTCCCCCCGGTTGGCATCCCGCCCGGTCATCGCATTGGACAGAAGACACCGCCCGGAATAACTCATACACATGGCACCGTGGACGAAGACCTCCAGCTCACAGCATTCCCGCGGCACCGCCCTGCGGATCTGCCGGATTTCCTCCAGAGACAGCTCCCGCCCAAGGACGACGCGGCGTGCACCCTGCTCCGCCCAGAAACGGACGGTCTCACTGTTCACATTGTTGGCCTGGGTGGAGATATGGAGCGGGATCTCCGGGCAGTAGCGCTTTGCGAGGCGGAAGAGCCCCGGATCCGTAATCAGTAGCCCGTCGGGGCGGAGTGCCCCAAGTCTGCGGAAATACGACGCCGCACCCTCCAGATCCGGCTCATGGGCAAAGATGTTGACGGTGATATAGACCAGAACATTCTCCGCATGCGCAGTCTCAATGGCCTGCGCCAGCTCCTCGTCGGAGAAATTCGGAGCCTTGGCCCTCAGACTGTAGGAGGCCCCGCCGATATAGACGGCATCGGCGCCGTAACGGATCGCGGTAGACAATAACGCCGGCTCACCCACCGGCAGCAGCAGCTCAGCCGCCGTCTTCCGATTCATCTGCATTCTCTGTGTATCCCTCGCTCATGATCGAAATCATCTCTGCCGGCGTTTGAGACGGGGACAGCTCATAGGTGCCCGGGACGATCTTTCCGTGGCGCTCCGAGAAACGCTCCTGCAGCCAGAACAGCCTTGCGTCCTTGATCAGACCGCGCATCTCCATGCGCTTCGCCAGATCCATCACCGACATCTCATCGGTCACCGTGATCTTCAGGGTGGAGGAATCATACGGCTTCGCCGCCTGCTGATTGTAGATCTGATAACCGTAATCATAGGCCACCCCCGCATAGCGCATGATCAGGGTCACCGCCGCCACCACGAGGGCCACTTTTACCATGGTATCCAACAGCCCGAAGGCCACATCCCGTACTCTCATTTCGTCATGACCTCGTATCCATGATGATCGGCAGGATCATGGGACGCCGCTTCGTCTTCCTCCAGATGAAATCGCTCAGCACATCCTTCACCAGACTCTTCAGCTTGTTCCAGTCTGTCGTCCCGCGGTCCAGCGCCTCCGTCACCTCGTCCAGCACCAGATCCGTCGCATCGTCTATCAGCTCATCCGCTTCCTTGACATAGACAAAGCCGCGGGAGAGGATGCTGGGTGCCGAGGATAGCCGTCCGCTCTCCCGGTCGAGGCCGAAGACGACGATGACGATCCCGTCCTCCGCCAGCCGCTGTCTCTCCCTGAGTACCACGTTGCCCACGTCGCCAACGCCCAGGCCGTCCACCAGCACCGTGCCGGTCTGCACCCTGCCGTTCACCTGCGCACCATTCTCATTCATTTCCAGGATGTCCCCGGAACGGAGTAAGAAGATGTTCTTACGGCTGATGCCGAGATTGGCCGCCAGGCTGCGCTGGGCGATCAGGTGCTTGTACTCCCCGTGTACGGGAATCGCGTATTTGGGGCGCACCAGCGTATAGATCAGCTTGATGTCCTCCTGACAGGCGTGTCCGGAGACATGGACGTCCTGAAAGATGACATCCGCACCCTTGATCAGGAGCTCATTGATGACGTTGGTCACGGCCTTCTCATTGCCCGGGATCGGGTTGGAGGAGAAAATGATCGTGTCCCCCGCATTGACATTGATCTTCCTGTGCTGTCCGTTCGCCATGCGGGACAGCGCCGCCATGCTCTCGCCCTGGGAGCCGGTGGTGATGATCACGGTCTTGTTGGGCGCGTAATTGCGCAGCTCGTCAATGTCGATCAGGGTATTCTCCGGGATTTTGATACAACCCAGCTTCTGGGCGATATCGATGATGGTCGTCATGCTGCGGCCTTCCACCGCCACCTTGCGCCCGTACCGGTCCGCCGTGGAGATGATCTGCTGCACGCGGTCCACATTGGAGGCAAAGGTAGCGATGATGATGCGCGTATTGCCGTGCTCCTCGAACAGCGTATCCAGTGTCTTGCCCACCGTCTTCTCGGATGCGGTGAAGCCCGGCCGCTCCGCGTTCGTGGAATCGCACATCAGCGCCAGGACACCCTTCCTGCCGATCTCGCCAAACCGCTGCAGATCGATGGGATCCCCATATACCGGTGTATAGTCCACCTTGAAATCCCCGGTATGCACGACGGTGCCGGCCGGGGAATAGATCGCCAGCGCCGCGGCATCCACGATCGAATGATTCGTGCGGATGAACTCCACACGGAAATGTCCCAGCTCAATGGTATCCCCGAAGGAAACCACCTTCCGCTTCGTGGATTTTAATAGTTCGTGCTCCTCCAGCTTATGCTCAATGATCCCCATGGTCAGCCTGGTGGCATACACCGGCACATTGACCTGGGGCAGGATATAGGGCAGCGCACCGATATGATCCTCATGACCATGCGTGATGACAAAGCCCTTCACCTTATCGATGTTTTCCTTCAGGTATGTGACATCCGGAATGACCAGATCGATCCCGAACATATCATCGTCGGGAAAAGAGAGACCGCAATCCACCACAATAATACTGTCTTCATAGCGGAATGCCGTAATATTCATGCCAATCTGCTCCAGACCTCCCATGGGGATGATCTGCAGCTTCGAAGAAGACGCCTTATGCTTTTTTTTCCTGGACAAAATAACCCTCCTGGGTAACGCCCCGGATCGGTTCCGGGCCCATTACTCTAAATCAATATCTTCCTCCTCCAGGAAATCACGGAATGCCTCCACCGCCCTGCCGAGCTCCTCCTCATCCTCTACGATGCTGTAGAGTCCATCGTCAGCTTCCGGAGCGGAATCATCCCGCAGAATCAGCGCCTCGCCGTCACCCTCCGCCGCATCGGTGGTCAGGAGATAGGTCCTGCCCCCCAGCACGGTCTGCGCCAAAACATAGCACGAGATTTCCTCACCGTCATTTCCCTGTAAGATAATACTTTCCATCTGTTCACCCCGCGGTACTCCGGTTCCGTGCATCCAGATAATCCTGGAGAATCACCTGTGCCGCCACCGCGTCAATATGTTTCTTATACTCATTCCGTGGGATACCGTTCGCTCTGAGGATCTCCTCCGCCTCCACCGTCGTCAGGCGCTCATCCTGCATCCGTACGGGGATCCCCGTACGACGCTCCAGTTTATCCCTGAATTCCTGCGCCAACTCGGCGCGCAGACTCATAGAACCATCCATGTTGACAGGGAGTCCGAGAACGATATCCTGGACATCCTCCGCCACGATGATCTCCTCCAGGCGCGCCAGCGTCCGACGAAGCTTATTCTCCGCGTTGCGGCGGACGATCTCCCTCGCCTGCGCCGTTAAGAGCAGCTCGTCACTCAGCGCCACCCCCACCGTCCGGGAGCCATAATCCAGTCCCATGACGCGCATATGCTGTCAGCTCCACTTATTGTTCTTGATGTATGCTGCCAGCATCTCCTCCACGAGCTCATCCCGTTCCACCTTCATGATGAGACTCCGGGCGCCCTTGTGGCTGGTGATATAGGTTGGATCGCCGGACATGATGTACCCGACGATCTGATTGACCGGATTGTAACCCTTCTCCGTCAGCGCCTCATAGACAACAGAGAGCACCTTCTTCACGCCGGTTTCGGGCTCTGCCTCTACCTTGAAGAATTGTGTCTGACTCAGATCCTGCTGATTCATGATCCGTACGCTCCTTTCTTCCGTTGTTTCCGTAACTACCTTATCTTTCACTATACATCAACCGCAGGCTCTGCGCAAGCCCCGGTAGCACCACAGGGCACGGTAATACAGATAAAACAGGAGGTTCGACCGCTGCTGCATCGCAATGAGCCGCCGCTCCTCCGGATGGATCCGCGCCTGATAATATGGATTGTCCGCAAAAGCCGGAAAGTGCTCCCGCTGCTCCCTGGCCAGCGCACCGACAAAACGGAACACCCCCGGGAAACGGTTGCGCCATGGCATGGCCGTGAACAGTGTATTCACATAGAACAGCGAGGTGAAGATAAACTCCAGCTCCGGACGAAACCGTTCCAGATAGCCCCCCCGCTGCGCCTCGGACAGCATCAGCCGCCCGCTCTCCACCCGGTCCTCCAGATGTCTTCTGGAGACGGCATGGACGGTGGAGCTCTCATGCTGATAATAGAAATACAGCGGTTCCGGCACATAGGCGTAGCAGGTGGCCCGCAGCATCCAGGTATTGCAGACCGCATTGTCCTCGTAGAAGATGTCCTCAGGAAAAACGTTCCCCGACGATTCCTCCGTCCCATAGATGATGTGCCGCCGGTAGATCTTGACCACGAGACTCCCGGAATCCAGGAGGAGACTCCGGTACTTCACATCATCCAGGACACCGCTCTGCTCCGGCTTCCCATTGGGCACCACCTGCCCCGGCTCGAAGGTGTAGTGGTCCACCAGGCTGTAATCACAGCCTGCCATATCCGCCCCCATGGCTTCCGCCGCGGCCAGCAGGCGCTCATAATAATCCGGTGTCACCCAGTCATCCGCATCTATGAAGCCGATCCATGCCCCCCGGGCCTGCGCCAGTCCCAGATTCTTGGCGCCGCCCTGGCGGCGGTTGCGGTCGGACGCAATGACCCGCACGAGCTCCGGATACTGCGCCTCATAGGACCGCAGGATCTGGAGTGATGTGTCGGTGGAGCAGTCGTCCACCGCAATGAGCTCCCATGTACCGGGCGGGAGGGTCTGTGCTGTGAGGCTGTCCATGCAGTGCCGCAGCCGGTCGTCCGCCGCCATGTTGTAGACAGGGACGATGACGCTCAGTCTGCACCCGCCTGCCCCGGTATTTGCGCTGTTATCTGCTGCCATCAGGTTCCGTTCTCCTTGATCTCTTCCACTTCCTCATTAAAACGGTGTCTTTCCGGCGCCTCATACTGATCCATGAAATCATCGCCCAGGAAGATCTTCTCCCGCACGAAGTGGAGGCTGTCCACCACCGTAAAGACCGAGATCACCCGATCGAAGGTCAGGTTCTCCACAAAGTTCAGCATCTCCATCGGAAACCGTCCGGACAGCACCACGAGACCCGGGAACACCTGCTCATAATCCAGCAGGTCACGGGGGTGCTGCTTGAGCATCACCACGGCCTCCTGCCCGTCGATGCTGCCGTAGGTCCGGATCAGATCGCCGAAGAGCCTTTTCCTCGTCTCCAGATCGCACAGAGGCTCCGTCAGGATCAGGACACGGGGACGCCCTGCACCCTCCGCCAGCTGTCGGTTCAGTTCATCGATGTTCTCCACAAACAGCTGCAGCAGGAGTGCCCTGTCCGCTGCCGTCAGCTCCGCGACCAGTGCCTCTCTCGGTGCCTCCACGAAACAGGGCTTCCTCCCCGGAACCGTTGCGTTTCTGTCCTCCGGACATGGCAGAGCCGCAATGTCGTTTACCTCCATATCGATGCAGTACCGGCCCCAGCCGTTCTGCATGAAGATCAGCCCCCACCGGGCAAACAGTGCCTTCAGACGGAAATGTCCCCGGTTGTCGTAGCGCGCTGTATCGTAGTATTTGATGCAGTCCAGTCCATCCTCCACCGCATGGTAGGGGATCCTGCGGTACTGGAGATAGTAACCCACGGGATCGGAGTCGCAGAACACATAGACCTCGTCGTAGGCCGCCAGATCCACCGGCAGATAGGGCGCCTGGAGACGCCCGTACGCCCTGGTGAACCGGATGCGATTGATGAGATTCCCGAGGAATCCCCCCGTATCCCGCTTCAGCGGAGCCAGCTCCGGGAAGGTGCTGAAGTGGTGCTCATCAAACGGATACACCGCCTGAAACAGACCGCACGCCTCCGCCCGCTGCGCCAGCGTCCCGAAGTCGTTGCTCATCCGGGACAGGATCAGGGTGGCTGTGCCCGTCGTGCCGCCCTGACTGCTCTGACCGCTCTGACGCCGGATCCGCAGCTCTTTCAGGCAGGTGACATAGACATGGTAGAAGGTGTGACAGATGTATACTCTCGATCCGTTGTGACCCATGACAGCTTTTCCTTATATCATCAGTTCATACACATACAGCGTGCAGGGTGTATCCGCCGATGTGCAGACCTCCCGCAGCCTCAGGTGATGGTCGTCCGCATTTGACAGCTCGATCCGTGAAAACAGATAGCGGCAGCCCAGGGCGGCCAGCGCCGTTTCGTCGATATAGATGTCCGTATCCGTGATCACCGGATGACGGACGGCCGCCACGATGCTCTCATCCGTACCCGAATACAGGTAGCAGCGGGCCCCCCACTCATCATAATACCGGGCGGTCTGCGGCATCCTGTCAAGGGCCGGTGCGATCACCTCCCGGAAACTTTCCTTGTACGCCTGGGGATAGAAGCCCAGATAGCCGTCCAGCGTCCGGATCCCGTTATACTCCAGGACGGCGGGATGGAACCCGTAGGCCACGCTCCACTCCCCGTTGTAATCAATCGTCTCCCGTGCCGAGGCAAATAATGCCTCCCCATAGAACTCACCGTAGGAGAGGGTCTCCGGCGCATGCCCCCGCAGGAGCCTTACCGCCTCTGCCCGCGCCGTATGGTAGAGATCGTTGTAGGTCGTGGGCATGCACAGGACGAGGAGGGCTGCCCCGGCCGCCAGGAACACGGACAGGCCGCGCCGTACATGGAGCCTGTCACAGACGAGGCAGAACTGCAGCAGCCACAGCAATGGATGGAGGAAATAAACCCGGTTGAACTGGAATCCCGTCAGCGGCGGAACCAGCCACCAGATCAACCGCCGGAAGGGGCCGCAGAAATACAGCGCATAGATCAGGCTCCCGAACACCAGCAGCAGGGCCAGGAGGTTGATCGGATCACTGCGCAGGCCCCGCAGATCCCGCCTGTACAGATAACGGCCGTTCAGAAACAGAAGGTACCCGCAGCAGACCGGCATCACCAGGTACTGGTGTACATCCTCCACATGCATGACCGGCGTCCCGAACAGGATCCCTGCACCCATCCGCAGTGCCTCCAGGGGCTGCAGGTCCGCGTCCACCATCGTGGAACGGATCGTCACCGTCGGATCCGCCAGCATCATATGGAACAGACGGTACTCAAAGCAGACATACCCCAGTGCCAGGAGCACCAGTGCCAGACACAGCGTGCCGGACAGCCGTCTGTCCCGGATCCACAGCATCAGAATCGCCAGCACGAGGTAGGCCAGCAGGAAGAACCCGAAATAGGAGAAATAGGAGACAAATGGATAGCAGAACACGGCTCCATAGAGCAGCACCACCTCCCGGGTCAGGCGGCGGGGACTCTCCCCGGCACCCAGGCGGTACAGCCGGATGAGGAACAGCAGGATCCAGGGTAGAGAGGCGAAGCAGATCCCAAAGGCCGGAAACAGGTGGAGCTGGCCGTAGGCAAAGCCGCAGAGCCACACCACGGGCCGCAGCGCCTCATACCTTTCAGGCGGCAGGATCCCCTTCCGGAGCAGCCAGACGAAGCCGGTTGTCCCGATCACCACCTGCAGGAGGTAACCAGTGACATATGCGGCAAAGGTCGGCAGAAGCATATACAGCACAGTGTAGAGGGAGAATTCCGATGGCAGGCAGTCCCTGGAGACCCCGCCCAGAAAGGGTGCTTCTGCCCCCTGTGCAAAAAAAGTCCCTGTATTGGAGAGCATGCGCAGCTGCGCAACGAACAGGTCCAGATTGTCCGGGACTGCGATCTGGCTACGCGCGCCACAGACGGTAAACAGAAGGGCCGTACCGATCAGATAGAGCCCCACCAGACTCTGCACCCCGTACGTATGACAGAATATTTGAAATCTTTTCCCCATGATTCTCCATCATGTAACTGTTCAGAACAAGTTCTGAACAGTTACGCACGGGGCGCGGCTTCGCAAATAGTAAGCGACAAAACTATCTTCGTTTTGGCGCTTACTACGCGCCGACCGCATTTGCGGCAAAGCCGCAATACATACATCTTGCGGTCGGTCGCATCCGCCGGAGGCTTATAGTAAACGAAATTAGAAATTTCGTTTA
>JAFSYF010000067.1 GCA_017443695.1 Butyrivibrio sp.
CCATTTCTTGACATTATGTAACATATTTTCTGGTATATTGTTCTGCCAACATTCAATGAGTAGGATCGCTGATTCAGATCTCTTACTGCCTGTAATAACAGATACCAATTCGGGTTGATAGCAGTCATTCTTGAACTGTCCGAATCATCGGAATCTGTTTCTTTGCTCAAAAAGTCAATTCCCAGTTCTTCCTGCTTTGTACCATAGGGGGCATAAATCTCAATCTCAATAGGCAGCTTGCGGAGCTTATGATACATAAGTGGCCCAACAACGTTCCAACTAAGTCCCCCGTTTCCGCATCCCAATCCGGGGAACGCCACACTTTTGATTCCATATTCCGCATAGTGCTCAATGAACCAATCAAGCCCATCAGAAATAAATGAGATCTGTGAAGGGGAACGCCAATGCCCTTTCGTCGGGAAGTTTAAAATCTTTCTGCCTTTCGCTGTCTGGTAAACGTATGGAATCCCCGGCTGTACCTTACCTTCTTTGCATAGGCTCTGATATTGCTCGAACATTTCCGGATATTTTTTCTTAAATTCCAATGCAATCCCTTTTCCCATGACGCCAACGCAATTCACGGTATTCACTATGGTTTCACATTTCGAATCAAATAAATCTCCAATCTTAATGATCATTTTCATTCCCTCAGAAGAAAAGCTTTGGCTCCACGTCTATCCATCTGTCAAAACCCAGCGCAATCATTTTATCCTTTGCATTTTGGCTATACACAGCAGCACGGAGGATTCTCTCATATGAAATACTGTTGGGCACCAATACTTCAGCGCACTTTATTGACTTCTTTCTCATCTCCGCATATGGATCCTCATCTGTCCAGTACCAGGCATTTATGATCTCAAAATCCAGCTTATCCAACCCTTCATCAGGTGTATAGAAACTGGCATAGTCACTTGATGCATTACGGTCTGAAACAACCTTGGGCCCAGATTTATTTACAATACATCTGGCAATATAGCGTCTCGTTTCAGGTTTCAACTTCATACTGTACACCAAATGCACCTCCATTATTGTAACTACCGGAAAGCATGCAGGCGATCCCTTTCGATGACAATTCATCAGCCACTTCGCAAATCTTCCGATAGGAGTCATCAGATGAACTGATACAATATAGGTTTCCCTTGGGGTCCTGTATGCTGCCAAAGTTGACCAGGATATACTTGCAATTCGGATACTGACTCTCTATCTCTTCCGGTGTTTTCTGACTCTCTTCATTCAATATTGTCAACATCCCACTTTCCTCTTTTTTTCTTATTCCCCGTTCTTACGTTGTCGCGGGAGAATGAATGGCTGCGAAGACTTTGTTCTCATCGTAGTCCGGGGCGAAAGCCGCTGCCATGTCACAGATGATCCGGATCCGGGATTCATCTTCTTCAAGTTCCTCGGCGATCTGGGCAGGGTGCTTGCAGTCTATTCCGTGACAAGCATGCTCTTCTGAACGTCCTGGATCAGTTGGATGGGGTAGTCGCAGAAATCGGCGATGTCCTTCGGTGTTTTCCCTTTTCTTAGCATTTCAGCAATTTTTTCTCTATGTGCCTCAGCGCGACCTTTCTCAATGCCAATTTCCTGATTCTCCAAATCTCTCATCATCAGCGTCATATACTCTCGCCTCCATTCCCTATTTGCCCGCGCTTTGCGCACAGCCTCATCCAACTTCTTTACATAGTCATCGTCTACGGTCTTCCCGGCAACATAGTCCAAAAACGCCTTAAGCCTTCCACTAACATCGTCTATCGTCCCCACTGCATTAAGAACAATCTTTAGTCGTGCCGTCTCCCATTTCCAAATCATGGTTCTGCTTGCATCGGTTCGTGATGGTGTACATATGGCGACCTTCTCCGTAATAGTCAAATGGACAGATCATGATCACATATGATTCCCTCAGCTTGGTATATACTACGCGCTTTTCAAGCATCTGTGTGTCTGTCATAGACCCATAGAAGCGAAGCCTCTTGGGAAGATTGCCGGTGTCTAACACCTGCATCTCAATCTCCACGATACTTCCATCCCCAAGTGTCACAAATATATCGAAGCGAACCCGTGGATGTCCATGCCGATCTCAATTGATCTCTGTGCCTGTACCCGAAGTTCCTTGAATTTCAGATCGGGCAAAATAAGCCTGATTAACTCAGAAAGCAGGCTTTCGTCCTGCATATACTTGAGCCTGCTACAGATACGCCTCGGGTTCGTTGAGGATGAGGTCGGTGATGCCCTGGGCGGCGAGGGCCTGGAGGTCGAGGCGGCCGCCGGTGGGGGGCTCTGGGTAGAGGTGGCCGGAGAACCAGACGCGGACGGCGCGTGCCTCTGCCTGCAGCTCCTCCGCGGGCAGATCCATACTGCGGGCAAAGGGGTGCAGCGCGCAGGCAAACCCCAGTCCCCGTGCCTTGATCAGACAATCAGATACTTTGTTATCCAACATCCCCAGCTGTGCCTCCGGCGCCAGTGCATGGAGCCTCTGCAGAGAGCGGGCATAGAAGGTGGAGTAGACAACCGCCTGCTCCAGTCCGCGCTCCTGTACCAGCCGGACGATCTGCTCCTCCATCCCGGGATAGGGATAGATGCTGTTCTTTAATTCGATGTTGAGAAGGAGCGGCGTCGGATCTGCCGCGCCCGTTTTCTGTGCATCCGTTTTCTGCGCATCCGTACGCATCTCCGTGGCCGTATCATTCTGACTCTGTCTCGGACACGCGGCCCGCATCCTGGGTGCCAGGAGATCCAGCACCTCCTCAATGGTCGGGATCTGCTGTGCCGGATGAGTCCCCGCATAGATATGGAGACGACGCAACTCCGCCAGCGTGTAATCCCGGACGAAACCGATGCCCTCCGTCGTGCGGTCCACCCGCTCATCATGGATGACCACCATGTGCCCGTCCTTCGTCAGCTGGATGTCCAGCTCGATCCCGGTGAGAGCCGGGATCTGTACCGCCTTCTCAAACGCTAACAGCGTATTCTCCGGATAGCGCTGGCTGCAGCCTCGATGTGCCCATATCTTCATTTCAACAACTGTCCTTTCATATACCGATAGACCTTGTCTCCGCAGTCGCCCTCGGGACTGGCGTTCACACTGCGATAGGCATCGATCTGTGTCTGCTTGTCAAAGGTCTCCCCATGGATGTGCCCTGCTGCGATGGCAGACAGCGGATTGAACAGGCTCTCCCTGCAGCTGTAGGGCATCCACTGGGAGCCCTTGCAGAAGCCGTCCGCCAGGTCATAGATCTCTTCTTTATCAAAGGTGACCGGCACCGGGTGGATCTCCTTCGTCTCCAGGTCGATGTCATAGGTCATCCGCTCCGGCGCGTAGTAGAAGCGCCAGTGCACCGCGTCAATATCCTGAAGGAAATACCCGGTGCTACCATTGTCCCAGTAGTCATTCTTCTCCACCGTTGCCGGCAGCGGGGATATCCACTCCTGCGCCTGTCCGGTGGCGGGATCAAACTCAATGAACATATTCGCCCAGTTGGGGGCGATGATGATCCTGTCCCCGGAAAAAGCAAGGTTGGAGAAATAATACCTCGTATCCTGCCGCAGCGCCGGGCGTTCAATGGACCGCAGGCCCTCCACCTGGATATCGAACTCCTCCCACGTATCTGTGTCCATGTGCCACAGTCCCAACGTTGTTCCCTCATAGGGCAGGAACCATATCTCATTGCCGTTCCTGCCCTGAACGCCAGTATACATCCCATGCAGTCCTGCGGCACGTACCATCGTATCGCCGGTGCGCACGTTGATGTCAATCAGTTGTCCGCCGGTGGCGCTCAGGATGTAGAAATGATCCCGCCACAGCCATCTGGCGGAGGGGATCCGCTCCCCGTGGATCCCGTTCACCTCATCGAAACTGGCCAGCTGGAAGGAGGTGATGGTCCGCACCTCCTCCGTCCGCAGGTCGAAGGCCAGCAGCGCCGGGTAACGGTTCGGGATCAGGTACATGATCTCCGGGTCATCGCCGAGCTGTTCCGGCCAGTAGGTGTACCCGGAGAATGCCCCATCCCGGTCCAGCGCCTGCTCCAGTTCGATCTTCCGGATGTGATAATCCGACGGATCGATCACCAGAATGTGCTGCGCATTGTTGGGGAAAACATAGACCTTCCCGCCGATCTCCAGCGGATTGGCATGGTAGTAGGCGCCGCCCGCATAGTCCGACAGCGCACAGCAATAGCGGAAATTCAGATCTCCCGTATTCCGGAACAGGCGGTTCCCCATGGTGATGCACCACCCGTCTCTGTGATCCCCCCTTGGGACATAGCCCACTGCCGTCTGCCAGTCGTCCTCCGCCGGTGCCGA
>JAFSYF010000068.1 GCA_017443695.1 Butyrivibrio sp.
CTGGAGAACCGCCCGGGTACCAAGATCCTGTATGTGACCAGCGAGAACTTCACCAACGAGGTCATCTCCTCTATCCGAAGCGGCAAACAGGAACAGATGGCGCAGCTCAGGGATAAATATCGCACTGTGGATGTTCTGATGATCGACGATATTCAGTTCATTATCGGTAAGGATTCCACCCAGGAGGAGTTCTTCCACACCTTCAACGAGCTGCACCAGTCCGGCAAACAGATCATCCTGTCCTCCGACAGGCCTCCCAGGGAGATGGAAACCCTGGAGGAACGCTTCCGCTCCCGTTTCTCCATGGGACTCGTTGCCGATGTGCAGGTTCCGGACTATGAGACGAGGATGGCCATCCTGCAGAAGAACGATGAGACCCGGCTGGCGGACCAGAAGACCAATGAGAACAACGATGCGGAGATCAACAACGCAATCTTCGACTATATCGCAGAGAATGTGACCACCAGCATCCGTGATCTGGAGGGCGCCTACAACAAGGTCATTGCCCACGCACGGATGAACAACATCCCTTATGAGAGCTTCACCCTGGAAGATGCCCAGGAGGCGCTGAAGGATGTCATCACCTCTGATGAACACCGGATCATCACCATACCACTTATCCTCACCACCGTCTGTAATTTCTATGGGATCAACGAGGAGGAGTTATTGTCCCGCAGGCGTACCTCCGATGTGGTCATGCCCAGACAGGTGGCCATGTACCTCTGCCGCATCCTGACGGACGAATCTCTGGATAAGATCGGCGAGAGTCTGGGCGGCAAGGATCATACCACAGTTATCAACGGAATTAACCGCATCAAATCCTCCGTAGACACAAATTCGGAGTTGAGCAAGGCCATCGAACAGATTCGGAAAAAACTGGGGGCGTGATTACGCCCTCAGTTTCCACGCGATTTCCTCTGACAAATCACACACTTTTTCTATAAAATATTTGTAAAAAATCCGGAAAAAATGTATAATAGAACAGGTTTTCCACTTTTCAACACGCTATAAGAAGAATAATAAGATTTATTATATATACTTCTTTATGGCTGACGCAGGGGGAGGAAATTGCAGCTGTCATGAAATTCACATGTGAAAAACAGATATTATCGAATGCACTGACGATAGTTTCGAGAGCGATTCCTGTCAAGACAACCATGTCGATCCTGCAGTGCGTTCTGGTAGAAGCCAATGCGGAAGGAATACGGTTTACGGCCAATGATATGGAGCTTGGCATTGAGACCGTGGTGGAAGGACAGGTGGAAGAACCCGGAATTGTTGCCATCGAAGAAAAGATCTTCCACGAAATCGTACGTAAGCTCCCGGAGGGAGAGATCCGGTTGACTGTAGATCCCAGCCTGAAGGTAACGATTCAGAGCGGCAGATCTAAATTCAATCTCATTGGCCGGTCCACAGAGGAATTCACCTATCTGCCGACAGTGGAACGAATTGACAGCATCCGGATGACACAGCTGTCGTTGAAAAATGTGATCAGTCAGACCATTTTTTCCACAAAAAATGATGAAACAAATAAAATGATGGGCGGTGAGCTGATCCAGATTGATCAGGACACCTTTAAGATGGTGTCTCTGGATGGTCACCGGATCTCGATCCGCAGGCTTCATCTGGCATCCTCCTATGCACCGCGCAAGGTGGTGGTGCCGGCCAAGACCCTGGATGATATCAGCAGGATTCTGCCGGACAGTGCGGAGAATCAGGTATCCCTGACCTTTACGGGCAAGCATATGGTTTTTGATTTCGACAGAACCACTGTGATCTCCCGTCTGCTGGAGGGGGAATTCTATGCGATTGACCAGATGCTTTCCAGTGATTTTGAGACGAAAATGACCATAAACCGCCATGAATTTCTGGATTGTCTGGACAGAACCACCCTTCTGGTGAAGGAAAATGATAAGAAACCTGTCATTCTGAATATTACAGATGAGCAGATGTCATTGAAGATCCGATCGACCATCGGCAGCTTTGATGAAGAGATCGAAGTGGAAAAGCAGGGCAAGGATCTGATGATCGGATTCAATCCGCGCTTCCTGTTGGATGCCATGCGTGCCATTGAAGATGAGACGGTGGATTTCTACTTTGTGAATCCGAAGGCACCATGCTTCATCAAGGACACGGAAGACAAATACATCTATCTGATTCTGCCTGTGAACTTCACCGTGGTGGATTAATAGTAACAATACACATTACATCAGAAATGAACAAAAATTCGTCTATAGAAACAGTATCGATACGAAAGGGAGAGGATTTCATCCGTCTAGGCCAGGCCATGAAGAAATGTGGTATGGTGGATTCCGGTGTGGATGCGAAAATATGCATCACGGACGGACATGTCTCCGTCAACGGTGAGGTGGAGGTCAGGCGCGGACGGAAGCTCGTACCGGGGGATGTGATCCGGTATGAACAGCAGGAGGTTCGTGTGGTGGCGGAAGAATGATCATCCAGGAGCTCTCTCTGTCGGATTACCGGAATTATGAAGAACTGTCCCTGTCCTTCAGTCCCGGGACGAATATCCTCTTCGGGGACAATGCCCAGGGGAAGACCAATATCCTGGAAGCCATCTACCTGTGTGCAACAACGCGCTCCCACCGGGGTGCCAGAGACCGGGAGATTATCCGGTTCGGCCATGAGGAGGGACATCTTCGGATCCTGACGGACAGGGATGGCGCGACATACCGGACGGACATCCATCTGCGGGCCGGCAAAGCCAAAGGTATTGCGGTGGACGGCACGAGACTGAAGCGGGCCTCCGATCTGGTAGGGAGACTCCTGGTGGTGCTGTTCGCACCGGAGGATCTGGCCATCGTCAAGAACGGACCCGCAGAGAGACGCCGCTTCATGGATATGGAGCTGTGCCAGCTGGATCCCGTATATCTGGCCAATCTGACCCGGTACAACCGTCTCCTGGCTGAACGGGCGAAGCTTCTGAAGGAGCTCTGTGACCATCCGGAGCATACGCTGCTCCTGGAGGTGCAGGATAAGCAGCTGATCGAATACGGAGCATCCATCATCCGTACCAGGGCAGAGTTCCTGCGGCAGGTGGACGAGATCATCGGACCGGTGCACAGGCAGCTGACGGGCGGTCAGGAGGAGCTGACGATTCGCTACGAGCCCTGCTGCAGTGCAGAGGAGCTTGCGGACAGGATACCGGCAGCCCACAGACGGGACATTGCGCTGGGACAGACTTCTGTGGGTCCACATAAGGATGATTTCTCCTTTCTGCTGAAGGGAGAAGGAGAATCGACACAGCAGCTGCTGGATTTAAGGCGTTTTGGTTCCCAGGGGCAGCAGCGCAGCGCTTCCCTGTCCCTGAAGCTCTCGGAGATCGAGATCGTACGGCGGGATAAGAAGGAGAATCCGGTACTGCTGCTGGATGATGTGCTGTCCGAGTTGGACCGTCACCGTCAGAAGCAGCTGTTATCCGCCATCGGGGATATCCAGACCATCATCACCTGTACGGGACTGGATGATCTGGTGGATGCGAGATTGTCCATCGACCGTGTTTATCAGGTGGAAAAAGGGACAGTAAAAGAATTTTCAGAGAAAACAACAATGGAGCAACCACATGAGTGAAGTAATGCAGAGCAACTATGATGCCGACCAGATCCAGATCCTGGAGGGACTGGAGGCAGTTCGCAAGCGTCCGGGTATGTACATTGGAACCACCGCGGCACGCGGACTCCATCATCTGGTCTATGAGATTGTGGACAATGCCGTGGATGAGGCACTGGCCGGCTTCTGCGATCATATTGAGGTGGATATCCACAGTGACAATACCATTACGGTGACGGACAACGGCCGCGGTATTCCGGTGGGTGTCAACCACAAATCCGGTCTCACGGGTGTGGAGGTAGTCTTCACGATCCTGCATGCGGGCGGTAAATTCGGCGGTGGAGGCTACAAGGTCTCCGGCGGTCTGCATGGCGTGGGTGCATCCGTGGTGAATGCGCTGTCCGAATGGCTGGAGGTGGAAGTTGCCAGCGGTGGTCAGATCTACCAGCAGCGCTATGAGCGGGGCAAGACCTGTTATCCGCTGAAGGTGATCGGTACCTGCCCGCCGGAGGCGCATGGTTCCAAGGTTACCTTCAAGCCGGATCCGCTGATTTTCAAGGAGACCACGGTTTTTGAGTACGATGTCCTGAAGAGACGGCTGCGGGAGATGGCGTTCCTGACCAAGGGTCTGAAGATCACCCTCAGGGACCACAGGACGAAGGAGGGGGAACCGCTGATCGAGCAGGAATTCTGCTATGAAGGCGGCATCCGGGAGTTTGTCACTTACCTGAACAAATCCAAGACCGCGCTGTATGAGCAGGTCATGTATTTCGAGGGCGCCAGGGGCGGTGTCTATGTGGAGGTCTCGCTTCAGCACAACGACAGCTACAATGAGTCCACCTACACCTTCGTGAACAACATCAATACCCCGGAGGGCGGTACGCATCTGGAGGGCTTCAAGGCAGCGCTGACCAAGATTTTCAATGAGTATGCGCGCTCTCACAAGATGCTCAAGGACAGTGAGGAGAACCTGACCGGCGATGACATCCGGGAGGGACTGACGGCCATCATCTCCGTCAAGATCGAGGATCCGCAGTTCGAGGGACAGACGAAGCAGAAGCTGGGAAACAGCGAGGCCAGAAGTGCAGTGAACAGTGTGGTCTCCGAGCAGCTCACCTATTTCCTCGAGCAGAATCCTTCCGTGGCCAAGGTGATTCTCGACAAGGCAATCCTCGCCCAGCGGGCCAGGGATGCGGCGCGGAAGGCCCGTGACCTCACCCGCAGAAAATCAGCCCTGGACGGCCTGGGTCTCCCGGGGAAGCTTGCGGACTGCTCGGACAAGGATCCGAAGAACTGCGAGATCTTCATCGTGGAGGGAGACTCCGCCGGTGGCAGTGCCAAATCCGCCAGACACCGCAAGACGCAGGCGATTCTGCCCCTGCGCGGCAAGATCCTGAACGTGGAGAAAGCCCGTGTGGACAGGATCTACGGCAATGCGGAGATCAAGGCCATGATCACGGCCTTTGGTACCGGCATCCATGATGACTTCGATATCGAGAAGCTCCGTTATGACAAGATCATCATCATGACCGATGCCGACGTGGATGGCGCGCATATCGCCACCCTGATGCTCACCTTCCTCTACCGTTTCATGCCGGAGCTGATCAAGACCGGTCATGTCTATCTGGCCCAGCCGCCGTTATACAAGCTGGAGAAGAACCGTCAGGTATGGTACGCCTACAGCGACGAGGAGCTGGCGAAGATCCTGGATGATGTGGGCCGCGACAACAACAACAAGATCCAGCGGTACAAGGGTCTCGGTGAAATGGATCCCGAGCAGCTCTGGGAGACCACCATGGATCCCGAGAGCCGGATCCTGCTGCGCGTCGGGATGAACGAAGAGGAGGAATCCGATGTGGACGTGACCTTCACCACACTCATGGGGGAGAAGGTGGAGCCCAGGCGGGAATTCATCGAGCGCAACGCGAAATTCGTCAAGAATCTGGACGTCTGATATTTTATATTTTTTTAATTTTCTTGCGTGAATGGAACAACAGCAGCCGTGATATAATAGGTCTGCTGTTGTTTTTTGCGCAGCATATAACTCTATATCATATGCGAAGAGGAGGGAACAAATGAAAGGAAACAGATTTGAGAAGCTGACCAGACGTATCTTGTCGGGTCTGGCAGCCGCAGCGATGGTGGTTGGCAGTCTTTCTCTGCCTCAGGGTGCGCTGCATGTCAGTGCGGCACAGAATCCGGTGGCCGGAGACAAGCTGGTCAAGACGGCGAACATTCAAGAAATGAAGCTGAATGAGGAGGAGACGGCACAGTTCAGGAACTGGGCACTCTCTGTGGAGGCCCGCGGGAACAGCTCCGTCTTTGGCAAGGGCTACTATTACAGCCTGTTGACGGGCGATGAGAAGCTCTACTATGATGCGCTGGAGCAGGTGATCAACTATCCGCTGGATTATCGCACCCAGGACGATACCATTGAAGACATTATGAATCTGGATGAGAATTCAGTCGCCGTGGTCTATGAGAATGAGAAGCAGCATCGTACCATTGAGCTGGATGCCATGGAGATCATGTACGCCTACATGCGTGATCATGTGGACGAAATCACGGTTCAGTGCTGTGATGTGAATATCAGACAGCTGGATATGGTGGATGGCACCTGTGCGGCGGTTATCTACATCATCCGTACACAGCGTTATCAGAACTGCGATTTTGAGCAGATGCATGACGACCTGATCGCAGCCAGGGACAGGCTGGTGGCCAGCATCGATACCACACAGCCCAAGCCCGTACAGGAGATGGAGGTACACGATTATTTCACCAACAACGTCCCTTATAAGGATTCCGCACTGGAGGACACGGGAGACGGTCTGGCCCATACAGCCTATGGGGCGCTGGTGGATGGTACCTGTGTCTGTGACGGGTTCAGCGATGCCTTCCGTCTCTGCCTGAGCGAACTGGGTATCACAGCGCTGAATGTCGGCAGCAGTTCCCATGAGTGGAGCATCGTCAACTTCGACAATGACTGGTATGTGGTGGACGTGACCTGGGATCTGAGGGATTCCGGTGACAGCGGAGCGGCAGAAACCGATACCGGGAAATACGAATGGTTTAACATCACGGAAGACCAGATGGCAGAATTGGATTCGGAAGGTTCTCATGATTTAACGACCACCTCCAGGCGTATCCCCTTCAATTTCAATGGCACGAAGTACAATGCGGTGTACGTCACATCCCTGAAGAATGGGGAGCAGGATACCTATCCGGGAGAGAGCGGCGATGAGGACTACACGCAGCAGGATTCGGAGAATGCGGGCGCCTATCAGATTCTGGACGAGTACAGTGTGAGATATACCGGCGCCGGCGTCCGGCAGGAGATTGTGGATACCGAGGACATCATCGTCAAGAACGGTGAGGTCTATGCGGTGACGGAGGTTGCTGACAGGGCACATAAGGGCGATAAGTCCATGAAGGTCCTGTTCATCGGCAGCTTTGTGGATACCATCGGCAAGAAGGCCTTCTGTAATGCCAAGAATTTGGAGGAGATCATCATCCTGAGCGATTATCTGGAAAACATCGGCAAGGATGCCTTCAAGGGTATCGGCGCCAAGAAGACCGTGGAGATCGCTATCGTCTGTTCGGATATGAGTACCTGCAAGAAGACCAAGAAGCTGATCAAGAAGAATTTGGACAAGGGCGCAAAG
Organism: Butyrivibrio sp.; assembly: GCA_017443695.1. GTDB lineage: Bacteria > Bacillota > Clostridia > Lachnospirales > Lachnospiraceae > Butyrivibrio. The sequence continues at coordinate 7,233 of JAFSYF010000068.1, forward strand.
GTAAAATTCGATCTGCAGGTTGTGGACGATGACAGACCGCTTGCCAGCGAAAACAACAAGTAAGCTTTTGACGGATGAATATGGATCAATTGTGATTGAAACCCCGGCGAAGCATTCGCCGGGGTTTTTGAAAAAGGAGATACGTGGATGACGCAGATCACAGAGGAAACCAGACAGCAGCTGATACAGACCGCCATGGAATACCGGCACAGAGCTTATATCCCCTACTCGCATTACGCCGTAGGCGCGGCGGTGTTGGCAGCGGATGGCAGGATCTTCGGTGGCTGCAATGTGGAGAACGCCAGCTACGGGGCATCGAACTGCGCAGAGCGGACGGCCATCTTCAAGGCAGTGAGCGAGGGCATGGACAGGCTACTGGCCATCGCTGTCATTGGCGGGCCGGAGGGGGAGGAGGAACAGGTCTCGACGGAGGCGACACCCTGCGGGATCTGCAGACAGGTCATCCGGGAGTTTGCGGATCCGGAGACCTGTGAAGTTATCATCGCCAGATCTTCTACCAACTACCGGGTGATGACATTGGGGCAGCTTCTTCCGGACAGCTTCGGTCCGGAGAATCTCGGATGAGACGGAAGATCACACAATCATCAGCGCCTGAACGGAGAGATGATCCTTCGGCCATGGATTTAGGGGAATTCCGGCGATGGCTCCTCCTAACCCTGGGACTCTGCCTCTGTAATCTCCCGGTGCTGCTGGGGGTTTACCCGGGCTTCTTTGTCTACGATGCCTATGAGGAATGGCTGCAGACGGCCACCCAGACCTATAATACACACCATCCGTTACTCCATGTCTGGCTCCTGGGACATGTGATCGAACTTGTTCACGGCTGGACGGATTCTTATAATGCGGGGATCTGTACATGGATCGTTCTGCAGATGCTGGTGATCAACGGATGCTTCGCCTATGGGGTCGAGTTTCTGCGCCGTCACGGTGCAGGGCGGGTTTTTCGCGGCATGGTATTTCTCTTTTTCGGTTTCTTCCCGACCATTGTGATGTACACCCTCTGCTCCTGCAAGGATGGATTGTTCTCGGCATTGTTACTATTGACCGTGCTCTTTCTGTACGAGGAGAAGCGCTGGCCCATGGTGGTCAGTGCAACCTTCCTGTTATTGCTGCGGCATAACGGTCTCTATGCCTGGATTGTGTATATCCTGCTGGTGGGGATTGGGATCTGCCTGACGAAATGCAGAAAAGGTGACAATGCACCTGCGCGATTAGAAACAGGTGTTATATCCGCGAACAAGGGGAAGTTTCTGCTCTGGCTGTTGCTGCCTGTTCTGTGTGCGGTACTGATCAATACCGGTATGACCCGGCTGCTCCATGCGACGGGCGGAGAGCATCAGGAGATCCTGACGGTACCGATCCAGCAGCTGGGCCGGACCTACAACGCCTATCCCCAGGAGCTCTCAGCGGCGGAGCGGGAGACTCTGTTCCGCTACCTGCCGGAGGAGGCGTTTCCCCACTATACGGAGAAACTCTCCGATCCGCTGAAATACTTCTTTATAAACCCCGCCTATGAGGCGGACCGGTGGAGCTTCTGGCAGCTGTGGGTGCAGCTTGGTCTGCGGCACCCGGGGAGCTACCTGCAGGCATGGCTTGGAACCTCCCGGGGCTTCTGGGATCCCTGGACCATCGTGGATCTCTATGAGGGCCACGCGGTTTTTACCATCGTCTATGGCGGCAGCTCCTATTTCGGTTATGAGACGGAGGAGCCGGGCACAAGGCACAGCTTCCTTCCATTTGTGGATCGTGTCTATAGGAGTCTGTCCCTGAATCCCATCTGGCAGAAGCTGCCGGTGATTCATTTACTCCTGGCGCCGGGGTTTGTGTTCTGGTTCGATCTGGGTTGCCTCGTGCTTCTGATTATGTGGTGCAGACGCAGGCCGCATGCCGGCGGCGGTTCGCCGGATGGGTCGCAGCAGCAGTTACAGCATATCCTGCTGTGCGCGCTGCCGGTGTTCCTCATCTGGCTTACGGTGCTCCTGGGTCCGGGCTGTCTTGTGCGATATGTGGTCTATCTCTGGTATCTGGCACCCTTTGCGGTGTATGCGGTTTACCGGATCAACAAATCGTCATCGCTTCTCCAGATAGACCAGTAACACCGCGATATCCGCCGGATTGACCCCGCTGATGCGGGAGGCGGCGCCGATGCTGGCGGGACGAAGCTCCTTCAGATGCTGCCTCGCCTCTGCCCGCAGATGGATGACGGCATCATAATCTATATCCTCCGGGATCCGGCGCTGTTCCTCCCTGCGGAAGCGCGCAACCTGTCTGGCCTCCCGCTCCAGATATCCGGCATATCGGCATTCGATCTCCACCTCCTCCACCACATCGGCGGGCAACTCGGCCGCATCCCGTCCCGGATCAATGGGGGCCAGTGCCGCCCAGTCAAGCTCCGGCCGGCACAGCAGCTCTGCCAGTGTCGCTGCGGTTTTCAGCGGTGCACTGCCATGGGCTGTCAACAGCTCCTGTACCTGCGGCGTGGCACCGACCCGTGTCTCACGCAGACGGGACAGCTCGGCATCGATCTGTGCCTTCTTGTTCATCAGCCTCCGGTATCGCGTCTCATCGATCAGACCCACACGATATCCCATGGGCCGCAGGCGCAGGTCTGCGTTGTCCTGCCTGAGGGACAGACGATACTCCGCCCGGGAGGTCATCATCCGGTAGGGCTCCCGGTTGTCCTTGGTGATCAGGTCATCCACCAGAACACCGATGTAACCCTCTGAACGGTCAATGAACAGCGGATCTCTCCCCAGCAGTACCATAGCGGCGTTGATGCCGGCATAGAGACCCTGCGCCGCAGCCTCCTCGTATCCGGAGGAGCCATTGAACTGTCCGGCGCTGTAGAGGCCCCGGATCCCCCGCACCTCCAGGAATCTCGTGAGCTGTCCGGGACAGAGACAGTCGTATTCTATGGCGTAAGCGTTCTTGACGATCCGGCAGTGCTCCAGTCCCGGTACCGTGCGGTACATGGCCTGCTGCACATCCTCCGGCATGGAGGAGCTCATCCCGTCGATATACATCTCATTGGTGCCGGCACTCTCCGGCTCGACGAAGACCTGATGACGCTCTCTGTCAGGGAATCGCATCACCTTATCCTCGATAGAGGGGCAGTACCTGGGACCGGTCCCCTCAATGACGCCACTGTAGAGGGGAGACCGGTCGATGCTCTGCCGGATCACCTCATGGGTATGCGCGTTGGTCCAGGTGAGATAGCAGTCCGCCTGGGGCTTCTGCACACTGTCCGGATCCGTATCAAAGGAAAAAGGAATCACCGGCACATCACCGCACTGACGCGTCATTTTACTATAGTCAATGGTATTGCCGTCCATACGGGCGGGTGTCCCGGTCTTGAACCGACGAAGACGGATCCCCGCCTCACGGAGGCTGTCCGAGAGCATGGTGGATGCCTGGAGGCCGTTCGGTCCGGTGGCGGTGATGGCCTCCCCGCAGAGGCAGCGGCTCTTCAGATACGTGCCGGTACAGAGGATTACGGCATGCGCCTCATAGACGAGGCCGGTGATCGTGCGTACCCCCCGGATCTGTCTGCCATCCTCTGTATCTACCCACAGGAGCGCAGAGACTTCCGACTGTTTGATGGTGAGTCCCTGCTGCGCCTCCAGCGTCTGCCGCATGCGTTTGGAATACTCCACCTTATCCGCCTGGGCGCGGAGAGAATGCACCGCCGGTCCCTTGGAGCGGTTCAGCATCCGGGACTGCAGGAAGGTGGTATCGATACAACGGCCCATCTCCCCGCCCAGCGCATCGATCTCCCGGACGAGGTGTCCCTTGGAGGAGCCGCCGATATGGGGATTACAGGGCATAAAAGCGATGTTGTCCGCACTCATGGTGAAGACGATGGTCGACAGACCAAGACGGGAGCAGGCCAGCGCCGCTTCACAGCCCGCATGTCCTGCTCCCACTACAATAACGTCAAAATGATCATTCATCGGCTGCTTCGCCGTCGGATGCTGTCTCCGGCGCAGCAGGATCGTCCTCCTCACGGACTTCTTCCCGGACTTTGGCGATCCCTGCCACCAGCGCATCATCATCGATATTGATGAGCTTGACCCCTGAGGTGGCCCGGCCGAAATTCCCGCGGATATCGGACATCCTGAGCTGGATCAGAATACCGGAATTGGTGATCAGCATGATTTCATGCTCGTCGGTTACCGCCTTGACGCCTACGAGATAGCCCGTCTTTTCGATGATCTTGTAGCACTTGAGTCCTTTGCCGCCACGGTTCTGGAGTTTGAAGTCGTGCAGCTCCGTTCTCTTGCCGTAGCCCTTCTCCGAGACCACCAGGAGACTGTCTCCCTGGCTGTCGAGCTGCATACCGACCACTTCATCGCCATCCGCCAGCTGGATACCGCGCACACCATGTGCGGACCGGCCCATGGCGCGGACATCCGATTCACGGAAGTGGATGCACATGCCGTATCTCGTCACCATGAACAGCTCCGCACCAGGGGCTGTGGTTTTGACTTCGATCAGCTCATCGTCCTCATCCAGGGCGATGGCCACCAGACCGTTCTTACGGACATTGGCAAAATCCGTCACCGGTGTCTTCTTCACCGTACCCTGTTTCGTTGCCATGAACAGATGACGGTTCGGATCATCCCCATCCACGGGGATCGTGGCGGTGATGCGCTCTCCGGCATCGAGCTGCAACAGGTTGACGATGGCAATGCCGCGGGAGGCGCGGGAGGCCTCCGGTATCTTATAGGTTTTGAGCTGGTAGACACGGCCCTTATTGGTAAAGAACATCACGTCGTTGTGGGTTCTGGTCATCAGCAGATCCTCGACGTAGTCGTTCTCAATGGTGGAGATGCCCTTCACACCCTTGCCGCCACGGCCCTGAGAGTGGAAATTGTCCACACTCATGCGCTTGATATAACCCAGATGTGTCATGGCGATGATGGTGTTGACGTTCGGGATCAGATCCTCATCCTCGATCTCTGCGTCATCTGCCGTCCCGATGCGGGAGCGGCGGTCGTCACCGTATTTCTCCGCAATCTCCGCAATCTCTTTGCGGATGACGCCCAGTAACAGCTTCTTATCTGCCAGAATGGCGGATAACTCCGCGATCCGCTTCAGGAGCTCTGCATGCTCCTGCTCCAGCTTCTCTCTCTCCAAACCGGTCAGTGCGCGCAGCCGCATATCGACGATGGCCTGGGCCTGTGCCTCGGAGAGACCGAACCGCGCCATCAACTGTTCCTTGGCTTCCTGTGTGGTCTGGCTGCCGCGGATGATACGGATGACCTCATCGATGTTGTCCAGGGCGATGAGCAGACCCTCCACAATGTGGTTGCGCTCCTGCGCCTTGCCCAGATCGTACCGGGTTCTGCGTGTGACCACCTCCTCCTGGTGGAGGATATAGTGATGCAGCAGCTCGGTGAGAGTGAGAACCTTGGGCTCTCCGTTCACCAGTGCCAGCATGATGATGCCGAAGGAATCCTGGAGCTGCGTCTGTTTATAGAGGTGATTGAGCATGACACCGGGATTCACATCATGGCGCAGCTCGATGACGATCCGCATGCCCTCTCTGTCAGACTCATCCCGGAGAGCCGTGATGCCATCCAGCTTCTTCAGCTTGACCAGTTCGGCGATCTTGGCGATGAGGCCAGCCTTGTTCACGAGATAGGGGAGCTCTGTCACAATGATCTGGGATTTGCCGTTGGGCAGGGTCTCGATATCTGTCACAGCACGGACGACGACCTTACCGCGGCCGGTGCGATAGGCTTCCTCCGCACCGCGCAGACCCAGGATCTCTCCTCCTGTGGGGAAATCCGGTGCCTTGACAATGGGCAGGAGCTCCTCGATGGAGGTCTCCCGGTCCTCCTCCACCTTATTGTCGATCATCTTCACCACAGCGGCGATGACCTCCCGGAGGTTGTGCGGCGGGATATTGGTCGCCATACCGACGGCGATGCCGGTGGTGCCGTTCACCAGGAGATTCGGATAACGGCTGGGCAGGATCGTCGGCTCCTTCTCCGTCTCATCGAAGTTGGGGATGAAATCCACCGTATCCTTGCCGATATCTGCCGTCATCTCCGTAGAGATCCTGGACAGTCTGGCCTCTGTATATCGCATGGCAGCCGGCGGATCGCCGTCCACGGAACCGAAGTTGCCATGTCCGTCCACCAGGCAGTAACGCATGTTCCAGGGCTGGGCCATGTTGACGAGGGAGCCGTAGATGGAGCTGTCACCGTGAGGGTGATATTTACCCATGGTATCACCGACGATACGGGCACATTTCCTGTGCGGCTTGTCGGGACCGTTGTTCAGCTCGATCATGGAGTAGAGGACGCGGCGCTGGACAGGCTTCAGTCCGTCCCGTACATCCGGCAGCGCCCGGGCGACGATGACGCTCATGGCGTAGTCGATATAGTCGGACTCCATGGTCCGCTGTAAGTCTACCTCTCGGATCCTGTCTGTGGTCGTCTGTTCGAAGACATCCTCCTGGAGCTCCTGGTCATTGTTGTTGGGATTCTGTGGTTCTGCCATGGTTGATCAACACCTTTTCTATCTAAATATACTATATATAGGTAGTAACACAATAACTAATACATTATACACCATTTTGTGGTGTCCCGCAACTAATGTATGAGTTCTGCCAACAGCACGCGAAAGCCCCAAGGTTCTTTAGCCGGACACCTTGGGGCTTTTGCACATGCAAAACCATAGATGGTTTCTTTCCTTAAATCCACAAGTTTTCCTTCGGATTTGACGTCATGAAGGAGATAATCGACCATATCATGTCGGCTTGGAGTCAGCATGTGGGAGCATCCTTCAGCTTCACACACGGGGCGAGAGGCTGCATCGGCAATGTATTTGATACTAAGATGCTTCTCATCTTCCTGTCTATCTGTTATAATAATCTCAGAGATGCCGATATTATACATATAGTTATTTCCTCGTGGTCATTATTTTATATGCATATGGTATGAACAAATCAAGGGAAAATTTCAGTAGACCCACAGGTAAATCCGCATAATTAGTTGACAATTCTATAGGCATAAAATATAATAAATCCAAGGAATAAAGATTGTAGGTCAACTGTAGAAACATTGTAGCTTTACATCGTACGATGTTTGGTCGGGACAGAGACCTTAAACCTGTCCGAGAGGTGGAAGTGGACACCATAAACCCACTTGAGAGGTTGTGGCGGCCAACCCTAAAAGCCGCATAGAATTGAAATGTTTGCCGAGAACGTACATCGGCATAATATAAAAGGTACGTGTTCAAATGTTTCCGCAACCCGGGCGCGGGGTAGAAGAGACCGGGGCGCAAATGTTTGCCTCGCCTTTTGGCGGGGCTTTTGCATGGGGAAAAGAATGATTAAAGGGCACTTCTATTTCATTAAAGATGAGTTTTATGAAGCACTTTCAGACTGTAATCTGATGTCCAATAAAGAGGTAACTCAGGAATCCATGGGTGGTCGTCCGTGTCATTATTGCATTGAATACAACGGTCTATATTGGCTAATTCCGATTTCATCGAAAGTGGATAAGTACAAGAGAATTTACGATCAAAAGGTTAAGAAAAGGGGTAGATGTGATACCTTACGCTTTGGCTATGTAAATGGGAAAGAAAGGGCTTTTCTTATCCAAAACAGTTTCCCAATAACTGCACAATATGTTGATAATGAATATAGGATACAGAATGGAACAGTTGCTGTGCAGATTTCCGAGGATCTAGCCAAAGAATTAGACAGTCTTATGCGCAAGGTGATACGGTTATATGAGAATGGTATTACCCTTCCTCTTACAAACATTACAAAGATCATAGAATTTCTGAATATTAATTAAGAGGATGCAAATTATTCCCCACATGTAATTCCATATGCAGTATCGATTAAGTTTCTCCTTTATCCCACAGATAATTCCTCAAGCCCGAGAACTATCTGGATCAGCTCCTTGCGGAATTCCAGAGCGGGAAGCTGACGATGGGATGATATAGTCATGACCGGAACAGCAATGTGGTTTCGGGACTAAGCTATTTTGGGCATAAAAAAACCGGTTCATGTACCGGGGGAAGTGGAAATTTCTGATTGAAATCGAACCGTAAACAGGTCGTTCAGAAGCTTTAGAGCAAACAGGCGTTCAGGCGCTGAACTGACAAACCGATCTGGACATGCGCCGCAGGATCTCAGCCGCCAGCTGCAGATCCTCGGAGTTGGCGCAGCTGGCTGCATCAAACAGGGAGCGCGCGTCCGGATTCTCGAATAACCGCTGGGCCATCTCCGCCGTCTCATCGGAGAAGGTGTAATGCTTGCCGCTGATAGACTGCTTCTGTGTGTGGTTGCCGGTATTC
>JAFSYF010000069.1 GCA_017443695.1 Butyrivibrio sp.
GCAGCTGTTCAACATCCTGAAGGGGGAGATGTCGTTTATTGGCCCCAGACCCGAGCGGCCGGAGATCATTGCCCAGTACGTTGAGAGCATGCCGGAGTTTGTCTTCCGCACCAAGGTCAAGGCGGGGCTGGCCGGATATGCCCAGATTTACGGCAAATACAATACAACGCCCTATGACAAGCTCAAGCTGGATCTGACCTATATCCAGAATTATTCGATCTGGCTGGATCTGAAACTGATGCTGCTGACCCTGAAAATCCTGTTCACACCGGATGCGACGGAAGGGGTGGAGCAGAATCAGGTGACGGCAATGAAGAAAATACAGACTGAGGCTGGAGAGGATGCGCATGACAGAACATAGGAGAGTATCGGAGAGAATCAATCTGCGCTGCTTTTATCTGAGGCTGTTACGCCGGCTCTGGGTCCTGATCCCGGTACTGGCAGCAGGTGCGGTGACGGGTCTGGTCACCTATTACCTGGCGGTTTCCATCTTCGGACCGGGGATTCAGTATGAAACGAATTCGACGCTGTACATCGATTTTGCTTATGATCCGGAGACCGGGACACTGGTGGATTATTACAATGCCTATACCTGGAACACGCTGATTCCGACGGATGAGATGACGAAACCCCTCGTCGACGCACTGGCAGGAGAGGGTGTGACGGTGGCAGAAGAGGGGGGGCAGCTCACCAGAGAAGCGCTGTTTGCAGCAATCCGCGCGGATATCCCTTCCGATGTGCGGGTCATGGTGGTGACGGTCACCCATCCGGACAGGGGTGTGACGGAGGCCATCACCCGGTCGGTTTGTAAGGCACTGGTGCATTACGGGAAGATCAATGACGCCTTTGACCAGATCCGGGTCCTGCAGTCCGATGAGAAGGCACACCGGAAGGTCTGGACAGACAGAAGCGCGGTGGCGGCAGGACTGGGGGCGGTGCTTTTCCTGTTGGGGGCGCTGTGCATCCTCCTGCTGATGGAAGCCATGGACGATGCTGTCTACGTCCCGGAGGAGGCAGCATACCGTTACCAGCTGCCGGTGCTCGGGGTTCTGACCCGTGAGGCAGAGGAGGAGCCGTCGATGCTGCGCGGTGAGCTGATTGCATCGGTGAGGGAGCTGGAGAAAAAAGTGACAGCGTCGGAGCTTAGTCTGTTCCATGCATCAGACAGAGAGGAGCCCTCTGCGGCTGCCCGGGCAGCAGTCAGACTGGGTGAAGTGCTGGGACAGCAGGAGCAGACGTTCTCCTGCACGCCCTGTACGCTCAGCCGGGATCTGCGGGGTATGCCCTGCATCGGAGCCGTGGTCGCCATCCCCATGGGACAGCGGGAGCGTGCCATGACGGAGCATCTGCTTTCGCAGCTGGCGCAGCGGGAGATCCCCATTCTGGGCCTACTGCTGACGGAGGCGGATGGCGCCTTCCTAAAGAGGTATTACCGGTTATGAGCACAGGCGCCACACGTGTTCAGACACTGGTTGCTGCGTTGAACAGCGATACGGACAGTCTGCCCGGGCGCATGCATCTGCAGTGTGACACCATCATCGTGAACCAGACGGACCACTATGCCTATGAGGCGTGGTCACTGCCTGCGGATGCAGGCGCCGCGCAGCTCAGGATCTGGCACTGTGCGGAGCGGGGGGTCGGTCTGTCACGGAATACGGCGCTGCAGCGCGCCGGTGGCGAGCTTGTACAGTTCGCGGATGAGGATATCGTTTATGACGAGGGGTATCCTGCCCGGATTGCGTCGGCTTTTGATGCACATCCGGAGGCGGATGTGCTGCTGTTTAATGTACGGGCGGTTCCGGGGCGGGAGACCTATCATATTACAGATTATGGCCGGGTGCGGATCTGGAACAGCGGCCGTTACCCGGCATACGCGATCTGTGCCCGCAGGGAGGCGCTGATCCGCGCCAGGGTGGGTTTCTCTCTGCTGTATGGCGGCGGTGCCAGGTACAGCAACGGAGAGGACAGTCTGTTTCTGCGGGACTGCCTGCGGGCAGGACTGCGGATCTACCGCATACCGGTATCACTGGGACATGAGGAACCCCGGAGCGGTACAGGGGCGGGGGAGATCCCGGCTTCCACCTGGTTCGAGGGCTATACGAACCGGTTCTACCGTGACCGTGGAGTACTCTATCAGGATCTGTACGGATGGCTGGCGGCTCCCATGAGCCTGCGTTTCCTGCTGGCACACCCGGCTGTACGGGGCGGACGCTCCGTAGGGGCGTGCTTCGGCCTGATGAGGGAGGGGATCCGAACCGCCCGCCGCAGAGTACCGGAGGGCAGCTGAGATGGTGGTCTATCTGGCATTGACGGTTCTGACGATCGGGATGGTGTGTCTGTTTGTCCGCAGGGAGGAGACGCCTGTCCGGAGTGGGCGTTACACCGTCATCCACCGTGGTATGACGAGGCAGCAGCTGGTCAACCGCATCGTCCTGGGGAGTCTCTTTCTGGCCCTTTTCCTTGTATCGGCGCTGCGGCTGAATGTGGGCAATGATTACGGGAACTATGTGGAATTCATGCATCTGGCCTATGCCCATGCCTATGTGCCGACAGAGTGGGGCTTTAACAATCTCACGCGGCTTGTCTACGAGCTCTCCGGATTTGAGAATTATCTAGCGGTATTTGCAATCTTCGCGGCGGTGACCATCGGCCTGTTTCTGACGGCTCTGTGGCAGCAGAGTGAGGATTTCGTCCTGAGCTATATGATGTTCATGCTGCTGGGGTATTACTTCCAGTCCATCAGTACCGTGCGTTACTACCTGGCGCTGTCTGTGGCGCTGTTTGCGATCCGTTATGTGCTGCGTGGAGACTGGCCCCGTTTTGTCCTGCTCGTCCTTGCGGGTGCGCTCTTCCACAAGTCGTTGCTGCTGGTACTGTTGCTCTATCCGGTGGCGGTGCTGCGCTGGCGGCGGTGGATGTTCAGTGCCTTCGGTCTCGTCTGTCTCGCGACGCTGTTTCTGCGGGGACCGATCCTGCGTATTGTGCTGTTCCTGTACCCGACCTACGAGGACACACAGTATCTCTCCGGTGGGACGAGCATCGTCAGCATCGCGCGGTGCCTGGCGGTGCTGGCGGCGGCATTGTGGCTGTACCGCAGGGATCACGGGGAGATTCTGCGGGACAGACGGCTCCGGTTCTACTTCCTCTGCAATATGATGGCGCTGGCACTGTACACATTCGGTGCATTCCTGCCGACGGTATCCCGTGTGGCTTACTACCTGACCATCACACAGCTGTTCTTCGTGCCGCTTCTGCTGAAGCAGGTGCCGGTGCAGTGGCGGCGGACGGCGGTTCTGATGACAGCCGTGGCGTGCGCGGGTTATTTTGCCATATATATGCACGGCGCAGGGGCGCCCGGTGTCCGTATCCTGCCCTATCAGACCTTCCTCTTCCATGAGCTGCCTCCCATGATCTCGGAGCGTGGCGGGCTGTAAGCATTTTCTGAAAACAGCATAATAATCATCAAGAATGCCATCTTCATTTTTACCCCTTTTCTGTCGAAAAGAATCCTGTATTAGAGAAAATAGATCCCGGAAAAGGAGGGAGATAGAATGGCAGATTACAGCAGTATCGTAGCAGCATCCAGAGAATACCGCGCCCTGCGACCGAATACAGTAAAGAGCGCAATGTCTGTCGGTCAGGAGACGGGCTTTGGAAAGGAGTTGACACAGCTCGCAGCCGGTTATGGCAGGCAGTCGGTGGCTACGGGGCGGACCATGCGGATGAGCAGCCTGTCACCGCTGAATGCCCGGATGGCCGCTGCGGATACCCAGAGTGTGCAGTCCACCAGGGAACTGACCGGTCATGAGACCTTTGTGATCGATGAAGCCGCATTTGATCTGATGGAGAGCCTGGAGGAGATCGATGGGATCGAGGATTTCGATCTGGAAATCGCTCTGGAGGATCTCGGCTTGGACGAGGCACAGGTCTTAAAGTCCGGCGTGCTTGCGAAATTCATCGCCGAGGCGGATGATGAGGAGAGCGCGGAGGCCTGTCTGACAGAGCCCGGCACCATGCGTAAATATGAGGCAGCACTGGAGAAGTGGAAGGCAGCCCGGGAAAACCTGGCGAATGCCCTTGGGGTGGATGAGAGCGAGCTGGATGCGATCATTGACCAGTATATGAAGCAGGAATATGACGTAGCAGAGACTCCGGACCTTCGGGAGGAGTCGGAGGCGGCAGCCGATAGCTTCCGCTCCATTGATCAGTTCATGGCACAGCTTCCGACCGGCAGACAGGACGATTTCCGCGCTGCCATGCAGGACATCTTTGCGGAGATGATGACGAAGGTGGCCTATACGATGGAGCAGTACATGACCGCCGAGCAGGCCTGATTTAACTGTTCGGAACTTGTTCTGAACAGTTTCATTATCAGAAATTAAAGTACAGGAACACGGACACCTGTCCCAGACTGATGATACAGACGAGGAACAACGCGGCTGTCACAGCGAGGGACAGGTGATTTGTTTTCAACTCCCGTTCGGCATTGTTCCGGGGCAGCAGGCACAGACACAGACAGATGGCCATCAATAACAGGGCGGAGGCGATCAGTTCCGTCTGCTCTCCCTCCGGCAGGGGCAGGAACCGCAGCATATACCGGATCTTCGGCAGCCGGTAGAATTCCAGCAGCTCTGTCCGTACCGTCCGGTCACCGGTGGTGAACCGGGTGAGCAGCTCCCCCCACTGTCCCACGGAATCTGCGCGGAACAACGCCCAGCCCAGATTGACCAGGCCGAAGGTCACTGCCCAGCGCAGGGGCAGCAGGATGGAGAGGAGCTGCGGACCCAGCCGTTCGGACAGCTTCCCGCACGCGCGCTCCAGACACTGGCAGAGTCCGTGCAGCAACCCCCACAGGATGAAGGTCCAGTTCGCGCCGTGCCAGAGCCCGCTCACCAGGAAAACCACCAGGATGTTGCCATAGGTCCGCAGGCGCCCCCGCCGGTTCCCCCCCAGAGGAATATAGATATAGTGCGTGAGGAATCTGGTCAGGGTCAGATGCCAGCGCCTCCAGAAATCGGTGATGGACAGCGCCCGGTAGGGGGAGCGGAAGTTGGCCGGCAGCTCCAGATGAAACAGGAGCCCCAGACCGATGGCCATATCGCTGTACCCGCTGAAGTCAAAATAGATCTGGAAGGTATAGGAGAGAATGACCAGCGCCGCTTCCAGTGCGGAGAGCTCCATAGACCAGGTGTATCCCCAGGCCACGGCCGGTCCCAGAACATCCGCCAGCAGCAGTTTCTTGGCAAGACCCAGGGTGAAGAGCTGTATCCCCCGGACCATCATCCCGGGATCCGGTTTCGCACGCTGCGGATCCTGGAGCTGTGGAATCAACTCCGTGTGGAGGACGATGGGCCCGGCCACCAGCTGTGGGAAGAAGCTGACAAACAGGGCATAATCCGTGAGTTTATAGTCCCCCGTTTCATTCCGCCAGGCATCGATCAGGAAGGAGATCTGCTGGAAGGTGAAGAAGCTGATCCCCAGCGGCAGCAGTACCTCCCGCAGTGTCCAGTCGGTTCCGAGGAGTCGGCTCAGATTGGAGGCAAAAAAAGCAAAGTACTTGAAATAAAAGATCAGACCGATGTTGAAGGCCAGCCCCGCAAGCAGCAGAAGGTGGCGCATGCGGTTTTCCCGTATGGTCCGCAGCCCGCGATAGAGCAGGTAGTTGACCCCGATGCTGCTCATCAGCAGAAGCAGGTACCAGGGGTGAAAATAGCCGTAGAACCACAGGGACATGCCGATCAGGTAGAGCTTCGCCACAGGGGCCATCCGTGCCCCGAGTCGGTGCAGACCAAAATAACCTGCCCAGGCGAGGGGCAGGAACAGGAAGATGAATAGATAGGAGTTGAAGCTCATATCCCGATTATAGCAACTTCTCCCAGCGGTGACAATGTGGTATAATCCGGGTATGAAGCGGCATACAATAAACATATCCTATGTATTCCTCGGATTCCTGGGGATTTCTTTTCTGCTGATCCTGGCAGCCAATCTGCTGACACCCTACCTGTCGGATGATTTCTCCTATGGAGCCGCGGTTCATGAAGCCCGGTCCATCCCAGAGCTTTTCCGCCAGGAGGCCAGGCAGTATATGACCTGGAATGGCCGCAGTGTGGTTCATCTGCTGCTGCGGATATCGCTTTTCCTGCCGAATGTGTTCTTCAAGCTGGCAAACAGTGCCTGCTTCGTGCTGCTCTCCCTGCTGATCTACAGGAATGCAGAGGGCCATCGTCCGTATGACATCGGTCTCCTTGTGGGCATCACACTGCTCCTCTGGTTCGGGAGCATCACCTTCTCCGAGACCATCCTGTGGCAGACCGGTGCCTGCAATTATCTCTGGGGAACAACGATCATTCTGGGTTTCGTCACACTGTTCCGGGAGCGGCTGAAGAATGCTGCCGCATCACCGGATGCATCTCCCGGGAGAGCGTTGTGGTCTGCGGTGGGTTTCTGTCTGTTCGGCCTGCTGGCAGGCTGGTGTAATGAGAATACCTCCGGTGGCGGTCTGCTCCTGACCCTGGGGGCACTGTATTTCTACCGGTCTGGAGAGCCCGGGTCGCCGAAGCGGGCATTGCGCCCCTGGATGATCGCCGGTCCTGCCGGCCAGTTATTGGGGCTTGTGATCATGGTGCTCTCGCCCGGTGCCCGCGACAGGGCGGCGTATCAGGAGCCGGAGCAGTTCTCCGGCCTGGTGGGGCTGTTTGCCCGGTTCCAGAAGATCACGCTGGTGCTGCAGGAGACGGCATTTCTCTGGATCGCGCTGTTTGTGTTCCTGTTTATTCTGGTGATGGAGACGGGGAAGCCTGAGGCACGGTACAAACTCCAAGCCATGCTGCAGAACAGATCCATGCGGACGGCTCTGGGCTTTGGGCTCGCCGCGCTGGCAACCTCCTATTCCCTGGTCCTGACAGCTATGACGCAGCCACGGGCGCATTTTGGCGCGCTGGTTTTCCTGTTTGTCGCCATTGCACAGCTCTTTGTGCTGGTACCGGAACAGGAGGGGCTCCTCCGTGCGGCGAAGCGGTCTGTGCTGGCCATCGGTGTGGTGTTCTTCTTTTTCTTCTATATGTCGAATATGACGAATCTGGGACGGATCTACCGGGAGTGCAGAGAGCGCACATCGGTCATTGAGGCGCAGGTTGCCGCCGGAAATACCGGAGAGGTGATGGTTGCCCAGCTGCGGCCCGGATTTGAAACCGTGCTGAGCGATGCCTACCACGTGGAGCTGACAGAGGATCCGGCATACTGGACCAATGTCGCCATGGCGCAGTACTATGGGGTGGATGGCATCATCGCCCTGCCGCGGGAGGAGTGGGAAGCCTTACAGCCATGATGACACCGGTTCGCTGGATCAGGGGATTTCTGTTGACCATCGGCGCAGTACTGATCATCTGTGCGGTGGCGGTCATCGTTGTGGATCCCTTTTTCCATTATCACGCACCGCTGTCCGGGTTGTTCTACACGCTGGGGACACCTCGGGAACAGAACGACGGGATCACAAGACATTTTGATTACGACGCGGTGATCACCGGCACCTCCATGGCGGAGTCCTTCCGTGTAAGTGAATTCGACACCCTGTTTGAAACCCATGCGATCAAGGTGTGTTATCCCGGGGCCACTTTGAAGGAGACGGGAGATAATCTGGCGGTGGCTTTCCGGACGAATCCGGATATCCGGATGGTGCTCAGGAGTCTGGATTTCTCTCTGTTGCTGACGGATCCGGACGCCCTGCGGGAGGATATGGGGACATACCCGGTCTATCTGACCAACCGCAATCCATTCGATGATGTGCAGTACTGGTGGAACCGGGATGTGCTCATCAGCTATACACTGCGGAGTCTCATCGGCGGTCTGCGGGGTACGCCGGGGGGTGTGACCAGTTTCGATGAGTATGGATTCTCCGATGTCCTCGGGGATGGCTTATTCCAGGGGGATCGGAAGAGCTACGGGACAGCGCAGCAGGAGCGCCATCTCACAGAGGAGGAGCGCCGGCTACTGCAGGCGAATCTGGAGCAGAATGTGTGCGCCATAGCGCGGGCCCATCCGGAGACAAGGTTTGTCTGTTTTTTCCCACCCTACAGCATGGCCTACTGGGGAGAACGGAGGGAGGAGGGGACGCTTGCCTGGACGCTGGAGATGGAGGAAGCGGCCATCCGCCAGCTCATCGAGGTGCCGAATATCGAGCTCTATTCATTCCAGACGGACATATCTCTGACCGGGGATCTGACCCGTTACCGCGATCCCGGCCACTATGATTATACGGTCAACAGTCTGATCCTCGGACGGATCTACTCGGAGCCGGACAGGTGGCGGCTGACGCAGGAGAATCTCGCTGCGTATCTCACTGAAGAGGCGGCCTGCCACCGGGATTATGACTATAATTCGCTACTAAAATAATCCATAGACAGCCATTCGGATGATAATGTGGTATACTTGAGGTCATGGAGAATCAAAAACAACAGTCAGAAAAAGAACAGAAATTCGTTTCCGTTGTTGCCTATGTCCATAACAGCAGAGAGGAGCTGATCAGGTTCCTGGATGTCGTCATGGGACGGTGTGAGACACTCTTCGCCCAGTGTGAGCTGATTCTGGTGGATGATGCATCAACGGATGACAGCGTGGACCTGGTCCGGTCGTATTACCAGACGCGGGAGGAGCACTATATCGTGAGCCTCATCCGTATGGGTGCCTATCATGGGCTGGAGTCGGCGATGAATGCCGGCCGGGATATGGCGATTGGTGATTATGTCTATGAGTTTGATGATCTGTATGTGGATTATGATCCGGAGATCATCGAGCGGACATACCGGCAGAGCCTGGCGGGCTGCGACATCGTCTCCGCGGCCTCCGATGCCAGAATGTCCCTGACCTCGCGGCTGTTCTACAGTCTGTACAACCGTGCCAGCGGCACCAGACATCCGCTGGGACAGGAGACCTTCCGGCTGCTTTCCCGCCGTGCCATCAACCGGGTGAAATCCATGGGCAGCTTCATCCCCTATCGCAAGGCGGTTTACCGGAACTGCGGGCTCGCGGCAGAGACGCTGGTCTACGCGAATACCGCGGGACCGGGCGCCAGAACCCTCCACTCACACAAGCATGAGCGGGGTGATCTGGCGGTGGATTCCTTCATCTATTTCACCAATGTCATGGAGCGCACCGCCCTGATCATCAGCGGGGTCTTTCTGGCCATCGCCCTGATCGTGGTCGGTTATGTCATCGCGTCGTATTTCATGGACCAGGCCCGGGTCTCCGGCTGGGTTTCCCTGATGGGCTTCCTGTCACTGGGCTTCATGGGGCTCTTCGGCCTCCTGACCATCGTGCTGAAGTACCTGTCGGTCATTGTGGGGCTCGTCTTCCGCCACCAGCGCTATCTCATCGAGAATGTAGAGAAGCTTTAAACCCGCTTATAGACTCTCTCATCTCCTGTAATCATTGCACAGTGCGATCACCAGCGCCGCTTCCTCATCCGTCATCTCCGGGAAAAGAGGGAGCGTTGCGCAGTGCGCGGCCAGCTGCTCGGCGTTCGGGCAGTCCCCCGGCTGATAGCCCAGGGAACGGTAGGCCGCCTGCAGATGGCAGGGCACCGGGTAGTGCCGGTTGCATTCCACCTCATGGGCTGCCATATACTGCAGGAAATCCTCCGGGTCAGGAACCTGTACCTCAAACAGGTGGAACACCGGATCCGTGTTCTCCGGATGCGCCTGCATGCGGAACAGCGGATTGGTGATCTCCGAGAGGTACCGGCGTCCGATGGTCCGGCGCCTGGCCGTCCATTCGTCGAGATGCTTCAGGCCCACCGACAGCACGGCACCCTGGATGCCCTCCAGACGGTAGTTGTAGCCGATGACCTCATGGTAATACCGCGTCCGGCAGCCCTGGTTCTTCCAGACATTGATCCGGTCGATGGCGGCCGTGTCATTGGAGGTGACGGCACCGCCCTCGCCGAAGGCATAGAGGTTCTTGCCGGGATAGAAGGAGAAGCAGCCCAGCTCGCACAGGGAGCCGGTGCGCTGCCCCTCAAAGGCGGCACCGTGAGCCTGCGCGCAGTCCTCCACCAGATGGAGGCCGTGGCGGTCCGCGATGTCCCGGCAGGAGGCGACATCAAAGGGCTGACCATAGAGATGGACACCGATGATGGCCCGGGTCCGGGGCGTGATCCGCGCTTCCACGGAGGCGGGGTCGATCTCCCAGGTATCCGCGGTACAGTCTGCGAAGACCGGTGTCGCGCCGCTGTAGCTCACACCCCAGGCCGTTGCGATATAGGTATTGGCCGGGACGATGACCTCGTCGCCGGGGCCGATGTCGCAGGCAAGCATGGCCAGATGCAGGGCACTGGTGCCGTTGTTGACGCCGGAGGCTGCCGCGACACCGCAGTAGCGGGCAAACTCCTCGTCGAACTGATCCGCAAACCTTCCGCCGGAAAAAGCGGTCTCGCGGCAGACGGCCTCAATGGCTGCACGGTACTCCGCCTCGTGTGCCTGTACATCCCTGGTCAGGTCAATTCTTTTGAGCATTCTTTTTTTCCTCCAGAATAAAGGTTCTCTTGAGCCGGATGATGTTCCGCAGGTAATTTCGGATCGTCTTCCAGATATGAACCGTTGTGTTGTAATCCTCCGTCCAGTTCACCGGCAGATCCAGGATATCGATGCCGTCCCGTTCCGCCCGCAGCAGGAACTCGATCATATAGAACCAGCCCTTGTCATCCCCGCATTCGTTGACGAGACGTTCGGCGATCTCACGGCGGACGAAGGTGAAGCCGCAGATGGCGTCTGTGGCGCGCATGCCGAAGACCGCCTTCAGCAGGATCAGCAGTCCCTTTGAGGTGATCCTGCGGTACCATTTGCGTCCCCTGGTATCGGACCGGTCGGCAAACCGGGAGGCGTTCACATACTGAATCTGCGGATTGTCGCGGAAGATCCGCAGCATTTCCGACAGCGTGGAGATGTCGGTGGAGAGATCGATGTCCATGTAGCCCACGATATCCGCGTTGTTCAACTCAACACCGTGGCGGAAAGCAACGCCGACACCACGTTCCTCAATCCGCTCATAGGTGACCTCCGGATACTCTCTGGCGAGCTTGCGTCCGATGCGGGGGGTATCATCGTCAGAGCCGTTGTCGAGGATGGTCAGATGGCAGGGAACATTGAGGTGGGCACGGACATACTCCACGGTGGTGCGGATGCCGCGCTCCAGGCGCAGATGTTCGTTCAGTACCGGAAACAGAATATTTAACTCCACAATAAGCCTCCTGTGACTACTGGTTGTCCAAAGCAGCGTCCAGATACGGATCCAGGTCATAGACGGTGTTGATCTTGCCGGAGAGGACACTGATGAAAGTGGGTGCTGAAGCATTGACCCGGATCGCCGTGGGACGGGAGTCGTCCACCTCGGAGGATCGCAGGATCGGTTTCATGGAAAACAGGGATCGCTCATAGGTATAGGCGTACTCCTCACGCAGATATTTATCCGCCAGATGGCTCATGTAAGGCCAAGAGGAAACCGGACGGCCCGGGCAGTCATCGCAGTTGTACAGATCCTCCGGGGAACAGGCGCGGCCGTTCTGACAGGCGAAGCGCGGCAGATCCTCATGGCAGGTCTTGTGCGGGGTGAAGGTCACCGATGTCAGGGAGTGCAGTCCCGTCAGGCCGAAAGGCATAATGGAGAAGAACGGGCCGTCCATCACCGTGAAGCCGATGTCCTGAAGTGCCGCACTCGGTCTGCAGAGGATGATCTCACAGAGCTCATATTTGATCGGGAAGGGTGTAAAGACCCCGCCCTCCCGGGATGCGGGCTCCACCGCCCGGAGGATCTCATTGGTGGAGGCATAGGTCGCATTCAGCAGGAAGGGCGCACGGAAAACAAGCCGGGTTCCCGCCCTGTCCGCTTCCGCCACCCACTGGCCAGACTCCTTGTGGATCTGCCGGACACAGGTCTCAAGGCAGAGCTGCGCACCGGTGGCGGAGAGCTGGTCTGTCAGGTGATCCCGCAGGATGGCGGCATCGTAGGTGTACTCCTCCGTCAGATAGGCCCCATCGCAGATCCCGGGCCGGAAGTAGACCTCCGGGGACAGGGATTCGCAGCGGATGCCGGCATCTCTGCAGAAGGCTTCAAACTGGGCCGCATCGGTCCAGGAGAACTGGGCGCCGGTGGCATAGATCTGCCGGAAATCCGTCTTGATGGCGAAGCCGTAATCCTGGACGAAACGGCGGAAGTATCCGGCGGATTTCATGGCAGTGGTCAGGCTGCGCGGATAGTGGTAGCCCATGTGGACGCGGGCCTGATTGATCGTCGTTGCGCGTCGGAAGGGTGTTGCGTCCCGCTCCAGAACACAGACCGAAAGGCCACGCCCGGCCAGACGCACAGCGCTGTAGAGGCCGTACAGGCCGGCCCCGATGATCAGCGCGTCGCATGAAAAGTACTTTTCTCCGGATGTCACCACCATATCATGGTATCCTCACACTTTTTTTACCATAATACCGCGCAAGTGCCTGATTCGTCCAGTCCGACGGATCATCGGTGATGTCGGAGAAAAAGAGCAGCGCAGGCCGGTCGGTGTAGGGGGCAAGAACCACGCTGTCCGCAGCCGGATCCGTCAGCATCCGCCTGCGTTCCGCGTTCTGGGCAGCGTAGCGGGCGGCACTGCCGTTTGCCAGGTCGGTGACGGCGCTGCCCGCTGTGAAATAATGCGGGTCCACCTTGGTCTGGAGCGCCGCGCCGAACAGGAAGAACAGCGCCATCAGTAACAGGGCGAGTGAGGTCTGCCGGGAGAAGCCGGATACCGCCGCACCGGATGTGTGCGTTACCAGCTGCCGCTGCAGCCAGCCCACCAGATACCCCTCCGTGAGCACGAGCAGCAGGATGTACTGCATCCAGAACAGGGCACGGATCCGTCCGGCCTCAATGCTGCCGGTGGCGTAGAGGGGCGGGGCGATATTGGCTGCGACAAACCCCCAGGCCAGTATGACCACGATGCCCGGCAGCCGGAAGGAGAGTTGGGTCTGTGCGGCGGCATGCCAGAGCATGGGCGCAGCCATCATGAGCAGCAGCAGAACCGCCCAGCCGGACCACTGGCTGATACAGACGCTCAGTACATAGTACAGGGCGATAAAGACCGTGCGGATGGCGGAGAATCCGGTGATGCCGCTTGCCCGTACGGCATTGCCGGGGGCCAGACAGCTGACAGCAAAGCCCGCCAGCTGGAAGAGACAGGGCAGGATCAGACGCAGCCGCAGGGGAAGGGATTTCGTTCCGAGGAAGGCGTAGAGCATGGTGAGGACGGCCACCATCGCACAGGTCAGGGCGGTCATGTAGTTGCCGCCGCCGACAGCGAAACCCAGCAGACAGGACAGAAGCGTCCGCAGGCGCAGCCTGCCGGATGCGGCGGTATCACCAAGGATCAGCAGCTGGGAGAGCCACACCAGACCAAGCCCGTACATAAACGTGTAATTGATACTGCCGCAGTACCAGAATATGCCCTCCACACGCGCGCTTTGATCCGGCATGCACTGGAGGGTGATGAACAATGTCATGGCCGTTACGGCGCGGGTCAGCAGAGGATCCACCCCGAGTCTGTGGGTGAGGAGGTGGTGCAGGAGAAGCGCAGTACCCAGACACAGACTGCAGAGCGCGATGGGCGCCGTCAGGCGGTACCACCCCTCCCCCCAGGTGTGGGGCGGCAGGGCGGAGAGCAGGGCAGAGGTGAAATAGCCGATCCAGGTCTGATACAGATGGATGGTCTTGGTGAGTCCAGCCAGCAGGGCGGTGGTCACAGATCCCGTAGATCGCATGGCGAGACCGACCTCCAGCCCCATGGAGAAATCATCCGCCGCGGGATAATCGAACCAGCACAGGATCAGCAGGGGCAGCAGGCCCACGCCTGTAAGAAGCTCCAGGAGGCGGGTACAGGTGATGTATCGGATACCGGACAATTCACCGGATTGTAACGGTTGATGGTTCATATGCTCCAGTATATCACAATCTTTTGCGGATGGCGGGCATTTATGGTATAGTGGACATAATTATGGAAGACAAGTGATAATCAGGGGGTACTCATGAAGAAAGTTGCAACCTGTCAGGATCTCTCCTGTGTGGGCAAGTGTTCACTGTCTGTGGCGCTGCCGATTCTGTCCTGCGTCGGCATCGAGACCTCGGTGCTTCCGACAGCTGTACTCTCGGCGAATTCCGCCTTTCCCGGCTTCACCTTCCGTGAGCTGACCAAGGACATTCCCGGTATCCTCCGGCACTGGAAGGAGATCGGTCTGTCCTTCGATGCGCTCTACGTGGGTTATCTGGGCAATGCACGTCAGGCGGAACCGGTGCGGCAGATGTTTCAGACCTTTGGCGGGACGAAGCCGGACGGGTCACAGACGATCCGCATCATTGATCCGGCCATGGCGGACAACGGCAAGCTCTACCGGGGGGTATCCTCGGATATGATCGGTGCCATGCGCAGACTGGTGAGTCTGGCGGATGTCATTACGCCGAA
The DNA here is from genome assembly GCA_017443695.1 of Butyrivibrio sp. Taxonomy (GTDB): domain Bacteria; phylum Bacillota; class Clostridia; order Lachnospirales; family Lachnospiraceae; genus Butyrivibrio. The sequence goes on from JAFSYF010000069.1 coordinate 14,480, forward strand.
TCTCACGGAGGCCTGCCTGCTGACCGGAACAATGTACCGCGAGGATATGAACAGGGATGAGGTGGTGGAGCTGCTGCGGAAGCTGTCACAGCTCGGCGGCATCAGTGAGGACGATGGAAGGGAACGGCGCAGCGTGATCCTGACGGGAATGAGTCTGCATGAGGGAGAAGTCGGCGCCATCAGCTATGATGCCGGACGGGACAGCATCGCTTCCTATTACCGTGAGCGGATCCCGGGGCATTACCACGGAACCGGGGACATCTTCACCTCCGTTGTCACAGGGGCGCTGACGAGAGGGATCCAGCTGGAGGAGGCCACGGCGATCGCGGTGGATTTCACACTGGATGCCATCCGGCATACCCAGTCGATTCCGGAGGAGGAACGGCTGGGCGTCAGCTTCGAGGAGGCACTGCCCGGGCTCATTGAGAAGATGAAAGCGTACTGTTAAACACTTTGTAAGGAGAATACCATGATCAATTACAGAAACGTTACCGATGACATCGTCTGGATCGGCGGGAGTGACAGACGGCTCCACCGCTTCGAGAATCTGTTTCCGCTGCCCCAGGGCGTATCCTACAACAGCTATGTGGTGCTGGATGAACAGATCACGCTCTTTGACACCGCGGACATCACGGTCTCTGACCAGTATCTGGAGAACCTGACCGGCCTCTTGGGGGACCGTAAGCCGTCCTATCTGGTGATCCTGCATATGGAGCCGGATCACTGCTCGCAGATCGCCACGGTGGCGGCGCTCTATCCGGAGATGAAGCTGGTGGCCAGCGCGCAGGCATTCCGAATGTTGCATCAGTTTTTCCCGGAACTGGAAGGCAGGGAGGAGATCACGATGGCGGAGGGCGGCACGCTGCAGACGGGCCGCCATACCTTCCACTTTGTCACAGCACCGATGGTGCACTGGCCGGAGGTGCTGATGGCGTGGGATGACGTGTCGAAGGGGCTGTTCTGTGCCGATGCCTTCGGGACCTTCGGCGCGACGGATACCGCGCTGTGGGCAGATGAGCTGGACTTTGAGCGGGAGTATCTCTCCGAGGCCAGACGCTACTATGCGAATATCGTCGGGAAGTACGGGGTACAGGTGCAGGCCGTTTTAAAGAAGGCAGCAGGACTCGATCTCGCGGCCCTCTATCCGCTCCACGGACCGCTGTGGCGCGATGCGCAGGGCATCGGATGGTTCCTGGACAAGTACCAGAAGTGGAGCCAGTATGAGCCGGAGGACGATGGATATGTGGTGATCTACGGCAGTCTGTACGGACATACGGAGAGCGCGGCACAGCTCGTGGCAGCGATGCTGCGGGAGAAGAGCGGGCGGGATGTCCGGATCTATGATGTATCCGGTACGGATGTTTCCGAGCTGATCGGGGAGGTCTGGCGCTGCCGGCATATCGTGCTGTTCTGCCCGACCTACAACAACGGAATCTATCCGCCGATGGCGAATTTCCTCCACGACTGCGCGGCACTGTCCGTACAGAAGCGGGTATTTGCCCTGGCACAGAACGGGACATGGGCACCGGCTTCCGGAAAGCTGATGACAGAGCTGATCTCCGGTTGGAAGGACTGCACCATTGTGGAGCCGATGCTGACGATTAAGTCGGCATTGCATGAGGCGGACCGCCCGGCGCTGGATGCGTTTGTGGAGGCAGTGATCAAAGGAGGGAATGTGTGATGCAGCAGATCAGTTATCTGGAGGACTACCGGCTCTTCAAGCTCGACACGGAGCACAGCTCCTATGTCCTGTCCGTGACGGATGAGGAGGGTTTTATCGGGCATGTCTACTATGGGGCGCGCCTTGCGGCGGATGATCTCCGCTATATGCTGCGCACGGCGGATATGCCGGGCGTACCGTCACAGAACGGACGGGAGCGTGTCACCTTCATGGATGTGTTCCCCCAGGAATATCCGGGACAGGGACTGGGAGACTTCCGGGAGAGCGCGGTGGATGTGACCTCCGCCGGCGGCACGCGGACGACGCGGCTGACCTACCGGTCCCATGAGATCCGCTCCGACAAGCAGAAGCTGGAGGGACTGCCGGCGACCTTTGGCGGTCCGGTACAGACCCTGGTGATCACCTGTGAGGATCCGGCACTGGGACTGGTCTGCGAGCTGTCCTATTCTGTATTCGAGGGGGTGGATGCGATCCTGCGCAGTGCCCGGCTGGTGAATGAGGGCAGCCAGACCCTGCAGCTCACCAAGGCGATGTCTGCCAGTCTGGATATGGATGTGGCGGACTATCAGCTGATGACGATGTATGGCTCCTGGGGAAGGGAGAAGAAGATCGAGAAAAACGAGATCACCCACGGCAAACACAGTGTCTACTCCATGCGCGGAATCTCGTCCGCACAGTTCGTCCCCTTCCTGGGGATCGTGGACCGGCATTCTGGTACGGACAGCGGGGAGGTCTACGGCGTCCAGCTCGTCTATTCCGGCAATTTCCTGGCGCAGGTGGAACGGGATCAGGCGGACAATCTGCGTCTGACGATCGGGATCCACCCGGTGGGCTTCCAATGGAAGCTGGAACCGGGGGAGAGCTTCCAGACACCGGAGGCGGTGTTTGTCTACTCGGATCGCGGTACCAATGGCATGACGCATATCTTCCACAAGCTTTATCGTGAGCATCTGATCCGCAGTCCGTACAAGGACCGGAAGCGCCCGGTGCTGATCAACAACTGGGAGGGGACCTATTTTGACTTCGATACGGATAAGCTGCTGGCCATCGCCCGGGCGGGGCATGAGGCCGGGATCGAGATGTTCGTCATGGACGACGGGTGGTTCGGCAAGCGTGATGACGACAATTCCGGACTCGGGGACTGGGTCGTCAATGAACGCAAGCTGCCTGGCGGCGTCAAGCGTCTGGCGGAGGAGATCCACCGGATGGGGATGAAGTTCGGCATCTGGTTCGAGCCGGAGATGGTCTGCCCGGATTCCGATCTGTACCGCGCACATCCCGACTGGGCCTTCCACGTAGAGGGCAGAGAGCCCTCCCGTAACCGCAACCAGCTCGTGCTGGATATGACGAGACAGGAGGTGCGGGATCACATCTATGAGATGATGGCGGCGGTACTCCGGGACGGTCAGGTGGATTATGTGAAATGGGATATGAACCGGCCTCTGACGGATCTGGGCTCCGTAAAGCTCCCGCCGGATCGCCAGGGGGAGATCTTCCACCGGTATATGCTGGGCGTCTATGAGATGCAGGAGCGGCTGATCACAGATTTCCCTGAGTTGCTATTGGAGAACTGCTGCTCCGGCGGCGGTCGACTCGATCCGGGCATGCTCTACTACAGCCCGCAGATCTGGGGATCGGATGATACGGACGCCATCGAGCGGCTGTCGATCCAGGAGGGGACGGCGCTGACCTACCCGCTCTCCGCCATCGGTGCGCATGTCTCTGTCTGCCCGAATCATATGGTGGGCCGTATCACGCCTTTTGATACCCGGGGCAATGTGGCGCTGGCGGGAACCTTCGGTTATGAGCTGGATGTGACGAAGCTCTCTGAGGAAGAGCGTAATCAGATCCCCGAACAGATCGCACTCTACCACCGGTTCAATGATCTGGTGTGCACAGGGGATTATTACCGGATCGCATCCTACCGGGAGAATCATCTCTGGGATGCCTATGCTGTCGTAGCGGCGGATGGGAGTGAAGCACTCCTGACCTATGTGCAGGTTCTGGGCCGTCCGAATGCCCGTGCCAGACGGATCCGTGTCCGCGGTCTGCAGCCGGATCGCCGCTATCGGGTGGAATTTGTTGAGCAGGGAGTCAGCGCAGAGGAGCTGCATCGATGGGTGCAGGCGCAGGCACTGCCGGAGTTAAGTGGTCAGACACTGGCCAATGCGGGACTTCCGGTACCGAATCTGTCCGGAGACTTCCGGTCGGTGCTGGTGTATTTCCAGGCAGTGTAAGTGAGCAGTCAGAGAGAAGTTAGAGAGCAGGAATAAACGAATATTCAGTCAATCTCAGCCGTATTCTCCTCGGAGGATGCGGCTTCTGTTGTGCTCTCATGGTACTCCTTCTCCGTATTGACGTCCCAGATGGCGGAACGGTCGCGGGTACCGGAGAGGATGGCCTTCACCGTCTCGAAGGAGGTGCACATGGAGTGGTCGATGTTGTTATAGCGGTGCTGCCCGTTACGGCCCACGCAGAAGAGGTTGTCGATGCCCTTCAGGTACGCGATCAGCTCATCAATGCGGTCATAGGTATCAAAGTAGGCGGGGTATGCCTTCTTCACCCGCTCCACATGGGTATCGAGGACGCAGGAAGCGGAATCGATCAGGCCCATCTTCACCATCTCATCCACGGCGAATCTGGAGAATGCCTCATCCTCCATGGTCCAGTATTCGTCCCCCTCGTTGACGAAATATTCCAGTCCCATCCAGATCGTATGCTCAATGTCCTTAATCATGTACGGGGACCAGTTGTTGTAGATCTGGAAACGTCCCATCTTGACCCGGCGGTCCTGGACATAAACCCAGCAGTCGGGGACGATATTCGAGATGGTCCGGATGTCTGTTTTATTTCGGAGATTCAGACTGGGAACCAGCACACCCAGCGTCATATAATCCCGGTAGGGAAGACCGGCGGCGATGTTATGGATATCTGACGGGACATCATTCATGCCGCAGACCAGATCCTTCAGAGGCATGGAGGAGATGATGATATCGCCCTCCATCTCATGTTCGGTGCCTTCTGAGACATAGGTCAGCCCTGTCATGTGTTGATCTGCATTCTTGTGCACCCTGGTGACCTGGGTGTTCATCAGTATGGTTCCGCCGAGCTTGCGGATCTCCTCTGCCGTCACATCCCACAGCTGTCCGGGACCCAGCTTGGGGTATTTGAATTCCTCGATGAGAGAGGTATTGACCTTGCGGTTACGGACATGGAACAGTCTGCCGAGATAGTCCCGGATGATGCCGAAGATGGACAGGCCTTTCGTCCGCTGTTTGCCCCAGGAGGCGTCGATCTCCGACGGGTGTCGGCCCCAGAGGTTTTCGGTGTAATACTCAAAGAACATCTCGTAGAGTTTTTTGCCGAAGTTATTGATATAGAGATTCTCCAGGTTATCCTCCGGCCGTTTGTGGAATACGGAGGCCATGTAGGAAAAACCCACCCGCATGGTGGTCAGGAACCCAAAGTTCATGAAGGTCTCGGGTTTGAGGGAGATGGGGTAGTCATAGAATTTGTTGTCAAACAGAATCCGGGAAACCCGGTGCCTCTTGAGCATGACCCGGTCGGTTTTCTCCGGATCCGGGCCGCCCTCCTTCAAGGACATGGGCCGGTTCAGCTGGATATCATCCCAGGTGGCAGCACCCTGCAGCGGGAGCATACGCTCCCACCAGGCATTGACCTCCGGTACCTTGGAGAAAAACCGGTGTCCACCCATATCCATGCGGTTGCCATGGTATTCAACGGTACGGGAGATGCCGCCGAAGCTCTGGGTTTCTTCTAAGACGACGACCTCATAGCGGTCGCCGGCCTGTCTGAGGAGCTCATAGGCGGCGGTCAGTCCGGCCGGACCGGCACCGATGACAATGACTTTCTGTTTGGACATGACTGTGTTCTCCTTGGGCCAGATAGTTCAGGGTCAGCGAATCATCACCTTGCGGATCTCGGCGATGTACATGATGTGCTCGTCACCGTTTGGATAGAACTGCGTGCGCAGTGCGGGATCATGGAAACCCTCCGGGGTGAAGGTCTGATGATACAGCGTATGGCACAGCAGGACATCCTTCGCCTCGTCAAAATAGGGGATGCCGTTGTCGTAACTCACCGTCAGGCGCGCCCCCGCAATCTTGTCCTCATCCCGTCCGGAGACGGCACCGAGGTATTTCATCTCTCTGCGGAACTGCTGGTGATCAAAGAAGCACAGGGAGAAGCGTCCGGCTTCGTCAAGGAATTCTCTGGTGTAACGACTCTCCCGGACAAAGATGACCGCGCATCGTTTATTCCAGACATAGGTTACGCCGCCCCAGGAGGCGGTCATGGTATTGACCTTGGGTGCGGTCTCCCCGAGTGCCGGGGCTTTAGCTGCGGTGATCAGTGTCCATCCCTCTCCGTCAAAGGTAAAAGGGCCTTCGTCGGTGTCCTTGATGTCAATCGGTTGAAAAACACGCATAACTAAAACTCCCTTATCTTATCATCTGCGGTGACGCCAGTGTTCTCCACGGAAAGAATCTGCGCATCATAGCTGTAATCGCTGCTCACACGAACGGTGATGCGCTCACCGGCACGGTGTCCCAGAAGTGCCTTGCCCAGGGGGGACTCGATACTGATGAGCCCTTTCAGGGAATCACCCCGCATGGTGGTAACGAGCTTGTACTGTTCCTCTGAGCCATCCTCTTCCACCCGGATCCGGACCGTTTTGCCAACACCGGCCTCATCCGCCGCAGTTTTGTCGTCTATGACTTCGGCGGTACGGATCATCCGCTCCAGGTAGCGGATCCGGCTCTCATTCTGATTCTTGGCTTTCTTGGCGGCATAGTATTCGAAGTTCTCGGACAGATCGCCATGGGCGCGGGCGGTTTTGACATCCTCCAGCAGCTCCTTGCGCACATCAATCCTGCGGTGTTCGATCTCCGCCTCCATCTCCGCGATATCCTGTCTGGTCAGCTGGTTTCTCATCACGCACTACCTCTGATTTCCGTTCATTGCGTCGACAAGTGTCCGGACATTTGCTGCCGGATCTCCGCGGAATACAGCGGAGCCTGCAACGATGACGCTGGCACCGGCCTCAACCGGTATGCGGATATTGTCCTGTGTGACGCCGCCATCGATCTGGATATCTGTGGAGAGACCGTGTTCCTCCAGCATGCTGCGGGTCTGACGGATCTTATCGGTGCAGGCATCGATGTACTGCTGACCGCCGAAACCGGGTTCCACCGTCATCACCAGAATCTGATCCAGCTCATTCAGATAAGGCAACAGGATTTCCATCGGCGTGGCGGGTTTGATCGCCAGTCCGGCCCGGATTCCCAGGTGATGGATGTGTTCAATGGTCTGCTGTACATGTGTGGGGTGACGGATGGACTCCACATGGAAGGTCAGGATATCCGCGCCGCACTCCACGAACTTGTCCACATGACGCCATGGCTCTTCGATCATCAGATGCACATCAAAGATCATATCCGTACATTTGCGGATACTGCCAATCAACGGCATACCGAAGGAGATGGATGGCACGAAGATTCCATCCATCACATCGATGTGCAGGTACGGAGCACCTGCCCCGGAGACCGCCTGGATCTGGTCTCCCAGACAGGTAAAATCCGCTGCAAGGATCGAGGGGGCGAGGATTGGCCTCGCACCCCCGTATGTTTTCATTTGATTGCTCACTTACCGAGCCACTCCTTTGCTGCCTTGTAAACGCCCTCGGCATCCAGTCCGTACTTATGAACCAGCTCGGCGGCAGTACCGGATTCACCGTATACATCCTGCATGCCCAGCTTTTTCACCGGTGCCGGATGCAGCTCTGCCAGTGCATCCGCTACCGCGGCGCCCAGACCGCCGATGACGGAGTGCTCTTCCACCGTCAGTGCGCGTCCGGTCTTGGAGACGGATTTGACAAGCAGCTCCTTGTCCAGCGGCTTGATGGTGCACATATTGATGACCTCGGCACTGACACCGTCCGCCGCCAGCTGCTCCGCAGCGCCAAGCGCAGCGTCCACACCGATGCCGGTTGCGACGATGGTGAGATCCGTTCCCTCGCGAACGACATCTCCCTTGCCGATCTCAAAATGATAGTCCGGACGGTCATTGATCACCGTGCAGGCAGCACGACCGAAGCGGATATAAACCGGCCCCTCATGCTCCACTGCGGCACGTACGCAGGCCTTGGCCTCCACATCGTCAGCCGGACACATCACCACCATGCCGGGGATGACGCTCATCAGGGCGAAATCCTCATTGCACTGGTGGCTGGCGCCGTCCTCACCTACGGTGATGCCGGCGTGTGTACCGCCGATCTTCACATTCAGGTGCGGATAACCCACGGAGTTCCGAACCTGCTCGAAAGCGCGGCCGGCAGCGAACATGGCAAATGCGCTGACAAACGGAATCTTGCCGCAGGTGGAAAGTCCTGCCGCGATGCCCATCATGTTGCCCTCTGCGATACCGCAGTCGATATGGCGCTCGGGATAGGCTTTCTGGAAGGTGGCGGTCATGGTGGAAGCGGCCACATCCGCATCCAGCACCACGAGATTCGGGTACTCAGCACCCAGCTCCTTCAGTGCCTCGCCGTAGCTGACACGGGTTGCAATCTTCTTCACCTCGCTCATAACGCACCTCCGATCGCTTCTAATTCTGCCATGGCCTGCTCATACTGCTCCTTGTTCGGTGCTTTGCCATGCCAGCCCACCTGATTCTCCATGAAGGAAACGCCCTTGCCCTTGGTGGATTTGGCGATGATGGCGGTGGGAGCACCCTTGGTCTCTCTGGCCTCCTTGAAGGCAGCACGCAGCTCATCAAAATTGTGCGCATCTACGTTGATGACATGGAAATTAAAGGCCTCGAACTTCTTGTCGATCGGATACGGGGAGCAGACCTTGTCAACAGGACCGTCGATCTGCAGGCCGTTATTGTCGACGATGACCACCAGGTTGTCGAGCTTGCGGAAGCCTGCAAACATGGAGGCTTCCCAGACCTCGCCCTCTTCCAGCTCACCGTCGCCCAGGAGGGTATAGACACGATAGCCCTTGCCGTCCATCTTGCCGGCCATGGCCATACCCACCGCAGCGGAGATGCCCTGTCCCAGAGATCCGCTGGACATATCCAGTCCCGGCAGATACTGCATGCTCGGATGGCCCTGGAGACGGGAACCCAGCTTACGCAGGGTCTTCAGCTCGTCCACTGGGAAATAACCGCGGTTGGCCATGGTGGAATACAGACCCGGTGCGCAGTGTCCCTTGGAGAGGACGAAACGGTCGCGGTCAGGGTTCTTCACATCCTTCGGGTCGATGTTCATCTCCTCAAAATAGAGATAGGTGAAGATATCCGCGGAAGAGAGCGACCCGCCCGGATGCCCTGCCCCTGCAGAGTACACCGCTGTCAGGACCCCTTTGCGGATCTCGTTCGCGGTTTTTGCCAGTTCCTGGTTGGTCATAGTGAGAACCTCCTTTTATATTATTTTGTGTTTAATTCTGTCCGTAATATGCGTTGGCACCATGCTTGCGGTAGTAGTGCTTGTCCTGCAGCTCCTGCGGCGCGGGCTGTACGCGGGGATTGATCACCTCGCACCGGTAGGCCATCTTGGCGACCTCCTCCGTGACCACCGCATTGTGCACGGCATCGTGAGCGTCCCGGCCCCAGGAGAAGACACCGTGATTCTTGCACAGAACCGCCGGTACGGCAGATGGATTGAGCTCCATCCGCTGGAATTCATCCACGATCAGATGGCCGGTGTTGGCCTCGTACCCGTCGTTGATCTCCTCCTCCGTCAGGCAGCGGACACAGGGGATCTCCCCGTAGAAATAATCCGCATGGGTTGTGCCGTAGCAAGGGATACCGCGCCCGGCCTGGGCCCAGCTCGTGGCGTAGGAGCTGTGTGTGTGGACGATGCCGCCGATCCCATCGAAACCCTTATAGATCTCCAGATGAGTGGGCATATCCGACGAAGGCTTGAGGTCGCCCTCTACCTTGTTGCCCTCCAGATCCATAACCACCATATCCCGCGGCTTCATGACGTCATAATCCACGCCGCTGGGTTTGATGACAAAGAGTCCGCTGTCCTCGTCCAGTTCCGAAACATTGCCCCAGGTGAAGGTCACCAGACCGTACTTTGGCAGGAGCAGATTGGCGTCGCAGACTTTTTCCTTCAGTGCTTCCAACATGTACGATCACCTCTCTTTCAATGCTTCCGTCGCTGCCCGTTCGATGGCCAGTCCCGCGCGGTAGTCCTTCATGAAGGCTTCAAATCCGGCAACGTCCTCCGCAACCGGCGCACAGCGCTCCACCTGACCGCCTGCGAATACCTTCGTATCAAGATAGTGGGAGAGGGACTCGTCTCCCTCCTTCTGGAGCATATACGATGCCAGGATCGCCTGTCCCCAGGGGCCGCCCTCCCCGGCGGTCTCCATCAGCCGGATCTCACTGTTCAGTGCCGCAGCCATCACGCGGTCGCCCACGCCGCGCACCTTAAAGAAGCCGCCCTGACCAAAGAAGAAATCAGCGGCCACGTGCTCCTCATTGCGCAGGATATCATTGCCGACCTTCAGTGCGCCCAGGGCTGTATACAGGTGGGTGCGCATGAAATTGGCGAGATTCATCCGGGCATCGGGGCGACGGACGAAGAGCGGCCTGCCCTCATTGAAGCCGGTGATGCTCTCACCTGAATAGTAGTTGTAGGATAACAGACCGCCGCAGTCCGCATCTCCTTCTTCAATGGCGTGGCGATAGAGCTGGCCATAGAGTTCGTCATCGGAGATCTGACTGCCGGTCAGTGACGCGAATTCACGGAAGAGACCGACCCAGGCGTTTAAGTCCGAGGTGCAGTTGTTGCAGTGCACCATGGCCACCGCAGCGCCATCCGGTGTGGTCACCAGATCCAGCTCCGGGTAGGCCTTTGAGAGGTCGTGTTCCAGCACCACCATGGAGAATACGCTGGTGCCGGCAGAGATATTGCCGGTACGCTTTGCGACGGAGTTGGTGGCCACCATTCCGGTGCCTGCGTCGCCCTCCGGCGGACAGCAGGGGATACCGGCCTGCAGGGTTCCCGACGGATCAAGGAAGCGTGCGCCTTCTTCGGTGAGCTTGCCTGCGGGTGCCCCGGCCGGCAGACTCTTCGGCAGGATGTCCGAAAGCTTCCAGGCGAAGCCCCGGTATGCGATCTTCTCATCAAACTGTTGCACCATCCGCTGGTTGTAATCACAGGTGGCGGAATCGATGGGGAACATTCCGGAGGCATCGCCCACACCCAGGACGCGCTCACCGGTGAGCAGCCAGTGGATATAGCCCGCCAGAGTGGTCAGATAGTCGATCTGCCCGACGTGGGACTCTCCGTTCAGAATGGCCTGATACAGATGGGCGATGGACCAGCGCTGCGGGATATGGAAACCGAACAGTTCAGTCAGTGCGTCCGATGCTTCCTCCGTGATGGTATTGCGCCAGGTACGGAAGGGCACCAACAGTGTGCCGTCCCTGTCGAAGGCCATATATCCGTGCATCATGGCAGAGACGCCCATGGCACCGACGGTGGTGAGCCTGCATCCATACTGCCGCTTCACATCGGCGGCCAGATCCCGGAAACAGTCCTGCACACCCTCGCGAATATCATCCAGTGAATAAGTCCAGATCCCGTCCTCCAGACGATTCTCCCAGCTGTGGGAGCCGGAGGCGATGGGCCGATGTTCCGGATCCGTCAGTACGGCTTTGATCCGTGTAGAACCGAACTCGATGCCCAGTGCAGTACGGCCCTGCTCGATACAGGCCTTGTTGTCCATGGCAGCATCTCCTTTCTGTGAGAAAAAAAGGTAAAAAGACAACTCTTATTCTACTACAAAAGCCGTCGGCGGTCTACAGTCTGGCCCGGCGATCCCCCAGTTTTTCATGCAGGCGTTCCTTGTCGGCGTACATCCGTTCATCGGCCAGCTGATACACACGCCGTGCCATATTCTCAACGCCCTGGTCCTCAGCGCGCAGATCCTCTGCCAGCTTCTGTGCGACCTCATGCCGGAAGGCATAACCGGCTGCCACGCTCCGGTGATAACCGGGATAGAGCGCATTCATCACATCGAGGGCACCGGTGAGCTTCAGCAGGGCGGCATCCACGGCCTCGGGTGTCGTATGGCGCAGAACCACCATGAATTCATCCCCGCCGAGCCGGGAGAGGAAAGCACTCTCGTCGAAACAGCTGCGGAAGGCGGTGGAGAACTCCTTCAGGTACTTATCGCCCGCAGCATGGCCGTAGTTGTCATTGACCTCCTTCAGTCCGTTCAGATCCAGACTGATCACGCAATAATCCGCATGGGTCTCCGCCAGTGCTTCCATATACCGCTCACTCCGGGTGCGGTTGGCCAGATCCGTCAGGCTGTCTTCATAGGCCATGCGGGTGAGCTGGTCATATTCCTTGACCCGGGCATAGGACTCGGAGACGAACAGGAAATAGTTCACCAGCTGGGAGAAAGCGAACAGCATCGCCCCAATAGAGAGGAGATAGGCGGTATAGACCGTCTGGTTCAGATGAAATGTCCGTCTGGCCACAAAAATCACCATATCAAGGATGATGGTAGTGGAGAACAGGAACAGTCCCAGGAGCTGGATCCGGTCTGAGCGGGAGAGCTTGTGCTGTGTCAGATCCTGAAAGCACATCTGGACGAAGGCCAGATAGCTGACGAAACAGATGACATGATACAGGGGCAGCAGCCGGTTCATGTAGATCACACCGGCCAGATGCAGGACAATGAACAATAACGGCAGTGCGGTGCAGACCAGCTGCAGGGACCGGAAGATCCGGTTCTCCCGGTGCGTACCGATGCAGGCAAGCACCAGGAAGGAGAGTGGGATAATGAGATACAGGGTGATGTACTCAAGAAACGTCATCATGGCGCCGTTGAAGAACAGAAATCCGGCGTTGTAGTAAGCGATCAGCCAGATGCCGAGATCGATATACAGAATAGAGGAGAAGAGCTGCATCCGGACCCCCAGGGTGGAGGAATAGAAGATCAGCGTGATGAACAGGAAACAGCCACCGAAAATGAAAAGGTAGATGCTGACGGCGATGGGGAACAGGTTCCGGTGCAGGAAACCGTATTCCAGGTCGTGGTGGGAGCCCAGAAGCGGCGTCTCAATCGCCGAGAACGCATCCTGTTCCGCCGCGGTCAGTGTGACGGTGAGGCGCTTTCCGGCGTAGTCCCTGGGAAGGGAGATGAAATGGTACCCGCAGCCCAGGAAGGCGCCGGATGCGAGATCCTCCTGACCGCCCTCGGAGAGGAGCTGAGCCTCCGACCCGTCATATAGCGTGATCTGCCAGGCACAGTACTGTGTTTTATAGAGGATGGCGGGGAATTGAAGATCACCCGCATCCGGCAGCATGGTGGACAACTCCAGCACATCCCCGCGGGACAGTGGCAGGGGAATGGCGTCTGAGAGCCGCTGCGGAACAACATCTTCATAGATCTGTCCGCCCATGGTCACGGTCCAGCCGTCCTCCAGCGCGATGACCTCATGTTCCGGCTGCACATAGAGCGCGACGCCGCACAGCAGGATGACGAGGAGGAAGGTCAATGCACTGATGGCGATGAAAACCACCCGTCTAGTCATGGAAGACACCTCCATCCTCCGGAAGCAGTTCTCCTGCCGCGTCAATATCGAACAGCATGCGGCGCATCCGTTTATCGTGATGGGCTTCCTTCATCTCATACATCCGGGCATCAGCCAGTTTATAGACATCCATCCCTGTATCGCCGGTACGACGGCGTTCGTCGCTGGTGGCATAGCCCCAGGAGGCAGAGAGACGGAAGGCGTGCTCCTCTTTGTTGAAGAGATCGAGGCTGGTCTGGAGCTCCGCGAGGCGCTCCTCACACATCTCCCGGTTGATCCCGGCAAAAGCGGCCAGGAATTCGTCACCGCCTGATCTGCCCACCACCCGGGCGTCAGGAAATGTTTTCTTCAGTTCGGTGGCAAAGGCGCGCAGCAGCCGGTCCCCCTCCTCATGGCCCAGATGGTCATTTACCTGCTTCAGGTGATCCAGGTCCAGGGAAATCACGGTGTAATCGCCGGTCAGGGACATCAGAACCTTCTCACAGCGGGTTCGGTTGGCCAGGCCGGTGAGTGTATCCGTATAGGCCAGACCCTCCAGACGTTGCCGTTCGCTCCCGGCGTAGATATGCTCGATGGAATGGAAGAAATAGTTCAGCAGCAGACTCATGACGAAGCACAGCGCGCCGAAGACGGTGTAGTTGATATCTACATGCGCTATGGATCTGCTGAGAGAGTATTTCACCAGA
>JAFSYF010000070.1 GCA_017443695.1 Butyrivibrio sp.
CGTATCATGGATGTCCAGCTCCTCCATGCCTGCGAGGAGTCCCTGCGCTTCAGAAACGACCGTTTCTGCTGCTGCTGCCGCTGCGCTCTGCTCCTGCGTCTGATCCGCGGGAACGCTCTCGCCTGCTGCCTCCTCCGGCTCAGATAAGTCCTCTACGGATACGGAGGAGGCCATCTCAGACGCCATCTCCGACATCTCCGAGAGGAACGCCGACGCATTGTCCAGCACAGATTGGTCCTCCAGAACGGGCGGTGTCAGCGGCAGCGGCTCCGTATCCTCAACAAAAGGCATCCCGCAGCCGGCCACGGCCAACAGGATGCCTGTGATACAGATCAAAAAACGGTTCACTTATTTTACCAGGGCGTTGATATCCACGTACGCAGTTTCCGTTATCTCCACCGCACCCGTGGGATCCTCATAGATCGTCAGCAGCATAAGATCCGGGATGGCATCCACGGTCACGCTGTTGCCTCTGCACAGGATCTTGTAGTTGATTCCTGCTACCACCTGTGTTCCCAACAATACGGTGGGCTGGTAATTCATCCCGTCCTGTCCCTGCACCGCCTTGTCAAAAGCCGTCTGCGCAGCCTTCGGCAGTGTCAGTCCATTACTGGGCGTCGCATTCCAACCGCCTGCCAGGGATTCCCAGGAATCCACGGTTTTGATGGATCCCGGTTCCTCAATATCGAAAATGTTCTCGCGTCTGGCAACACCCTCTAACGGCTGATAAACCTCCACCATCGCCCAGGAGGCCTTTGCGCCCGAATACACTGTTGTAGCCCTGCACAGATACAGGTAATTCATGCCGGCCACCACCTGCTCGGCAACCATGTCCACCGGCTCATAATTCACACCGACAAACCCAGCCATTGCCTCCTCAAAGCGGGCCAGCTCCTCATCGTTCAGATCGGTCTGCAGCACATCCGTGTTCAGCGTCCAACCGCCGACAGCAATCTGATCCGCCACAGCATTGACCTTTACACTGGCCCACTTGCCATACACCTTCTTGCCGTTCTCCTTACGGAAAGCACGCACCTGGAACTTTGTTACACCAGTTGCAGTCACTTTGTATGTGATCTCACGGATCTTCATCTTCTCTGTATAGAACTCCGACTTGGGCAAACCCTTCGACCAGTTCTCCGCATAGCGGATCTCATAGCCCTTGGCGCCCTTCACCTCATCCCAAATTACATCATACACCGATCCGTTCTCATCGGTGATGATCTCGCATCTCAGGTTCTTGGGCTTATCCAGCTTATTCGCCGCTCTGGCCGTCACGGGACGGACAAACAACCCCAGCATCAGCAACAGCAGTACAGCAAGTCCGATTCGTAAGCTTCTCTTTCCCATTTCCGTACACCCTCCTGATTGTTGATTCATGAACAGTTACCCTCAGAGCAGAATAGAATCCTTAAGTGAACTGGCTGACGTAGAGCCTGTAATAGAACCCCTGCGCCTGCATCAGCTCCTCATGTGTTCCCTGCTCCACCACATCACCCTGATCGACGACCAGTATCAGATCCGCGTGCCGGATCGTAGAGAGCCTGTGCGCGATGACAAAACAGGTTTTTCCCTTCATCAGCTCCCGCATGGCCTTCTGTACCCTGCGTTCCGTCGCTGTATCCACATTGCTCGTCGCTTCATCGAGGATCAGCATACTTGTATCATAGAGCATGGCACGAGCGATGGTCAAGAGTTGTTTTTGGCCCTTGCTGATCCCTTCGCCGTCCTCTCCGATCACCGTCTGATAACCCTTGGGCAGCCGCATGATATAGCCGTGGATCCGGGCGGCCTTCGCAGCGGCCACCACCTCCTCCATGGTTGCGTTCTCCTTGCCGTAGGCGATGTTCTCATATACGGTACCCCGGAACAGCCAGGTATCCTGCAATACCATGGCATAGGCCCGGCGCAGGCTCTCCATGGTCCAGGCCGTATGCGTCTGACCGTCCACATAGATGCAGCCGCTCTCCGGATCATAGAACCGCATCAGCAGATTGATGATCGTCGTCTTACCGGCACCCGTGGGTCCGACGATGGCGATGGTCTGTCCCGGCCTGGCTGTCAGATTCAGGTCATGCAGGATGGTCCTGCCCGGCAGATAGCCGAACTGTACCCCTTCTGCCTGTACCTCGCCGGTACACCCGATCAGTTCCCGCGCCCCATAGAGATCCGCCACCTCCTCCGGCTCATCCAGCAGCCGGAATACGCGCTCCGATGCCGCCAGTGCGCTGAATATCTCATTGACGATGTTGGCGATCTCGTTGATGGGCCCGCTGAATTTACGGCTGTACAGGACGAAACTGGAGATCTGTCCCAGCCCGACGATTCCCCGCAGATAGAGCACCGCACCGCCCATGCCGATGGCAGAGAGACCGATGTTGCTGATCATACCGACGGTAGGCCCCATCCGCATCCCCATCCCATCCGCGTCGCGGTAGGCGTCGGCCGCATCCTGGTTGATGGCGCGGAACCGCTCACTCATCCGGTCCTCCCCCGCATAGGCGAGGATCGTCTTCTGACCGGTGAACATTTCCTCCGCGAAGCCGTTCATCCGGCCATACCCTGCGCTGCGTCTGGCATAAAGCGGCCGTGTTTTTTTGCCCATATAGGCGGTGAACAGGACGGAAGCCGGTATGGTGAACACCATGCACAGCACCAACGGCGCCGAGATCATACACATCATCACAAAGCTCCCCGCCACCGTGACGATACTGGTAAGGATTTGCACCACATCTGTCGACAGGCTGGCGCAGACCACATCGATATCATAGGAAACGCGGCTGATGATATCCCCGGCCTGGTTGCGGTCAAAATAGGAGACCGGCAGCCGCATCAGCTTGTGGAACACATCACGGCGCATGTTCCTGGCCACTCTGCGGGCGATCCGCATCATCCCGATGTTGACAAGGAAGCTCAGGACATTACTGCCCACATAGGCAAAGAGCATCAGCAGCACGTAGTGCCTCACCAGCTGCATGTTGATATTTCCGGGACCGGCACTGGCCTGGTCGATCGCCTTACCGGCAAAATCAGGCCCCATCAGATTGCCGATGTTGCTCAGAAAAGCGCCGACCAACAGACCCGCGACACCCCATCCGTAGACGGACAGATACCGCAGGATACGGATCAGCGCAGCACGCGCATCCCTGGGTCTGGTTTTCGCCCCTCCGCGGTCACCCCTGGGCATGATATGCCTCCGTTCCACTCTCCAGCCCCGTCTGCATCTCCCAGATCTCACGATAGGCAGGACAATTCTCCATCAGCTCCTCGTGCCGCCCGTACCCCACCATATGTCCCTCGTCCATCACCAGGATGTGGTCCAGCTTCATCACACTGCTGATACGCTGCGCGATGAGGATCAGGGTCGTCCCCGCATGACGCTCTGCAATGGCCTGGCGCATCTCGGCATCCGTCCGGTAGTCCAGGGCACTGGAAGAATCGTCCAGCACCAGGATCTGCGGATTCCCCGCCAGCGCACGGGCCACCAGCAGACGCTGCTTCTGTCCGCCGGAGAGATTGGCCCCGCGGATCGCCGCCTCATAGTACA
>JAFSYF010000071.1 GCA_017443695.1 Butyrivibrio sp.
CGCCAAACAGGCTGAAGCCACCACTCATCCTACTGAAGAGATCCGCCATCGGCCCGACCGCATCCTGCAGGTCCTGTATTCCCTGGTTCAAACCCTCAAAATCAATGCTGGCCAGACGCTGAACGGATTCGGTCAGTGTACCTGAATTCTTATCCACAAAACCGGAGAGTCCTTCACTGGTTGCAGTCACGCTCTTTGCCATGTCACTAAACTCCTCCATGACAGTCTCCGCCTTTGTCGTAAGTTCACCAGCCTCCGCAGTCAGCATATCCAGCTGTGCCAGCGTTTCACCCACATGACCCAGTATACCCATGACTTTCGGCACCAGAATCAGCACCGCGATGGTAAACACCAACAGGATCCCGGCCATGCACAATGCGCCGATACGCTGCCAGAAAGCACTCTTCTCGGATTCCGCGCGAATGGAACGCAACAGTGACTCCACCGATTCACCATCCCCGGCGGTCAGGACCTGTGCCGTAACCTCTGTCCCGGCGTTCTCCGCCGTCTTCAGTCCTTCTGATTTATCTGCCGATACGGCCGCCTCCGTCTTCGTGACTTCTTCCATCGCATTTCTCCTATCTTGTAGTTGCACCCATCCCGCATACAAAATACCGGAAAGCCGCATAAAATAAGGATTTTGCCAAAAAAGGGCATAATCTGCCCACCACTTGTTGTCAAGTATACCACACAGCATCATGTCTTACCACCCCTTATTTTATGCTTGCATTTTATCCATCGTCTGCCTATAATAGTGCCTGTTCGAAAGTTTATACTTTTTTTATAATTATAAGGGAGGCGTTAACATGAACATGAAAAAGTATATTGCGGAGTGTATCGGAACAATGGTTCTGGTGGTTGTGGGCTGTGGAACAGCCATGCTTGTCGGCTGTGATGCGGCATCCGGAAGCGGCTATCTGCTGACGGCTCTGGCATTTGGTCTGACCATCGTCGGGATGGCCTATTGTGTCGGCAATATCTCCGGCTGCCATATCAATCCCGCCGTTTCGCTGGGCGTGTTGATGAGTGGCGGGATGACCGTTTCAGAATTCATCAGCTATGTTGTGGCCCAATGTGTGGGTGCGCTGGTCGGTTCCGGTGTTCTTGCGCTCATCTTCAAGCTGGGCAATGTGACGGATCAGACAGGCGGTTTTGGTTCCAACGGGCTTGCAGGCGTGAATGGTTCCCCTGTGGCCGGGCTGTTAGTTGAGATCATTCTGACCTTTATCTTCGTTCTGACGATTCTTGGCGTCACATCCAAGAAGCAGGCTTACGGCCAGATGGCCGGTGTTGTGATCGGCTTCACCCTGACACTGGTGCATATTCTGGGCATCGGTCTGACCGGTACCAGCGTGAATCCGGCCCGCAGCTTTGGTCCTGCACTGGTGGCTGCATTTACAGGCAATCCCGCGCCCATCGCTGCATTGTGGGTATTCATCGTGGGACCGTTCATCGGTGCTGCCCTTGCTGCTGTTGTTTATAAATATCTGGAAGCGTAATAAAAAAGTACTTGCATTTGGTATGTTGTTGATGTAAAATAACTTTTGTTTCCGGCGTGGCTTACACGCCGGAACCCGTGGGAGTATAGCTCAGCCGGGAGAGCGTCCGCCTCACACGCGGGAGGTCAGGGGTTCGAGCCCCCTTGCGCCCACTTCATTTAGGAAAAGGCCGTTAAAGCGGTCTTTTTTTTCATTCAATCCACATACCAGAGGGACAAACGCCCCACTGGGGCGTTTGGTCCCCTTGCGCCCACTAAACCCAAAAAGGATCGCAAGAGCGATCCTTTTTCATTCAATCCTCAGTCTTTATCATCTGCCGATCTGGCTCAGATAGTAACTGTACAGCGTCCGATAGGTATCGAAGTCATAGTGCAGACCATCATTGGAAGAAAACCCGTTCTGGCTCAGAAACCCGTATTCATCGATCCAGCCGATCCGGCTGTCCAGTCCCGCCTGCATCGTAGCATTAAACTTCTCAATCTGTTCATTGGTGACGGAGGCGGATTCCCCCACCGGTCCTACCGAGGCATAATATACCTGTGCCCCTTTGGCAAGCCAGCTGTCGATCTTGTCATTGATCCTGCGGATATACTTGGATGCGTTGTTCAGATCATTCACGCCGAAATTCAGCACCAGAACCGTGCCTTCCCCCAGCTCATCCTCAACCAGCGGGATCGCCGTCTCTGAGAACCACCCATAGCCCTCTCCCACCTGGGCGATCCAGGCGTGCTGCGATTTTTTCACCGCCATACTCATCTGCACTGTCCGTGAATCCCCGGACAGAACAAGAGGCGTCCCCGGCCTGACGCGCTGCAGATATTCCTGTTTCATATAACCCGGCTGTTCTCCATAGCGCACTTCATACCAGCCGGTATCCGTCTCCCCACTGACCGTGATCGGCGTGCCTGCCGGCACAGTCGCAATCCGTTCATAGGAGGTATCCGCGCCGCTCCTGATATTGACCCGGGTATTGGCGTACAACGTCTCCTCCGTGTCATATGCTGTCACATGAAAAACCACCGGCTCCGGTGCTGTATCTTCCGATACGGGCATCTCCTCCGGCACCACTTCCTTCTGTTCTCCCGCCGCCAGCGCAGCATCCATCGAGGTCTCCGGCGGCATCTCCCCCGGCCCCCGTACCGCCATCAGCGTTACCGGGGCTTTCGCCTTCTCTGCTATCGCCGCATCCTCTGTGGTATCGGCGGCCTCGATGGGCACCCATCTGACACCGTTCTCTGTATCTGCCGCACTGGACACCAACGCGGATGGTTCTGCCTGAAGTCTCCCCGTTACCACACATATGACCAGCAGCAACAGGATACTGACAGAACCCGCCAGAATTGTCATCTGTTTTCGCATGATTAAATGTTACGATTTTTTTACAGAAGATGCAATAAATCTGACATGAATAAACACCTTGATTTTATAAAAAATCTATAAAATTACGGCATCACAGCACCAAGTCACCATTTCTTGAACAACCATGGGATACATGCTATAATCGGAGGTGTCAGCACGTAGCTAACCACCTCTTTCCTGAAAGGAACCATGCATGAGCAATCATACAGCCCGCGTACTGATCGTCGATGATATGCCCGTCAACCGGATGATTCTGTCCTCTCTTCTGGCCACGCACTGTGTGCTCTCGGATCAGGCCGAAAGCGGCGCAGAGTGTCTGCAGCTGTGCAGAAACAGACGCTACGATCTCATCCTTCTCGATCACCGTATGCCGGAGCTGGACGGGGTGGACACGCTGGTACAGCTGAAGGCGCTCTTCGACGAAAAGGGCTGGAAGGTTCCTGTCATCTGCCACACCACAGAAGAAGGACGCGAATACATCAATCTGTATAAGGCAGCGGGTTTTGCGGATGTCCTGATCAAACCCATCAATCCCAGGCAGCTCTCTGACATTCTGAGGGCCTATCTGGCAGAAACAGAACAGCCTGAGGCAGTTCCCACTGTGGCAGTGACCAAAGAGCAGCCTCCGGCGGAGGACGATGAACGGGACGAACTGGATAAGCTGCCACTGTGGCTCAAGACGGTTCCGCATATCGATCTGGTGGCCGGAATCGCTACCTGCGAAAGTGCCGAGGACTACGTGGATGCGCTCACCATCTTCCGCTCCTCCATCGAAAGCAAGGCTGATGCCATTGAACACCATCTGGACAACGACGACTGGGAGGCCTTCCAGCTCAGTGTCCATTCTCTGAAGAGTATGGCCCGGCTCATCGGTGCCCGTTCCCTTCAAACCGCCGCAGCAGCACTTGAAGCCGCAGCGGATGAGGGTGACTACAACCTGATTCAGCGCGAAACACCTGGACTCCTGTCTGACTACAGGCGTTTCCTCAAGTTCCTTGCGCCTTTGGCGGAAACCATATCGGAGGATGTGCCGCTCGCTGACACAAACGTCCCTGTCATGTCGCCGGAGGTTGTGCCCGAGGAGGACCACAGCCGTTCCATCCTCCTGGTCCGAACAAGCGACAGCATCATCACCAAGGGCTTCATCAAGAACCTGCAGGATGCGGATTTTACAGTGACAGCCATTCCGGATGAGCCGGATCTGATCATCAACTACCGTTTCCAGTCAGATATCATCCTGTATTATCCTCACTCAGTGGAGAATGGACACATCGGTCTCACCATGAACCTCCTCGGTGAGGTCTGCCAGGATGATGCCAAGCTCCTGCTTCTGACCGGGGACGCGATTGAACTCAAGGCTGCCATGGCATCGAGATGGGCACACCGCGTCTCCCGGTGTTATCTGCGTCCTGTGGACATCCCGCATTTCATCAGGGATATGAACTATTTCTCCGTGCTGCTGCAGGAATATCACCGTCGTAAGACCATCTTCATCGTGGACGACGATCCGGACTATCTGTCCGTAATTGAGAAATGGCTATCCGTCGATTACGCAGTCTCCTGCTTCCACAACGGCCCGGAGATTCTGGATGGCATCAGTGCCATGCGTCCGGATCTCATCCTCCTGGACTATGAGATGCCGGAGATGGATGGCTGTGAACTGCTCAAAAACTTCCGTACCACCCCCGCCACACAGCAGATCCCTGTCATCTTCCTCACAGGTAAAAATGACAGGGACCATGTCTTCCATATTCTGGAATATAAACCGGATGGCTATCTGTTGAAATCCTCCAGGCGGGAAGCACTGCTGGACGCGATCCACCGCCTCTTCGCCGAGACGATGTTCCGCAAGTCGCTGCTGTAATCCGGCAGGCGCGAAGAATTCCCCTGTACCGCCCTGTGTCTCACAGAACGCTCTTGATTGCTGCCAGCAGCCCGGGCTTTCCATCCGCCTTCGATACGATGCCTGCGTGCAGACTCTCCATGAGCTGTAACGCATCTTCATCCTCTTTTCCCGTCCGAAACAGTACCGGAATCTCCCGAAGACCTTCCTGTGCCCGGATGGCCTTCAGCGTTTCAGGCCCATCCATCTCCGGCATGGCGTAATCCAGCAGAATCAGATCGGGCCTTGCGCCATCCCTCATGAGGAGATCCAGTGCGCCCTGCCCGGAGGTCGCTGTAGACACGGTATAGTCCGCTTTTGTCAGCCAGCGTTCCGTGAGTTTCATCATATCCTCATCATCATCTACCAGCAGTATGTGTTTCATCTGTATCCTCCTGCCTGTCATCACGTATGAGCTTCTCCAGCAGCATAAACAGCGCATCCGGTTCCACAGGCTTTGACAGATGCGCATCCATTCCTGCATCCAGTGACTGCCGGACGTCATCATCGAAGGCATTTGCTGTCAACGCGATGATGGGGATGGTCTTCGCATCCCGTCGTTCCATGGCCCGTATCCTGCCTGTTGCCTCAAGGCCGCCCATCCCCGGCATCCGGATATCCATCAGGATCGCATCATAGGTTCCTGCCGCGTTTTTCTCATACAGGGCAACCGCTTCCTTACCATTCGAAGCCAGATCCGCCTCAATCCCTTTCATATGAAGGATCTGCTTCATGATCTGTGCGTTGATCTCCATATCCTCCGCCAGCAGGATCCGCCGCCCTTCCAGGGATGCCTTTCTGGTCTTGCACCGGTGATGCTCTCCGGTTTTCGTCATGATATCCCCCAGTTCCTGCCGGATGCTGCCCGCGAAAAGAGGTTTGGCCAGGAACGCATCCACACCGGCATCCAGTGCCTTTTCCATAATACCATCCCAGTTGTAGGTCGTCAGAATGATGGTCAGCTCCTCTTCCCCGTAGCGGTCACGGATCTCACGGGCCAGTTCGATGCCGTCCATCTCCGGCATGCGCCAGTCGGTCAGCACGATCCGGTACGGCTGTCTGAGGGATCTCTGCTTCTCAAGCAGAGTAAGTGCCTCTCTGCCTGATTCCGCCGTCTCCGCGATGACCCCGATCCGCTTCAGCACCATTCTGGCATGCTCACAGGCCGTCGCATCGTCATCGACAACAAGGATACGAACTCCCTCCGGATCGAAGCACACGCCCTCTACCGTCCTGTCGCTGATGCCCAGCGGAATCGTGATGACAAACTCCGTTCCCTTTCCTTTTTCGGACTGCACCCCGATCTGTCCGCCCATCATGCCGATGATATTCTTAGTGATGGTCATTCCCAGACCGGTACTCCCATAGCTGTTGCTGCTGCCCTCCTTCTCCTGGGAGAAGGGATCGAACAGCTTCGGCAGATATTCCGGATCCATTCCGATACCGGTGTCTCTCACCGTGAAACGCACCAGGGCCTTCCCCTCATTTCGGCCGATCTCCTCGACGTTGAATGTCACCCTGCCGGGTGCTGGCGTGTACTTCACTGCATTGCCCAGGATATTGATGATCACCTGCCGCAGTTTCATATCATCGCCCACGTAATAATCATCCATACTGCCCCGGATACAGCATACATACTCCAGTCCCTTATCATCACACTGGGATTCCACCATGGTGTTGACCTGTTCGATCATACTGCCGAAGGCGAACTCTTCACTCTTCACCCGGGCATGTCCCGACTCGATCCTGCTGATATCCAGGATGTCATTGATCAGGGACAGCAGGTGCTTCGCACTGGCACCGATCTTGGTCAGGATCTCCCTGGTCTCCTCGTCCAGTCCCTCCTTACGCAGCGCAATGTTATCCAGACCAATGATTGCATTCATCGGTGTCCGAATCTCATGGCTCATATTCGAAAGAAAAGCGGTCTTGGCCATGTTCGCCCGCTCCGCCTCGGCAAGTGCCCTGGCCAGCATCCTGCTGCGTTCCTCCTCCACCACGGCCAGCGGCGCAGCAGCATGTTCCTCTTTTCCCTCGTATCTGTCCACGATCCGTCTCAAAAACGGCTTCAGGGCTCTGTAACTCTCCAGCAATGCCGGGGTATCCCTGCGGATGATCTCCATATTCCCCTCTTTGCCTGCCATCTCCAGCGCCCTGGCCCGTTCGGACAACGCTGTCGCACCGATGGCACTGGATGTACTCTTCAGCGAATGAACATTCAGCGTGTAGGTTTCAATGTCCTCCTGTGCCAGACAGCTCTCCAGCTGCTCAGCCTTCGTATCAATTGACATCTCAAAGGTGTCCAATGCGTAGATGTAATCATCCGCATCACCGCAGTACGCCATCCCCTTCTCCGGATCCAGCTGCGGACATTCAAAGATAATCTCCGGCAGTTCATCACAGAAGCGCTTATTCTGGTCCACCCTCCTCCTCCGTTTTCCCTGAATCTGATAAAACGCCGTCCGGTCTCCCGGACGGC
>JAFSYF010000072.1 GCA_017443695.1 Butyrivibrio sp.
CCGTTTATCCAGAACACGCAGACCATCAGCGCGCGCACGATTCTCTTTGATATCGCCGCCTCCGATGTCATTACCCGGGACAAGAAGTCCATGATCACGGACACCTACGTTCTGTGGCGCGTCGTGGATCCCCTGCGCTACATCCAGTCCCTGAACGCACTGAACACCCGCGCAGAGGAGCGGATCGAGGCGGCGGTCTACAATGCCACCAAGAACCAGATCTCCGCCATGTCCCAGGATGAGGTCATCGAGGCGCGTGGGGAGCGTCTGACAGAGCTCATCACCGCGGAGTCCAACTCCGACATGCAGGGCTACGGCGTGGAAATCGTACAGGCGCAGATCAAGGCACTGGACCTCCCGGATGACAACAAGCAGGCGGTCTATGAACGCATGATCTCCGAGCGTCAGAACATCGCCGCCAGCTACACCGCAGAGGGCAGCGCAGAGGCGCAGAAGATACGCAATGAGACGGACAAGCAGGTCAGCATCCTCAAGGCGGACGCAGAGCGCCAGGCGGCGATCCTGGAGGCCGAGGGCGAGGCAGAGTATATGAAGACGCTGCAGGCGGCCTACAACACGCCGGACAAGGCGGATTTCTACAACTACATCCGCAGCCTGGACGCATTGAAAGAATCCCTGCGGGGCGGCAACAAGACCATCATTCTGGACAGAGATTCGGAACTGGCCAGAATCCTCTATGGAAACGGATTGGGAGAATAAAATAACATGAGATTTCATGTTGATCAGATAGGATATCTGTTGGATGGGAAAAAAATAGCGGTCCTTGTGGCGGATGCCGGTGAAAAGCCCGGAGAGGTACGCCTGGTGCGGGAAGACGGGGATGCGGAGGCTATCATAGCAAGCGTTTCCGAACTCCAGACAGACGATACGGCCGCAGAACAGGCGGCGGTGGTGGACTTCAGTGCCTGCACCACCCCCGGCACCTACCATCTGGAGGAGACCGGATCCGGGGTGCGGTCGGATCCCTTTGCCATCAGCGCCCGGGTCTATCACGAGGTCAAGAAGGGCATGCTGAAGGCCTTCTACTACCAGCGCTGCGGCTGTGCGCTCCCGGAGACCTGCGCAGGTGTCTACGCGCGTCCTGCCTGTCACTGCAGGGACGCCGTTCTGTATGAGGACCGGACCCGGATCCTCCCCGTACGTGGCGGATGGCATGACGCGGGAGATTTCGGACGGTACCCCAGTGCGGCCGCAACGTCCCTGGGACACCTCCTCTACGCCTGGGAACTGTTCCCGGAGAGGCTCTCGGATGACCTGACGATCCCGGAGAGCGGCAACGGCGTACCGGATCTTTTGAACGAGTGCCGCTATGAGCTGGAGTTTCTGCTGCAGATGCAGGCGGAGGACGGCGGCGTCTACCACAAGGTGACCACCATGCGCCATCCCGACTTCCTGATGCCCCAGGACGACGACGGGGAGCTTCTGGTATTCCCGGTCTCCTCCGTGTCTACCGGCGCCATGGCGGGCGTCTGGTGCATCGCCTCGCGGGTCTATGAGCCCTATGACGCGGACTTTGCCAGGAGTTGCTTCCACGCGGCGGCACAGGCCGGCCAGTGGCTCCTGACCCACCCGGAGAACGTAGAGTTCCACAACCCGGAGGGGTGCAACACCGGGGAGTATGATGACGACGATGATACGGACGAGCGCCTCTGGGCCTTCGGAGAGCTGCTGCGGACGGATCCGGAGATCACCCATGAGGGGGATCGCAGCCATGGCGGTGCAGGAGAGCACCGGGTCACCCGTCAGGAGCAGTACCGCAGACAGATCGCTGAACTGTGGGTGAAGAGCGCGGCGAGAGAACACAGGATGCTTGCGAAATATGATGAGGCCCTGGCCAAAGGAACGGACGTGCCCCGTCAGGCACCGATCCTGTCAGACGGCTTCGGCTGGACGGATGTCACCACACTGGCCATCCTGGGGATGTTGAGGGACCCTGCTGCGGGCGCAGGAGAGGAGACCCTCGGAGAGATGCGGCAGATCCTCCTTGCCAAGGCAGACCGGCTCGTCGCGGAGCAGGGTATGCACCCCTATCGTCTGGCCATGCAGCCCAGAGACTTCACCTGGGGCAGCAACATGGTGGTGACCAACCGCGCGGATCTCCTGATCCTGGCGGCGATCCTTGCACCGGACCGGGCAGCGCAGTACGAGGCGGCCGCACTGGAGCAGCTGCACTACCTCTTCGGCAGGAATGCGATGCACACCAGCTACGTGACCGGCTTCGGCACCCATGCCTTTCGCAATCCGCACAACCGCGTGACAGCCTGTGATGGCATTGACGAGCCGATTCCGGGGGAGGTCAGCGGAGGCCCCAGCTACCCGCCGCTGGATCCCAGAGGGGAGGAGCTGGTACCGAAGGGCAGTGCGCCCCAGTACTGCTATGCGGATCATGTGGACTGTTATTCGCTGAATGAGATCACCATCTACTGGAACTCCTCGGCCGTGTTTGCCGCCGCTTATTTCGACCGATGAAAGGACCGCACTTACATCGTTCCCCTACGTCTTACTACTCCGGCATCACCGGATCATCCTTCGTCATATACCGCAGTTCGGAATATCCCAGCGGGATCGAAATGATGAGCGCCAGGACATCCGCGATAGGCTGCGTGATCTCGACGCCCAACAGCCCCAGAAACCGGGGCAGGATCAGAATCAGCGGGATGAAGCAGTAGCCGTTCTTGGCGGAGGCCATGATGGAGGCCTTGAGCCCGCGCCCCATGGACTGCAGCATCATATTCGTCATCACCGTGGCTGCCGCCACCGGCAGGACAGCGGACTGCCAGCGCAGCGCCACCTGGCCCACCGCGATGACATCGGGATCATCCCGGAACCAGCTGATGATCTGTGGTGCAAACAGGAAGCAGAGCACCGCGATGACTGTCAGGAAGATCGTCCCCCATTTCACACAGAAGAAGAACCCGTCCCGGACTCTTTTCTTAAGCCCGGCGCCGTAATTGAAGGAGCACATGGGCTGATAGCCCTGTCCGAAACCGATCAGCGCGGACATCAGCAGCATCGTCACACGGGTGCTCACACTCATACCGGCGATGGCAGCGTCTCCGCCCAGCATTCCCGCCTGCGTGTTGAGCAACAGCGTCGAAACCGAGGCCAACCCCTGGCGGAAGAGGGACGGTGCCCCACCGTTGGTGATCTCCAGCAGATAGTGGGGATTCAGCCGCACATTGCTGGGGCGAAGCCGGATGTTGGGCCCGCGCCGGCTCCCTATGAGCAGCACACAAAAGCTCATGATCTGCCCCGCCACAGTGGCGATGGCGGCCCCTGCGACACCCAGATGGCAGACCAGGATCAGCAGCGGGTCCAGCGCGATATTGACGATGGCGCCGGCCAGCAGCCCGAACATGGCGTAGATGGCGCTCCCCTGGAAGCGCAGCTGATTATTGATGACAAACTGGGACATCATGAACGGCGCACCGATCAGAATGATGCGCATATACGTCTTGGTATCCTCCAGCGTGGTGGGCGTGGCACCCACAAGGACCGCCAGAGGCTCCAGGAAGAGATTGCCCAGAATGGCCACCGTGATCCCGATGAGAATGGACAGTGCAAATCCGGTGGAGGCCATCTCGTCCGCCTCCCGCTGTTCCCCGGCCCCCAGCATCCGCGAGATGTAGTTGCCTGACCCATGCCCGCAGAAGAAGCCCAGGGCCTGTATAATCGCCATCACGGAGAACACCAGCCCCACCGCGGCGGTCGCCTGGGTGGAGATCTTGCCGACAAAGAAGGTATCGGCGGTGTTATAGATGCCGGTCACCAGCATACTGATGATGGTCGGTATCGCGAGCTGTGTGATCAGCTTCGGAACCGGCGTCTCGGTCATCTGGATATAACGGGCATGTTTCGCGTTTGTATTCCGGGAATCACTCATGATACCCCATTATACCGCCTCTGGCGCGGTCAGACAATACCTGGTGGGATAAGACAAGAGCCCCTGTAGCATCCGTGTTACAGTTCAGCGCCATGCCAGCGCTGAACTGTAACTGGCGATTCGGGCACTCGAATGCTCGCTTCGCTCGCGGCCCGAATCGCTTGTATCGGCAGAATCCAAACACTGGGCCGCAGCCATGCAGCGGCGTGCATGGCTCGGGGTTGAACAGTAACAAAATCCCACAGGTGGCCTGCTCGCGCTATCGCAAGCCCGTCACAGGAATGGCGTCACATCCAGGCCGTAGGCCTCGTTCAAGACCCCCTGGGCCAGCGCGGCCTCCTTCGGCCCCGCATACAGCAGCCGTCCCTCCTTCAGCACCAGCAGGACATCCGCCAGCCGCAGGGCGAGCCGCACATCATGGAAAACACCGATCAGCGTATTGCGATGCGTCTCCCCGTCCGGCGTCACCGTCTCCCCGGCGGACCAGGCCAGCAGATCCTCCGCCAGCGCCGCCTGATAGCGCAGATCCAGATGGTTGGTCGGCTCATCCAGCAGCAGATAGGGCGTCTCCTGCGCCCAGGCCCGGGCCAGGAACACCCGCTGGAGCTGTCCGCCGGAGAGCTCCGTCAGAGGCCGGTCTGCCAGCTCTGTAAGCCCCGTCCGCTCCAGACACCGCGCCACCAGCTCCCGGTCTGAGGCACCGGGCGCCCCGTACCCCCCGCCGATCCGCAGGAAACGCCCCAGCATCACCGTCTCCCACACCCGGTAGGCGAAATAGACATGGGAGAACTGGGTCAATAGCGCCACCCGGCTGGCCATCTCCCGGCGGGACAGCGTCCGTACCTCGCGCCCGTCGATCCGGAGCTCCCCCTCACAGGGCAGAAGACCCGACAGCACCCGCAGCAACGTCGTCTTGCCGCAGCCGTTCTCCCCCAGGATACAGACCCGCTGCCCCGGCTCGATGCGGCAGGAGATGTCCCGCAGTACCGGCACCGTCCCGCCGGCGGCGGGATACCCCGCGCAGACGTGGGAGAGGCAGATACCATCTGTTATCCCCGGCGTGGTCCTCACAGCCCACCTCCGGCGCCGCCCGTCCTTCCCCGGTAATACAGCAGCAGGAAGAAAGGCGCGCCAAACAGCGCCGTCACAGCCCCCACAGGCAGATCCTGGGGCGCCAGTACCGTCCGTGCCATGAGATCCGACAGACACAATAACCCCCCGCCGACACAGAAGGACAGCGGGATCGTCAGCCGGTGTGCCGGCCCGAAGACGCGCCGTACGGCGTGCGGCGCGATGAGATCCACGAAACCGATGGTTCCGGTGAAACACACGGCGATCCCGGTCAGCAGCGCCGACACGATGATTAACAACCGTTTGATACGTATCGCATCCACCCCCAGGGACATGGCCTGTTCATCCCCGAAGGAGAGGATATCCAGCTCCCTGTGGAAACCTGTGAGGAACACCAGACTCACCAGTGCCGTGACGGCCAGGATCTCCACATGGAGCCAGCGTTTGCCGGCAAAAGAACCCATCTGCCAGCGGATCAGCTGATGCTCATGCTCGGAGGCCAGTGCCGTCAGCACCGTCAGCACTGCGCTGGTAAAAAGGGAAACCACCATCCCGAAGAGGATGATCGTCTGGTTCTGAAGCCCTCTGTCGATCCGCGAGGACAGAATCATAACAGCAGTTACGGTGACCAACGCCCCCGCAAAACCGCCCAGAGGCAGGAGAAAAGTGGATAACACCGGGATGGAAACCCCGGTGAGAATCACGATTGCAGCGCCCAGTGCCGCCCCGGAGGAAACCCCCAGGGTATAGGAGGAGGCCAGCGGATTCTGCAGCAGGGACTGACAGACCACCCCGCACACCGACAGGATCCCTCCCACGAGGAAGGCACACAGCGCCCGTGGCATACGGATACTCCACAGGATGGACACCGTAGAGGCGTCCATCCCATCAGGCAGAGCCGCCCCGGACAGCTTATGCCACAGGATGGCCAGCTCTGCCCCCGGCCCGATGGAGACACTGCCGACACCGATCGCGAGGATGATGGCGACAGCTGTGGCACAGAGGGTGCAGAGGATTTTAAATGTATTACTGCGCATTCGCGAAGGGGTCCTTCACATTCGCAAAGGCCTCCGGGTAGATGAGCTTGCCCATCTCCACCATGGAGCTGATCACATGCTGGTTGGGCCGGCTGATGGCATCACCGTCGATGGCATAGACCGCACCGTTCTCGACGGCATCGACCGACTCCCAGCCTTCCGTGTTCAGGATCACATTCACCACATCCGGGGTATAGGTATCGCCGGAGAGGATCACATCCGGATCTTCCGCCACAGCTTCCTCCTCAGAGATGGCGGGCCAGGCATAGTCGATATCACCGGTCACATTTTCGGCACCGATGACGGTGAGCATCTCATCGATATAGGTGCCCTTTCCGCAGGTATATATGGTAGGAAAATCGGGTGTCGGCGTCGTCATTTCGTAGAGTACGGTCTTCTTATCCGTGATGCCTGCACCGATTTTCTGCAGTTCCTGGATGCTGGCCTCCATGGTTTTTACGATATCAGACGCTTTTTTATCTGCGCCGACGCAGGCGCCGATGAATTGGATGTCTGCCTCGATGTCAGAGAGTGAGGCGCTGCTGGGGATATCCGCGACGCAGATCCCGGCGTTTTTCACGGCTGCGAAGACATCCTCGCCGCCGCTGGCACTCATACCGGTGGTAAAGATGATGTCCGGATGCAGGGCGACCAGCGCTTCGTTATCCGGGGCCATCATATCGAACTGCGGGATGCCGGCCGGCACCTGATCGGCGTAGGAATACCCGGAATAGGTATCCATGGCGACCAGCCGGTCCGAAACCCCGAGATCAATCAGTACCTGTGTGGTGGAAGGTGCCATCGAAACGATGGTTTCTACCGTGTCCGGCAGCGTGATCGCGTTTCCGCTGCGATCCTCTGCGGGCTTTGCGGCTGCCTGCTGCGCAGAACCTGCTGCGGAGCCACAGCCAACCAGAGCTCCGGCAAGGAGACACCCTGCCAGGGCCATTGCCATGTAATTCTTCATATGTCTGTTTCCTCCTGTTCCTAAATTAGGTAAAGATAACACGTAAGACCGGGCCAGTCAAGTGCGCAGCCAACCAACATGTACAAAATAAACAAAAACAGCGAGGGAGAGATGCGAATTTTGTGCAAAAGAAGGGGGCAAATACGCTTGACAGCCACTCATAAAACAGTGTAATCTCTCTTTGAGAAAAAATTACTCATGTATCAATTGTATCAAAGAAAGGGAGGTAACTATGAAAAAGAGTTCTATGGTATGGATGACAGGCATCATGGCCGCAGCGATGCTGGCTGGCTGTGGTGGCGGCGCGGACACGGCAGCTGTGGTTGAGCAGGCGGGACAGGCCGCGGCTGAGGTTGCAGCGACAACAGACGCTTCCGCTGTGGTAGAGACCGCGGTAGAGACCGCCAAGGCAGTGGCAGAGGGCGACTTCTCCCTGCTGGATGTGAGCGAGAACATGGTGGACATCGGCGTCTACGGCAAGGACGACAGCGGGATGGAGTATGTCTTCTCCATGTTTACCGGTCCGGACGGCAAGGACTATGTCTCTTTGTTCAGCTTTGACAACAGCGGCAACAAAGGGGATGTGATCTGCGGCCAGTATACCGCCGAGACAGAGAACATCGAGGGCCTGGACTGGACGGTATTCGATGTACAGGACGGCTACACAGGCGACACCTACAGACTGGGTGTGGTTGAGGACGAGAGCAACGTAGCTTTCTGGAATGAGAACGGCGACGTCATCGAGGGTGAGTATCTGGATGCTTCCCAGGCCATCAAATACATGGGCAGCGCAGCCGCTCTGCTGATGGGTCAGGGTGCTGCTTCTGCTGACGGTGCTGCAGAGGCGAGCGAGGATGACGTTCTGAATGCACTCAAGAGCGTGCTGACCACCGGTTTTGCCGGTGCTTCCGAGACCGGCGAGGAGATCTATTTCGCCTGTGATGACGAGATCAACCAGGGCATTCTTGGTATTGTTGATAACGGCAACGCCACCTTCCTGGCTGGCCCGATCACCGAGGACGGCAATGGCGTGCTGACCATCACCGATACACAGGATGGTTCCTCTCTCTCCTTCACCGTACAGCCGGATGAGGAGGAGGAGAACTGCGTCATCCTCACCACCACCAGCAACAACAGCGTGGCTGCCCTCTATGCAGTAGACGCCAGCGCGGTACTGGACGAAATGAGCAAGTATTGATATGATTATAGTGGCTTAAAGCCCGACGCCATTGCAAGCTCGCTTGCAAATGGCGGAGCGGCTTTATGACACGCCCCAACATGAGCGTGGAACGGGGCAGGGGCCCCGTGGAATGCGAATGTTGGGCAGGATTGCGAGAGCGCGAAGCGCGGAGCAATCCGTAATCATTGTTTTTATTATAGTGAACGACAAATAGAATTTGTCGTTCACTATAAAGCCTCCGGCGGATGCGCACGGATTTTGTAAGGTAGATGCCGCTTGCAGCGGCCAAAATCCGGCGCAGCAAACGCCAAAGTAAAAAGATCTTTGTCGTTTGC
>JAFSYF010000073.1 GCA_017443695.1 Butyrivibrio sp.
CCATCGAGACGCAGAAGAAGAAGGTGGAGGAGCTGGAGAAGACTGCCATGGGCGGAGAGATCAAATCCCCTGTGGCTGGCACCATTACCGCTCTGGCGTTGGTCGCGGGACAGTCTACCCAGGCCAACCAGACGGTTGCGGTGATTCAGGTGGATGGTAAGGATATGGTCACCAGCTTCTCCGTGACCAACGATCAGGCCAAAAACCTGCGGGCGGGGGATATCGCCCAGCCCCAGAACGCCTGGTATTACACCGATTTCAAGGCGACGCTGAAGTCCATCACGGCGGACCCCAACAGCCCGAACTCCAAGAAGAAGCTGACCTTTGTGATCAAGAGCCCGGAGGTACAGCCCGGCCAGACCGTGAACCTCACCATCGGTGAGCGCAGTGACCGGTATGATCTGACGGTTCCCTCCAGTGCCATCCGCGAGGATACCAACGGCAAGTATATCCTGATTATCAAATCCAAGGCCAGCCCGCTGGGGAACCGGTATATCGCCAGCCGTGTCGATGTGGACGTACTCGCCACGGATGATACCACCTCTGCCATCAGCGGTTCACTGGAGGGGTATGAATACGTGATTACGACGTCCACGCAGCCCGTAGAACCCGGCGCACAGGTGAGACTGGCCAACAACTGATGAGCAAACATCCGCGGACAAAGAGGCGGATGAGCCTCGGACATATTGTGACGATCATTGTCCTGGTAGTGCTGGCCGTGCTGGTGTTTCTGCTGCAGCTGCAAAGAAATGAGCTGGCAACAGAACTGCCGGAGCAGCATCACGGGGAGCGCTGGAGTCTGTCCGGCACCCGTTCCGGTCAGGCCAGTGTGTATTTCAACGAGTCCTCCGGCATCACGCGGGACAAGATCCGGGAGTTTGATTACAAGATGAACCAGGGCATCACGCGTGCCGGCTTCCAGGGGAGCGAGGCGCTGCCGGAGGATGACAATACGGTTTGGGGCTCCTGCTACAGCGCGGCGGGTATGCTGACGGTTGCAAACGGACGGCGGAGTGTCAGTACGCTGGCCTATGGCGTCGGCGGGGATTTCTTCCAGTTCCATCCCATGGAGCTGGCCGGCGGGTATCTGTTCGACGGGACGGCGGTGATGAAGGATTATGTGGTGCTGGATGAGAATCTGGCCTGGCAGCTCTTTGGTTCCAACGACATCTCCGGCAAGACCGTGGAGATCAATGGCATCCCGCATCTGATCACCGGTGTGGTCCGTGTGGGGACGAACCGGTTCTATAAGGCGGCAGGTATGAACAAGACGGTGATTTTCACCTCCTTTGAGACGCTGGCGACCTACGGAACCATTGACAATACCGCGATTACATCCGCGGCTGCCTCCTCCAAGGATGCCTCCACCGATGCTTCCTCCTCCAAGAGCAAGGATTCTGACAGCGGCAACGAGGTGGTGGGTGTCGCCAGTGATGTGGCGGAGGGTGTGGGCGGTATCACCTGTTATGAGGTGGTGATGCCTTCGCCGGTGGATGGCTATGTGCCGAGTTTTGTGATCGAGACGCTGGGCTTCGATGTGGAAAACGTGGAGGTGATGGACAATTCCTCACGCTTCGGCAACCGGCATCTGCTGTCGGTGCTGGGCCACTACAGTACGCGCAGCATGCAGTTCAAGGCTGTGGTATATCCCTATTGGGAGAATGCAGCGCGGGCCGTGGAGGATATTTCGGCGCTGATACTGGTGCTGCAGATGATTTGTATTCTGATCATCGTGATCCTCCTCCTCATTGTCATCGTGCAGGGGTACCGCCACAAGAAGTGGACCATTGAGAGTGCCTGGCAGGGATTTAAGGACTGGCAGTATGATGTGTCCGCCAATATGAAGAACCAGCACGAGAAATGGAAATATTTCTAAAGTATCATCTTTATATTTCTTTTTAGGTTCGTTTAAGTCGGGGCTGATATTCTGCCAAAGATACAAAAAGAAACGAAGTACATCATGGAGGTTTTCCAATGAAAAGAAGAAGCGTGCGGCGCATGATCGTCGCGGGGCTGGCGATGGCGCTGTCTTTGTCACTTGCAGCCTGTGGTGGCGGACAGAAGCAGTCTTCCGAGGTGCAGAGTGCGGAAACCACAAGTAAGGATTATGTCTATCGGCAGGAAGATCTGAAGGTGGATTTTGAGACCTCCAGTATCAGCGGACTCACGGCCGTGGACGGTACCATCGTTGCCTGGACCTACGGACGTGCAAGTGAAACGGATGAAGCAGATAACAGCCTCTCCTACGCATTCCACCGTTTGAAAGCGGATGGTACGTCGGTGGGGGATACGACGGTCAAGCTTAAGACCCAGGAGGTGGTGATCAATACCACCTGTGATACGGACGGTAATATCTACATCATGTTGACGATCTATGCGGGTGGAGAGGCACCGGTAGACGGGGTGGACGAAACCAAGGATACCTACTATCTGGTGAAATTTGATGCGTCCGGTGCTGAGCAGTGGCGGAGCAGGATGCCCTACCCTGCGGATGAGCTGATCTACAATGTGGGCGGTCTGGCTGTCAGCGATGCGACAGGTGTCGTCGTGGCGGATACGAACGGTGTCAGTCACTATGATGCCGCTACCGGTGCACCGCTGGGCGAGCTGGTGAGTGCAGCGGATTCGCAGGATGAGTACGGCAATGCCCCCAGGCTGCTGCGGATCAGAGACGGCCGTGTGATTCTGGTCAAGCAGGTGGATGATGATGTCCAGTTCTACGAGGTCAAGGCATCCGGTGGGATGTCCGAAAAGCTGGGTTCCATGGACTGGTATACTTATGAGGATGTGTATGCCGGTGTGTCGCACGATCTGGTGACCTATAACGATACGGGTGTCTATGCCTTTGATCTGGGGCAGGATCCGCAGATGATCCTGAACTATGTGGATTCCGATCTGAATACTTACGGCTTTGATCAGCTGGCCTGCGTGACGGAGACACAGCTTGTGGTCTGCGTGGAGGATGATGCGACGGAAGAAGAGGTGCTGGCCATTCTGACCAAGGTGCCGCCGGAAGAGGTAAAGGAGCGTCAGGTCATCACCCTGGGCTGCTATTATATCGATGATGATGTACGTACGCAGGTGGTTCGCTTCAACAAGGCCAGCACGGATTACCGTATCCGTATCATCGATTACGAGTCATTCGATACAGAGGAAGACTGGTGGGCCGGTGCAACCAAGCTGAACACGGATATTGTCTCCGGTAATACGCCGGATATCCTGGTGCTGGATTCCGATATGCCGGTGGACAGCTATATTGCCAAGGGCCTGCTGATGGATATGAGCGATTACTTCACCAAGGATGAGGAATTATCCAAGCTGAAATATCTGGATCACATCATGGAGCTGTTCAAGACGGATGGCAAGATGTACCAGGTGGTGCCCTATTTCAACATCGAGACGGTGGCCGGGGCCAGCAGTGATGTGGCCGGCCTGTCGAGCTGGACGCTGGACGATCTGGAGAATCTGGCAAAGGCGAAGGGCGTTGAGACGAAGAATATCTTCGGACCCTTCGAGAGAGAGGATGCACTCTCCGCCGCCATGGATCTGACCGGTGCGCAGTTCATTGACTGGGGAACACGGGAGTGCCATTTTGACTCCGAGAACTTCATCCATCTGCTGGAGTTCGTCGGGGAGTTCCCGGAGGTACT
Source organism: Butyrivibrio sp. (assembly GCA_017443695.1). Taxonomy (GTDB): domain Bacteria; phylum Bacillota; class Clostridia; order Lachnospirales; family Lachnospiraceae; genus Butyrivibrio. The sequence goes on from JAFSYF010000073.1 coordinate 3,651, forward strand.
GGATGACGAGGAGTATCTGGACGATACATCGGCATTCTGGCGGAACGGGACATCGCTCCTGCAGCGGATGTACCTCTCTACCTTCAACGACTATAAGTATATGAAGAAGGGTACCTTCGGTCAGGACATCACCCTGTGCGGCTTCCCTTCAGAGCAGACAGGAAGCGGTGCCTCCGTTTACCCGGGCCTGCGGCTGGCCATCAGCGATACCTCCAAGGTCAAGGACGGCTGCTGGGAGTTCGTCCGGATCTTCCTGGGGCAGGAGTTCCAGAGCACGGTGGATGGTTACTGGCCGGTGGAGATGACCCGGATGGAGAAGCTGTGCGAGCTGGCACAGCGCAAGCCCTTCTACCTGAACGCAAACGGTCAGGAGGTCGAGTACGATGAGATGTGGCATATCGGGGATATGGAGATCCAGATGGATCCGCTGAATGCCGCTGAGGTGCAGGAGGTACTGGATTACATCAATACGATGGATTCCGTGGGCAACTACAACGAGAGTATCATGAATATTGTCACGGAGGAGGCGGGCGCCTACTTCAGCGGGCAGAAGACTGCCGCGGAGGTGGCAGGCATCATCCAGAGCCGTGTACAGATCTTCGTGAATGAGAACAGCTGATATGTTTATCAAAAAGATGCTGACATCGTGCAGCAAATGGATCGCCGCAGGGAGTATCGTGCTCTCTGCGGCGCTTCTGCCTGTTGGATGCGGGGCAGGGAACACACAGGAACAGGGGCCGCTTGCGGAGATCAGGGCGGCGCGTGACGCCGCGGAACTGGATCGCGGCTATGCGGGGATCCTGCCCTTCTGTAAGGAGGATGGGGGCTGGGGCGCCGTGGAGGCAGCCACCGGTAAGGAACTCGTTCCCTTCGTCCACGGCGGTTTGGGTGGGATCTCCCGGACGGGCCTGATGATCTTCTACGATGGAGCCCATCATTACGTCTACAACGCCCAGGGAGAGCTGCGCTACGAGGGAGATGAGGATGTGAGTGTCGAGGGGGCGTCCTATGGTGTGCTGGAGCTGCAGCCGGACGGTTCACGCCGGGTTGTGCGGTATGATGCCGCGGGGACGCTGCTGCCGGAGGAGGAGACGCTGATCAGCGCGGAGGCCTGGGATACCTCCGCCACAGAAGCCTCCGCCATCCAGCGCTACACCCTGACGGAGACGGGGCAGCTGGTGACCATGCCGGCGGGGGAGCTGGAGATCAACAGCTACGTGCAGGTGTGTTACGGAGACGGCGGGTATCTCGCTGTTGTGGACGGACGTGAGGTATGGCACTACCTGAACGGTGTAGCACTCGTGGAAACACCGGCAGAGGATGCGCAGGAACTGCAGCCCCTGGCGGTGCACGATGAGATCATAATGAGCGAATACCGGCTCTGGCCGGTACGGGACGGGCAGCAGTGGCAGTACGTGGACCATCTGACAGGGGTGACGGTGGCTGGGGAGGACGGATACGACCGGGCATCCTCCTTCGTCGGGGACTACGCTGTGGTGATCCGGGACGGCCAGGCCCTGGTGTTGGATGATACCCTGCAGGTGGTTCAGAAGCTCGGTGAGGCGCAGGACGTGGAGACCTACGGGGACTATTTCCTGCTCAGGAGAGCCGATGGTACTGTAAGGGTGTATGGATTACAAAGTAATTAGATGGTTTGATGCTCATGTTCGCGGTATATTGGCCAATACGAGGCTCCAGGGGTCGACCGTCGATTTTACAGCATCAGGCATAGGATTGTTTAGAGTTTTTTTACGAGCAGAAGCGTGAATTTCAAATGTGGCTGTGATATAATATTGTCGTATGACAGGAGGTTTCCCATTATGAATCAGAGCTTATACGATGCGGTATTCGGTTGCGGCGAGCACAAGGTGGATCCGTTCATGGCTGCGAAGATCGATTTTGCGCCGATCATCAGCGATATGAGACTGTGCGGATATGAGATCACCTCGTTAAATGTTGCGGAGTACATTGTACTGCAGCAGTTCGACGCGATGGCCAAATTCAAACATCAGATCATCAGCTTCGCTGCGGAGATGGACAACCGCGACAGCTTCTGCAAGGAGAAGTATGGCGTTTCCTTCAAGGACATCGATGCGCTGGATCCCAAGACGGATATGGAGTGGGATCTGAAGAGCGGGCAGGTGATCCTGTTCCTGAGCCATGAGGCGCAGTATAAGGAGGATGCCTATATGGCGCTGTTTGGTGACGCCCTGCACAAATTCAGTGAGGACACGGGCTTCATGTATACGAGGTTTTGTGAGTCTATTTAATCATTTTGCTTATTAAAAATCAGTCTGGGAAAGGAAGGTGGCGAGTGTTAAGCAAGGGTGACCATGTGGTGTATGGGAATCACGGCCTGTGTGAGGTGGTGGATATCACGGTGCCTTCTTTCCTGGAGAGGGGCAAAGAAAAACTGTATTATGTGATGGAGGCCAGCGTAGATTCGAAGGGGGTGCTGTATGTCCCAGTGGAGGGCGCCGAGGAGCGCATGCGCGAGGCAATTGACGCCAAGGTGGCCAGGGCACTGATCGACAGTCTGGAAGAGCTGGAGGTCATGGACATCCCGTCAGGTAAGAAGGCGGAGGGGGTCATTGTAGAGGTGATCCGGCGTAATCTGTCGGAGGAGATGATGGGCCTGATCAAGACCCTGCGCAAGCTTAAGGCCACAAGAGAGATGGAAGGCAAGAAGTTCGCCATGGTGGATGAGAAATACCTGACGATTGCGGAGAAGCTCTTCTATACGGAGGTCGCTTACTCGCTGCAGTCCGATCCGGAGACGGTGAAGCAGGAGGTATGCCACGGTCTGGAACAGTTGCCGCTGATGGCTTGAAGAAATACGGGTGATGCATGTAGACGGGCGGTTGTGCGGAACACGACCGTCCGTTTTCAATGCAAAGAGCCGGACAAGGAAAGGAGAGAAAGGATGCATATCGGAACGGGATATGATGTACACCGGCTGACGGAGGGGCGCAGGCTCGTCCTCGGCGGGGTGGAGATCCCCTATGAGAAGGGACTGCTGGGACATTCGGATGCGGATGTTCTGCTGCATGCCATCAGCGATGCGCTGCTGGGGGCGGCGGCGCTGGGCGATATCGGAGTGCTGTTTCCGGACAGCGATCCGGCCTATGAAGGGGCGGATTCACTGGTGCTGCTGCGTCAGGTCGGAGAGCGGCTGCGGGAGGAACATTTTCTGATCGAGAACATTGATGCCACGGTGATCGCCCAGGCACCGAAGCTCAGACCCTACATTGAAGAGATGCGGCGCAGGATCGCCGATGCCCTGGAGCTGGAGCTGTCACAGGTCAGTGTCAAGGCGACAACGGAGGAGGGGCTGGGCTTCACCGGACGCGGGGAGGGGATTGCGGCGCAGGCGGTGTGCCTGTTGACAACGCCGATGGACCTCCATGCGGAGAATGTGACCTTCCAGACGGGCGGCTGCAGCGCCTGCCCGATGCGGAGCACAGAGGAGTAAGAAAGTTGTGAAAGAGCGGATCGGGAGATTGCTCACATGGTATGAGAAGAACCGGAGGGTGCTGCCCTGGAGGGAGGACCCGACGCCCTACCATGTGTGGCTCTCAGAGATCATGCTTCAGCAGACACGGG
>JAFSYF010000008.1 GCA_017443695.1 Butyrivibrio sp.
CGCCTCTCCTTTACCCTGGGTGGCCTCTCTCTGGCCACCTGGCGGCAGCTCGCCGTAGCGGTACCGGTGATGCTTGCGGGCTGCATCCTGACGCTGCTTCTGGCCCGGGGGATGGATCTCTTCGCTCTGGGGGATGAGACCGCCCACGGACTGGGGCTGGAGGTGCGGCGGACCAGGGTATTGGCCATCTGCGCGGCGACGGCACTGGCGTCCGCGGCCGTGGGGATCTGCGGGCTGATCTCCTTTGTGGGACTCATCGTGCCGAATCTGCTGCGGATCGCCGGGATCCGGGAGACCAGGCATGCGTTTGCGGCCTGCTTCCTCTACGGCGGGAGCTTCCTCCTGTTGTGTGATGTACTGGCGCGGACCATCGCCTGGCCCTACGAGCTGCCGGTGGGACTGTTGCTCTCCATTCTTGGCGCTCCCTTCTTCCTCTGGCTCCTGATCCGGCGGGGCAAGCGTCTGGGGGTGTGAGGATGCAGAGAGAAGAATGGACAGAGGGCATCCGCTGTAGGGAACTGGCTTCTGGTGAGGAGCGGCGCCCGTCGAAGACGGCATGGAATCGCCGCGACGACCGGCCGCCGACCGAAGGGAGGGGGCATTTCCACAGTGAACTGGCTTCCAACAGGGAGTTCTTTCTTCGGCTGCCGGGAGAACTCCGGTTTCCCACAGGCCAGATCACGGTTCTCCTGGGGCGGAACGGCAGCGGCAAGTCCACCCTTATCCGGACCCTGGCCGGGCTGTTGCCCTATACCGGCGAGATATGGGTGGGCGGGCAGCCGCTCCGTGCCCTTGCTGCCCGGGAGCGGGCCTGCAGGATCGCCTGGCTGCCCCAGGAGACCACCGCGCCGCAGATGCAGGTGGAGACCCTGGTCCGGCACGGCCGCTTCTCCAGGCAGCGCCCGGTGGGCCTCGGTCTGTCCGGGACTTCAGCGGAGAAGGATACGGCCGCCGTCGAGGCGGCGCTGGCGCAGACGGGGCTGGGGCCGCTGAGGCACCGGATGGTTTCGGAGCTGTCCGGCGGGGAGCGCCGCCTGGCCTTCCTGGCGATGGTCATCGCCCAGGACGCGGATTTCCTGCTGCTGGATGAGCCGGAGGCCGCGCTGGATATGGAACACCGCCTGCACATCGCACGGATCCTCCGGACCCTGGCCGATGCCGGCAAGGGCATCCTCGTCAGCAGCCATGACCTGGCGGCCAGCTTCTCCATGGCGGACCGGCTGATCCTCCTGGATGAGGGGGAGCTTGCTGCATCCGGCACCCCGGAAGAACTGCTGGCGGATCAATCAGCCCTTATCCGCACCATGGGCGCGGGCCTCAAGCCGGTGAGCGATCTCGCCGCCATCTATCCTTATCTGCTCATTCATTGAATAAACATCCGGGAAACGTTGGAACTTTGTTTGAAAACGATATCAGAAAATATACCAATTTCATCATTCTTCATTGCAGATATTTTGGTCAGAATACCGAAATGAAACAAATAATGCCCGGAATATAAGCACTGAAAGAGGATCGCGAATAAGCTATCTGCATGATAACGATTTCAGTTTTATCTGTTGCGATTCCCCCGAAGCATTGGTAATCTGATGCCAGGAATTGAAAATAAGTTTCAAACAGGAGGAATCATTATGAAAAAGAATTTCTGGAAAACACTGACAGCAACCCTGGCACTGACAACAATGGCTCTGACCGGCTGCGGCAGCCAGCCTGTGGCCACATCCACAGCCAGTGCGGCAGGAACAGATACAGCAGCGCCCATCACCCTGCGTGTCGGCGTCTCGACGAACCGTACCCCCCATCTGGTTTCCATCGTGGCGGAGAAGGAAGGGATCTACGCGAAGCACAACCTGGTGGTCGTACCGGCGGAGTTCTCCTCCGGGATCGAGACCGTGAATGCCATCGAGCTGGGTCAGGTGGACCTGGGTTATGTGGCGGACTTCGGCGGCTTCAACCGCCTGGGCAATCTGGCGGATCCCTCCAAGTCGGATCTGCGGTTCTTTGCCCGGCTGGAGAAGACAGCGACCATGTCCCTCTATGCGAATCCTGACAATGTGTCCTCCGCCGCAGAGCTGCGCGGCAAGACCATCGGCATCAGCAAGGGCACGGTCATCGAGTATTTCAATAAGGTAATGCTGGATCAGAACGGCATCGGTCTGGATGAGGTGACGATCCTCCCGGTGGAGGGCGGTGCCGGTCTGGCACTGGCGGAGCGCGGCGATGTGGATGCCATCTGGGCAGGCGTTGCCAACAAGAGCAAGTACGCGGAGTACGGGTTTGAGGAGATCCTGACACAGAATGACCTGGGGGTATTCCAGAACAGCCTCTATGTGACGACCCAGACCCAGATCGATAAGGACACGGAGGGACTGGTCCGTTATCTGCAGGCGACCCAGGAGACCTACGATTTCATCGGCGCCAACTTCGATACCGCGGTTGCGGACATCGTCGCTGCCACCGGGATGGAGCAGGCCATGGCGGAGGATGCCCTGCACGGAACGACGCTGACGCTGGATTACGCGGCGGACCTGGTGCGGGATCTGAAGGATCTGGATCAGTGGATGAAGGACAACGGTTACTATGAGAACAGCCTCGATCTGAAGTATTTCACCAACACAGAGGTACTGCGTAAGGCCCTGCCGGATGCAGAGATCGCAGAGGTCGAGTAAGGGGCGATAGATTTCAGGAGGGGGATAGGACAATGCAGCAGAAGCTGATCCGGTTTTTGGAAAAAAGCGGTATCGTCACCTGGATCCTGTTGGTGATCCTCTGGTCGGTGGCAGCACATTTCACCTCCCCGGATTTCCTCCCGGGCCCGCTCAGGACACTGAGCGGCCTGGGAGAACTCATCCGTACCGGGAGGCTGGCGGAGGATCTCAGGATCAGCCTGTGGCGGATCCTGGTGGGCTGGTGCCGCGCGATCCTCATTGCCGTGCCGGTGGGACTCCTCATCGGCCGTTTCCGTATCGCACGCTGGCTTCTGGAGCCGCTGCTGAATTTCTTCCGGTTTATTCCGGCCATCGGCTTCATCACGTTGTTCCTTATGTGGTTCGGCGTCGGGGAGGCA
>JAFSYF010000074.1 GCA_017443695.1 Butyrivibrio sp.
TCACAGGATTGGCCGGATTGCTGTTCACATCAAGCACCGGTGCCAGATCAAGACCGATCCCCAGCGCCGAAAGCTCTCTGCCGGTGATCTCCCCCGCCTGTTCTGCGGCCTCTTCAGAACCGATGGCCCCCAGAGCCATGTTGCCGATGAGCTGCGTGCCCTGGGATAGGCGGGTGACAGAACCGCCCTCCTGATCTGTTGCGATCCACAGGCCGATGCCCTGTTTCGCTGCGCCTGCCTGCTGTAACGCATCTGTTAATGTCACAAGCTGCCCGGTATCCCTGCAGTTCTCCGCAAACAAAATAACACCGCCGAAGTCATACGCCGACAGAAGAGACGCCACCGCCTCCGGAAGTACCGTCACCGGCTGCTCCCCCTGTCCATCACCGACATCCCACTTGCGGATCTCCGGCATCAGCAGCTGCGCCACCTGATCCTCCATTGTCATCTGCGCAAGCAGCTTTCGGCAGCGGGACTCAGCAGACTGTTCCTCTGTCGTTTTCTTTTCCTCTGTTTCCGCAGTCTTCGGGGTAGCAGTTTCTGTCCGATGTGTAGATGACTCGGATTCTCTGCTGACAGACACATTTGGTGCCGTGGCCGGATATATGACTTCCTCAGAGGTCTCATAGAAGCAGCCGCAGGAGCCCGTCAACAGCCCTGCTGCCACGATCAGAATCGCCAGATGTCGAAAAGGATGAAGGACGGATTTCTTACGCATCACGTACAGATATAATGAATCGATGATCGTCATCCCTGCGGTTACGGATAATCGTATGGAGCTTCCGGACAAACTCCCCGTTCTCTTTCGTGCGGAAGTATTCGTACATAAAGCCTTTCGTGGTGTGGTCAAGTCGTTCCATCACCGTATCCAGATCCGTGAAGGCCATATAGGCTGCACGATCCTCCGGGTGGATTTCCTTTGCGGCGTAATCCTGATAGATCTGTTTCAGGCTCTGCGTCTTCCTGCCGATAGATTCCTCATCGCCGTTTACGAAGAGCGCCATCTCTGTATCATCCTCGAGATCATCCAGATAGACCTCATCAAACACCGTATAGAGGGCGCGCAGGGTCTCATCCATCAGCGTACTGCGCTGGTTGTCCTTAGCCTGTGAAAGATTGATGAGGAAGATCTGTACCGCAATCCGTTCATGCCGATGTGCCACGATACGTCCCAGCAGTGTGCAGATATTGCCGTTGTCCACGAAATTCAACCGCTCGGCACCGCGGGATACCGCCAGCTTCTGGGCATAATTGTTGAACAGCCTGGTCAGCGGGAAACTTCTGCTGTTGAGATTTTCCTCCGCCTGTTCCACAGATCCCGTCCCCAGGGTTTTCAGTGTCTCCCTGAAAGCATCGTTGGCAAACAGGAATCTGAATTCGTGCGGACAGTATTCGAGGATGGCCATCGAATGCTCATCAATGAGATTGACCTTACCGATTTCATCCCGGTAGATGGCGGTATCCACGGATTCCTGGACGAAACGCCCGCGGGCCACACTGTCCATCAGCTCCGCCGCCGGCTCCGGCCGACCAAAATAGTATCCCTGCAGCTTCTCACAACCCACCTGGGTCAGGAAGGCCGCCTGTTCCTCCGTCTCCACGCCCTCTGCCAGCGTCTGTATTCCCAACTTCTTAGCCATATCAATGACGGAGGTGATGATTTTCCTGGATTTATCATTGAAGGAGCTCAGGAACTTCATATCGATCTTCAGTTCGTCAAAATCATATTCCTTCAGCACATTCAGGGAAGAGTACCCGCTCCCGAAATCATCCATCCACAGCTGATACCCCAGCCTGTGCAGTTCATCGGTGCCCGTGCGGATATAGTTCTCATCATCGTTCAGGATGCTCTCTGTGATTTCAACATGTACCATCTCTCTTGGTACATCGAACTCCTTCACCGCGTTCTCCACGATCTCCACCATATTGCAGAGTTCAAAATCCAGTCTGGAGAGATTGAAGGAAATCGGGATCACATATTCACCGGCATCCGTCCGCTCTCTGTACAACCGGCAGACTTCCCTGATGATATAGGCATCCAGTTTGTGAATCAGATGGTTCTCCTCTAGGGTACTGATGAAGGCAAACGGCGGCAGCAGTCCATACTCTGGATCCACCCACCTGGCCAGCGCCTCTGCACCGCACATCTCCCCGCTCATCGCACGGATTACCGGCTGCAGATATACCTGCACGTACCCCTGTTCCAGTGCGGTGTCCAGATTCTCGACGATGTATTTCTGGCGGGTCAGCATACGGTCCATGACCTCATCATAGAACCGGATGCACTCACCGGCATGCGCCGGTATGCTCTCAGAGGCGATACGAGCACGGTCACAGGCCTCAATGATGCGTTCCCCGCCGGTGAGCAGATAAGCACCCGCATGGAGGGAAACAATGCTGTGCCGGGGATTGCTGCGCAAATTGTCCCGGAGCATCTCCACCGCATTCTCCACACCATCTCTGGCTGTTACGACACAGAAATGATCCTCCGCAAACCGCGCCACCAGGTCGCCCTCAAACATCTCCTGCAGATCCCGTGCAAAGCGCTGCAGCAGCGCATCCCCCTCCTCGAAGCCGTATTTTTCATTAAATCGCTTGAAATTGACAATGTTGAGAAAGAGCACCACATTGTCACCTTCTGATGCCTCCGCAAGCCGGATGGCTTTGCGGCCCCGCTCGCGAAATGCGATCAGATTCAGCAGACCGGTCAGGGAATCCAGCTCATCGCTTCTGAATACCCTCAGCTTCCCCTTATTTCCTTTGTAGAAATAATCCTCGTCATACGCCTGACCGACGCAGCGCATCTTACCCTGCCGCTTGGCCTCAAACATCTGTCTGGCCGCCATCCAGGAGAACTGCCGCTCCTCCTCTCCCGTCTGCGGTGTACCGTAGATATAGCCGGTACTGACAGTCAGGGAGACGCGCTTGCCCTCGACCTCATACCGGTTGCGCAGCGCCTGCTCCAGTTCGTTATGAATCCGCAGGAACTCCTCTGTCTCACCGACAAACAGTACCTCAAACTCATCGCCGCCCAGGGAAAAAACACAATTCTCCCCGAAATGCTCGATCAGCGCCTGTCCGACCCTGGCCAGCACCTTGTCTCCATATTCGCGGCCAAGCACATCATTGTAATAATTGAAATCATCGACATTCATCACCGCACAGACCAGCGGCTTCCCAAGCAGAGCGTGACCAAACTCCGGCAGTACTGTCGTATTCAGACAGCCCGTATACTGATCGTGCGTTTTATACCAACGAAGCTCTTCTTCTGCGGTCATGCGCATTCCTCTCAGATTCCGGTAATGAAAAAGCCCGCGTTCACATTCTGTGCCGCGAGCTTTAGCGTGGAGCCAACGAGACTTGAACTCGCGACCTCCTGCATGCCATGCAGGCGCGCTCCCAACTGCGCCATGGCCCCAACAAATGATATTATACACGATGTTTTTCCAAAATGCCAGTCTTTTTTATTTTATATAGAAAAAAAAATGAATATTGGTATAATGAAGCTATGAGCGCAAACAAAAAAAGAGTCGCCGTTGCCATTGGCGCCAGTGCTGAAGCGGTTTATGCCATCAAGCAGGCACAGACGCTCGGTTTCTGCACGGTCGCGATGGACGCAAACCCTGCAGCACCGGGTCTGAGTGCGGCAGATCATCAACTGGTCACCGACCTGCGGTATGCGGAGCAGGTATGCCTGTCTTTGGAAAAAGAACAGCTGATCCCCTCGGTAGTGATTCCTGTTCCTGTCGGCCGGATCCTGACAACCGCCGGCGCTGTGAACAACCATTTCCACCTCTCTGGCGTCTCCGCTGACGCCGCTGCGCTCGTCACCGATAAATGCCGTTTTCATCTCGCTCTGGCCGAAGCCGGACTCCGGGATGCGCAGCTGACGTTACTACAAACGGGCACCACAGCGTTACCTGCTGAAATGAAGGACCCAAATCGCTATCCGCTGATCATCAAACCCCGTTACGGCGCAGGCAGCCGTGGCGTACGACGCTGTGAGACGGAGGCGGAAGCGGCCGCCGCGCTGTGGGCGGAGGACCAGAGTCCGCTGACCGAGGATTACATCGCTGAGACCTGTGTGACAGGGATGGAGTACGGTGTTGATGGTGTTTATGAAAATGGCCGTTTCCATCTGATCCTGCTGCGGCAGAAGCGACAGACCCCGCCTCCCTATTGTCAGTGTGTCGGATACCGTGCTGTCGTTCCGGGCGCATCGCAGGAAACCGACCGTCTCCTCGCCGCCATCCGCGATCTGATGACGCAGGCAGGACAGATACTGGGCCTCTCCACCTGTCCGGTGCATGCGGACGTACTGGCAGATGAACAGAATCTCCTGTCTTCCCGGCCATTTCTGATCGAACTCTCCGCCCGGCCCTCCGGTCATCACCTGCACGATCTCTTCACACCCATGGCATCAGGGTGCGATTTTATCACCGAATACATGAAATGTGCGGTCCCGGAACTTGCGCTGCCCTGGCATTTTGATGTCAACAACGTCCGGCCGCTGGAGATCCGTTATTTTGATCTTCCCGCCGGGATCGTCCGTGCCATACCATCCCCTCAGGATCTGAGACAGCTGCCCGGACTGGTGCATTATGACTGCACACTGCAGCCAGGTCAGATACTGACACCCGTTCATGAGGGACACGATCTGATGGACCGCGGATGCTATATCTGTGAGGAGATCGCCCCCGGTTGTACAGAACGGCTGAACCGTTTCATACGCAATTCTTTCCTTATAGAATCCTCCCAGGAGGCATACCTATGACAAACCCGACATCCCTGGCACTGATTACGGCCCGCGGCGGAAGCAAGCGCATCCCCCGCAAGAATATCCGCCCGTTTGCCGGGCAGCCGATCATCGCCTATCCGATCCAGGCGGCGCTGTCCGCAGACGTCTTTACCGAGGTCTGTGTCTCCACAGACGATGAGGAGATCGCCCGGATCGCCAGGGAATATGGCGCGGGCGTGCCCTTCTTCCGCAGTGCCGAAACCTCCGGTGACTATGCGACAACCGATCAGGTGATCGCTGAAGTGCTGACACAATATGAGAAACAGCTGGGCCGGCATTTCGACCGATTCTGCTGCATCTACCCGACGGCGCCGATGCTGGAGGCCTCGCAGCTCGCCGAGGCCATGGCACTGCTGGATCAGCACGAGTCTGTCATGAGTGTTGTTCCATTCAGCTACCCGCCGCAGCGCAGCTTCGTTCTCCGCGCGGATCACCTCATCCGTCTGCACCCGGAATATACCTCCACCCGTTCTCAGGATCTGGAGACACAGTACCACGATGCCGGTCAGTTCTATGCCTGCAGGACGGATGCTTTCTTCCGGGGAGAAACCACAGATGTCGAAGATCTCTATCCCTTCATTCTGTCTGAACGGGCCGTACAGGACATCGACACCGAGGAGGACTGGCGGATCGCCGAGGATAAATTCCGACTGCTCCATCCTCATGGGATAAATGCACGCAGGGGGGCGAACCCATGAACCAGCCCCGGACCCCCTACTACCTGATCGATGAGGCTGTTCTGATCGACGATCTGGATCAGTTCACATCTGCACTCCATGCGCACTGGGGCAATCATGTGCTGCCCGCCTACTCCGTCAAAACCAACGCACTGCCATGGCTGCTTCACCGGCTCTGCGCGCATCCTGCCGGCTTTGCTGCTGAGGTGGTCTCCGTTGAGGAGATCGAACTGGCAGAGCAACTTGGTTTCTCCTGCAAGCGGATGATTTACAACGGCCCGATCAAGGATCGCGCAGCATTCTTCCGTATCCTTCAGGGCGGAGGTATCGTCAATCTGGATTCCAGCCAGGAGATCGCATGGCTTCGCGAGGCAGATTTCCCCTGTTCCGTGGGAATCCGTGTCAACCTGGACAGCACGACCGTCATGTCCTGTATCCCGGCATCCTCGTCTAACCAGACAGAACCGGTGGTTCTCGCCGATGAGGAGGGCTCCCGCTTCGGTTACAGCTATGAAGACGGCCATCTCGCTCTCGCCCTCGAAGAACTGCGCAGCTGTCCGCAGGTACGTATCGCCGGTCTCCATCTGCACCAATCCACCAAATCCCGTTCCGTTGCGTGGTACGCCGGACTGGCTGCGGCGGCCGTGCGGATTGCGGAACAATATGATCTGGAACTTGACTACGTGGATATGGGCGGTGGTTACTATGGCGGCGTTCCGGGTAAGCCATCCCTCCGGGATTATATTCCGGCGATCTGCTCCGCACTGCGGGAAGGTTTCGATCCGGCAGGGACGAAGCTCATCATGGAGCCCGGTATCTCCCTGATCTCATCATCCATGAAACTTGTCACCTCCGTGCTGGATGTCAAGGAGATCCGAGGGCACCGATATATCGTCACCGATGGCAGCCGCCTGTACCTAAACCCGCAGGTCACACGCCGGGTTTATCCGCATCATCTGTCTTTTTTTGAAGAGAAAGACAGTTCTGCCAGACCTCACCATCCGCATCAGATGATCTGCGGCTCCACCTGTATGGAGTATGACCGCCTGTTTGATGAGGCAGACGCACCGGCACTGGAGATCGGCGATCAGGTCATCTACGATCTGGCAGGTGGCTACACCATGTGCCTCGCGCCATTGTTCATACACTATTTCCCGCCGGTCTATGTCCGGCAGGCCGACGGAACCCTCTATACCGCGAGGGAAGCCTGGTCCAACGAAGAATATATGATGAAGCAGCATTGGAGGCAGCCATGAATCCTCAGCCTGTTCAACCGTTACGCATTCAGAATCGTCTGATCGGATCCGGACAGCCGGCACTCATCGTCGCGGAGCTCAGTGGCAATCATCTGGGCAGCCTCGAACGCGCCAGATCCATTATCGATGCGGCAGCCGACGCCGGTGCGGATGCCGTGAAGCTCCAGACCTACACCGCCGATACACTGACCATTCCCTGTGACAAGCCCTGGTTCAGAGCCGGTACAGAGGGCTCCATCTGGGACGGGATGACCGAATATGAGCTCTATCGTTCCGCTGAAACGCCCTTCGAATGGATGGCACCACTGTTTGAGCATGCAGCATCCAGAGGTCTCATCTGTTTCTCTTCTCCCTTTGATCCGACAGCGGTCGCTCTGCTGCAGTCCCTGGATGCCCCTGCCTACAAGATTGCTTCTTATGAGATCACTGACATCCCGCTGATCCGTCTCTGCGCCAGAACCGGCAGGCCCGTGATCCTGGCGACAGGCATTGCACGTCCTTCCGATATCCGTCTCGCGGTGGATGCCATCCGGGCCGAGGGAAATGACCAGATCATCCTGCTCAAGTGTACCTCCGCCTATCCGACACCCTATTCCGCTGTCAATCTGCGGATGATGCCCGGTCTGGGTGCGGAATATGACTGTCTCTTCGGGCTCTCGGACCATACACCCGGCTGGACGGTGCCTGTCATGGCCGCGACACTTGGGGCCTGTATGATCGAGAAGCATCTCACCCTGCGGCGGGCTGACGGCGGCCCGGATGGTTCCTTCTCTCTGGAGCCAGAAGAATTCGCCAGTCTGGTCCAGGAGGTCCGCCACGCTGAAGCAGCCCTGGGAAATGCCGAATACCGACTGACGCCTGCACAGGAGCATGAACGCGCTGTCGGCGCACGTTCCCTGTTCATCACTGCGGACATCCCGGCCGGAACTCCCCTGACCCAGGACAACATCCGCTCCATCCGTCCCGGGCAGGGACTCCCCCCTGTTCGTTATGAGGAGATCCTCGGTAAAAAAGCGACGCGGGATCTCTCCTATGGTGAGCCGCTCCGGGAAGGGGATTTTGCCTGATGTCATCATCCGTCTGTTTCATCGCCGAGGCCAACGAACACGTTGCCTCCGGTCACGTGATACGCTGTCGCACCATTGCCGGTGAATTGCCGCATTTTGGCTGGGAGGGGCATCTGGGACAGCCCTCCGGCACGGATGTCTGGATCTTTGTGGACTCCTATGATGCGGATACAGCGTATTACCGCAGGCTTCGGGCGAACTACCCGGGCGCGCGGCTGGCGGCCTTCGATGATCTGGGCCGCATTGATTACACTGAGCCGGCGCTTGTCGATCTCGTGGTGAATTATGACCCCGCGCCGGATCCCCTGCGATACAGTGGTGTCCCACAGTCTCTGCTTGGGCCATCCTATGCGCCGCTTCGCCATGAATTCCGGGATCGGGATTACCATGTTCATTCCACCGTCCACCGCGTTCTGCTGACCAGTGGTGCCACAGACCGATACGGTTGGAAGCTTGCGCTGCTTGACAGGATCATGGCCGATCATCTTCTGCCGGAGGTGGAGCTCTGCACTGTCATCGGCAGCATGGAGGACCGCTCTCCCTATGAATCGCTGGCCATGCAGCTTCCCCGGCTCCGCCTGTTTCAGAATGTGACAGAAATGGCAGCGCTGATGCTCTCCTGCGACCTGGCCATCACTGGCGCAGGCAATACACTCTACGAGCTCTGTGCATTGGGCCTGCCGCTCATCATACGTCCGGGCTCTGATTGGGAGACAACCTTTGCGCAGGAGATGGGTGATACCCTTGGTGCCCCCTGTGTCTCATCCGATGAAGCCCTGCTGCAGGCGATGATGAAACTGACCGGCGATCCCGCAGCACGGAACAGCCTTTCTGAACAAGGTCACCGTCTCTCCGATGGCCGCGGCGCAGAGCGTATCGCACGAGCCTTGACGGAATCATGTCCATCATCTATAGTAGGTGCATGAAATACGCATCCTATGTCGCAGAAAAGGAGTGATCTATGAAGATTGAGCGGATCAACGAGGTGCAGGTTCGCTGCACGCTGGATGCCGATGATATCAGAGAACGGGATATCCATATCAGTGAGCTGGCCTATGGGACCGATAAGGCACGTGAGCTTTTTGATGATGTCGTCAAGGAGGCCTGGGCGGAGCTCCATATTGAGGCGGATGATATTCCGCTGATGATTGAAGCGGTGCCGATCAATGCAGAGTGCATCGTTCTCATCATTACCCAGGTGGAGGATCCGGAGGAGATGGATACCCGGTTTGCCAGCTATGCGCCCTCTGTCCAGAATGCCACTCCTGAGCCGGACAGCGTAAACAACGACCAGGACGATGTCGCTGACCTGTTCCGCAGGCTCCAGCAGGGAGATTTCCCCGTACTGCCCTCAGCCAGCAAGGCCGCATCCGGCAGGGGCGGACACGGACAGATCTCCGCACTGGCAGCCGCCCGCAGGGATCATCAGTCCGATCAGCCCTTCCCCACACCTGCAGGTGGCTTGCTACTCTGGTCCTTTGCCACAATGCGTGACATCATCGGCCTGGCCCAGATGGCCGGGCGAGAGCTTTCATGTCCCAGTGCCCTGTTCAAGGATCAGGGGAGCGGCCGTTACTATCTGCTGCTATCCCCGGAGAAACTTTCCCCGGCAGACAACCGGCGTCTCTTCTCTCTGCTTTCCGAATACGGCAACGCCGATACCAGTCTGCCGAAGGATCATGCCTTTTTATCTGAGCACCTCAGCACCGTCATCGCCCACAACGCCCTGGCCAATCTGGCGGGTCTCTGATAATTTTCTGATTTCAAAAAGAGGCATCCCTTACGGGATGCCTCTCTCGCTTTCTTATTCGGACGCCTTTCAACCCGCGTACAGGTCGATGAGCTTCTGCAGGTAATCGAAGCGCTGTTTGGCGTTCTCTGCCGACTTGGCATAGAGCTTCTCGGCATTGTCCGGATTGGCCTTGCGCAAGGACATATAACGTACCTCGCCATCCAGGAATTCCTGATAGCCCTTGGTCGGGGTCGTGGAATCCAGCGTGAACTTCTTATCCGCAGCCGGATTGAACCGGAACAGATGCCAGTATCCTGCATCCACAGCCAGCTTCTCCTCATCCTGAACTTTGGACATACCAACCTTGATACCATGATTGATGCAAGGCGCGTATGCGATGATCAAGGACGGTCCCGGATAAGCTTCCGCTTCGGCAATGGCCTTGAGTGTCTGGTTCTTATCCGCACCCATGGCGATCTGTGCCACATAGACGTAGCCGTAGCTCATCGCCATGGAAGCCAGATCCTTCTGCTTGATCTCCTTACCGCCTGCAGCGAACTGTGCCACCGCGCCGGTAGGTGTTGCCTTGGAGGACTGACCGCCGGTGTTGGAATACACCTCGGTGTTCACAACGAGGACGTTGACATCTCTGCCGGAAGCCAGCACATGATCCAGACCGCCGAAGCCGATATCGAAAGCCCATCCGTCACCACCGAAGATCCACTGACTCTTCTTGGCCAGGAAATCCTTGTTCTTGACGATATACTTGGCCGCATCACTGCTGTCACCAGACAGCGCTGCTACCAGCTTATCAGATGCCGCACCGTTGGTTGCACCGACATTGAAGGTATCCAGCCACTCCTGCGCCGCTGCCTTCGCATCCGCAGAGCCGGTTTCGACGATCTTCTCGACCTGCTCCTTCAGTGCGTCACGCAGCGCCTGCTGTGCCAGGGACATACCCATACCGAACTCTGCATTGTCCTCGAACAGGGAGTTGTCCCATGCAGGACCCTGACCCTTGGCATTGACCGTGTAAGGGGTGGACGGTGAGCTGTTGCCCCAGATGGAGGTACAACCTGTCGCATTGGCCACATACATCCTGTCGCCAAAGAGCTGTGTCACGAGCTTCACATAAGGTGTCTCGCCGCAGCCTGCGCATGCGCCCGAGAACTCGAGCAGCGGCTGCTTGAACTGGGAACCCTTGATGGTGGATTCCTTGAACTTGTCGATGACCTCTTCCTTCACAGGCAGGGTCACAGCATAATCGAAGAAGGCCTGCTGGTACTCGTTCTCCGCCAGCGCGCCCATCTTGAGGGTATCGCCCTTGTTGTTGCCCGGGCAGACATTGGCGCAGGAGCCGCAGCCCGTGCAGTCAAGCGCAGAGACAACCACTGCGAACTTGTAGCCGTCCATACCGGTCATATCCTTGGACTGGAAGCCCTCCGGTGCCTTGGATACCTCGTCGGGGGTCAGCGCCATGATACGAACCGCCGCGTGCGGGCAGACCAGTGAACAGAAACCACACTGGATACAGCTTGTGGGATCCCACTTCGGTACGTTGACAGCAATACCGCGCTTCTCATAAGCAGAGGAGCCGGACGGTGTGGAGCCATCCACATAAGGCAGGAAGTCGCTGACCTTCAGCGTATTGCCCTCCTGAGAGTTGACCTTCGCCTGGATATTGTTGACGAAATCGATGACATCCTTGCGGCTGCCCTTAGCGGTCTTGAACTCAAGGCCTTCATCCTTTGCATCCTTCCAGCTCTCCGGGATCTCCACCTTGATCAGGTTCTTGGGATCCGCGCCGGCATCGATGGCTGCCCAGTTCTTCTTGACCACATCCTCGCCCTTACGGCCGTAGGTCTTCTGTGCAGCATCCTTCATGAACTTGATGGCATCCTCTTCAGGGATGATCTTGGTGATGTTGAAGAAAGCGGACTGCAGGATCGTGTTGATCCTGGTGGGTCCCATGCCAACCTCCACACCGATCTTGGAGCCGTTCATGATGTAGAAGTTGATCTTGTGATCATACATGAACTTCTTCACCTGGCCCGGAATCTCCGTCTCAAGCTGATCCACGGTCCACGGGCAGTTCAGCAGGAAGGAACCGCCGTCCACCAGCTCCTGCACCATGTTGAACTTGCGGATGTAGCTGGGATTATGGCAGGCCACGAAATTCGCCTGATGAATCAGATAGGTGGACTTGATGGGCTTCTTACCGAAACGAAGGTGAGACATGGTCACACCGCCAGACTTCTTGGAATCATAATCGAAGTAGGCCTGTGCGTACATATCGGTGTTGTCGCCGATGATCTTGATGGAGTTCTTGTTGGCACCGACCGTACCGTCAGCACCCAAACCCCAGAACTTGCAGTTCGTGGTGCCCTCGGGTGTGGTGATGAGCGGAGCGCCCGCATCCAGTGACAGATGTGTCACATCATCGTTGATACCCAGGGTGAACTCTGCCTTCTCTGTGTTGTGGAAGGTGGCCACGATCTGCTCCGGTGTGGTGTCCTTGGAGCCCAGGCCATAACGTCCGCAGAAAACAGGAACGCTCTCGAACTTCGTGCCCTTGATGGCAGCGATGACATCCAGTGCCAGCGGCTCTCTGTAGGAGCCGGGCTCCTTCGTGCGATCAAGCACGGCGATGCGCTTGACGGAATCCGGAATGACATCCACCAAAGCCTTGGCAGAGAACGGACGGAACAGGCGAACCTTGATCACGCCGACCTTCTCGCCCTTCGCCATCATGTAATCGATGGTCTCCTCGATGGTGTCGCAGACAGAACCCATCGCAACGATGACGCTCTCGGCGTCCTTCGCACCATAATAGTTGAACAGCTTATAGTCCGTACCGATCTTCGCATTGACCTTGTCCATGTACTTCTGGACAATGCCGGGCAGCTCGTCATAGCCGGTGTTGCAGGCCTCACGTGCCTGGAAGAAGATATCCGGGTTCTGTGCAGAACCCATCTGACGGGGATGATTCGGGTTCAGGGCATTCGCCTTGAATGCATCGATGGCATCCTGGTTCACCATCTCCTTGAGGTCCTCATAGTCCCAGACCTCGATCTTCTGAATCTCGTGGGAGGTGCGGAAGCCGTCGAAGAAGTTGATAAACGGGATCCGGCCTTCAATGGCGGAGCAATAAGCGACAGGGGTCAGGTCCATAACCTCCTGAACGCTGGAATCACAGAGCATCGCAGCACCTGTCTGACGGCAGGCATACACATCGGAATGATCACCGAAGATATTCAGGGCATGGCTGGCGACACAGCGTGCGGATACATTGAACACACCCGGCAGGCGCTCACCGGCGACCTTGTAGATATCGGGGATCATCAGCAGCAGACCCTGGGAAGCCGTATAGGTACTGGTCAGTGCACCAGCTACCAGTGAGCCGTGCACAGCACCCGCGGCGCCCGCCTCGGACTGCATCTCTGTGATCTGAACCGTACGGCCGAAGATATTCTTCTTGCCAGCGGTAGCCCACTCATCGACATGCTCAGGCATGACGGATGAGGGTGTGATCGGGTACATGGCGGCGACTTCGGTGTACGCGTAAGAAGCGTAGGCAGCCGCTTCGTTGCCGTCCATGGTCTTCATGTTTCTTGCCATTTTCTCTCCTCCTGACTTTGTGGAATACATGCGGCAAATACGCCGCCAAACTACCTTTCAGTATATCACGCGGAAGCCTTCGGCGCAACCGAAAAGCAATGCTTCTTTATTGTCTTGATGATCATCTTTTGTGGTACTCGCTCTCCGCACTGACGAACCGGGTCTGCTCAGGGAGGAACGCCAGATTCACCGTTCCAATGGGGCCGTTGCGCTGTTTGGCGATGATGAGTTCCGTGATGCCCTTCTTATCCGTGTCCTTGTTGTAGTATTCATCCCGGTAGATAAACATGACAATGTCCGCGTCCTGCTCGATGGCTCCGGATTCACGCAGATCCGACAGCATCGGCCGGTGATCCGTGCGGCTCTCCACCGCGCGGGAGAGCTGTGAAAGCGCCAGCACCGGAATATTCAGCTCCCTGGCAAGCGCCTTTAGCGCACGGGAGATATCCGATACCTCCTGCTGACGATTGTCAGAGCTGCGCGTGCCGGAACCGGCCATCAGCTGTAAATAATCGATAATGACCAGATCCAGATCATGCTCCAGCTTGTACTTACGGCACCTGGAACGCAGTTCACCGACGGTGATGCCCGGTGTATCATCAATGATCAGGTGGGAGCTGCCGATCACGCCGGCGCCCTGCACCAGCCGTTCCCACTCATCCTCTGAGAGGTTGCCGGAGCGCAGATGCTGGGAATCCAGCGGTCCCTCCATGGCCAGCAGGCGGTTGACCAGCTGCTCGGCGGACATCTCCAGAGAGAAAAATGCCACATGCTTATCATCACGGACGGCCATGTTATAGGCCATGGTCAGCGCCAGCGCACTCTTACCCATGGAGGGGCGCGCAGCCAGCAGGATCAGGTCCGACTTCTGCAGGCCTGCCGTATTGTAATCCAGATCCGTCAGGCCCGTCGCAAGACCTGTGACATTTCCGGAGGTCTTGGATGCCTTTTCGATATGCTCCAGGGATTGCAGCACAATCTGACGGATCGGCACCAGCTCTCTGGATGCGCCGGTCTGCGTCACCCGGAAGATACGCTGCTCCGTATCCTCCAGAATCTCTGACAACGGTTTCTCTCCCTGAAAACAGAGATCCGCCGTCTCCTCACTGGCCCGGATCAGGCGGCGCA
>JAFSYF010000075.1 GCA_017443695.1 Butyrivibrio sp.
AGCACAGGGGAGATGTTCTGCCGCAGGCTCTCGATCGTCACATCCCGCAGGTCATGTCCGTCAATCAGAATCCTGCCTGCCGTCGGTTCATAGAAACGGGAGATCAGCTGTGTGAGCGTGGTTTTGCCGACGCCCGTGGGGCCTACCAGTGCCAGCATCTGCCCCTGCTCGCAGTGGTAAGACACATCATCCAGCACCACCCCGCCCGTCTCATAGGAGAAGCTCACATGCTCAAAAACGATATCTCCCTGTACCTCCTTCAGCGTCACGGCATCCGGTTTATCCGTAATCTCACAGGGTGCATCCAGCACAGCCATGACTCGTTCCGCTCCTGCCATAGACTGCTGCATACTCTCCAGGAGATTGGCAAGCCCCGTCACAGGTGCGTAGAACAGGCCAAGATACAGGAGAAATGCCACCACCTCCTCCACCAGAAGACCATCTCTGTATGCGAGATATCCGCCGAAAGCCACCACCAGAACCGTACCCAGTGAAGAAATGAACTCCACCGTCGGGTGGAAGATCGCACTGATCTTCAATGCCTGGAGCATGGCCCGGATATGCTCGAAGTTGCTGGCATCCACCTGCTCCGTTTCGTACTCCTCGCGTCCGAACGACTGGATCTCATGAATTCCTGACAGGTTGTCCTGGAGCTTGCCGCTCAGCTCTCCCATCTTCTTCTGGGAGATCTTGAAAAAGGGCCTGACCTTCTGTGAGAAAATGATACCGGAAAGAAAAATCAGCGGAAGCGGCGCACAGGTGATCAGGGCCAGCTTCCAGTTGATGGTCAGCAGCACGATAAGCACGCCCAGGAAAGTGACCAGATTGGTGATGGTCTCCGGAATCATATGGGCGTAGAGCAGTTCAAAATCCCTGGTATCATTGACAATGCGGCTCATGAGGTCACCGGTCTGCTTGTCATGAAAATAACCGATGTGCATATGTTCCAGCTTGTCATAGGTTCTGGTGCGCAGATCCCCCACCAGATACCAGGCTGCCTTATGTGCCAGGTAGTTGCTCAGAAAACGAAAAAGAATGCGGGACAGATACAGTCCCACAAGAATGGCAGTCAATGTCCAGATCCGGGGCAGATCCGACTGTTTCACCCCACCGCTCACAATGCCGGTCATGGCCGACAGCACCCTTGGTGCTGCCAGATTCACTGCTGTCAACAGGAGCGTTGCCAGAATTGCAATCACGTACAGTGCTTTATACCGGATGGCCTCCCGGCTCAATCTCCACAGCATCTTCATTCAGTTTGCTTCCTCCCGTTTCACTCCGTCCCATCGACACCGGGGAGTGGCAGCATCTGCGAAACCGTATCCGCCCCGCCTGCTGCCTGATCCAGCGTCTCGTCGTCCACACGCATATCAGGGAAATACCTGACCAAGGCCGACGGCGCGGTTTCCGGTTCTGCCAGAGACAACTCCGGCGGATTCGCATTCAGTGATTCCATCCCCGATGCACGCTGAAACAGCAGCTGATACAGCCTCTCCTTATGATCGTGTCCTTCACAGAAATCCGCTTCCCGGAACAACTGATCGATATCTTTTCCCATGGTCCCCTCCTCGTCCGGATCCAACATGTGTCTGTCCAGGTTAGTATCCACTCTATAAGCATATACACATTCCGAACTAGAAAAGCGACAGTTCATCAGAAATCTTTCGACACTTTTCCAAAAGTCGCTCTGCCCTCTTCGCCACGGTTTTCTCAGAAGCCCCCAGTCTCTCCCCGATCTCCCGGAAGGACAGTTCCATACCGTATCGCATCATCAGCAGTTCTCTCTCATCATCCTTCAGCTGCCGCAGGATCTGCAGAGCCTCCTGCGCCGAACCGTTCGTCAGTGCCAGCAGCTCCTGATCCTCCGCACCATGCTCCATCCCATCATCCAGCGGAACAGCCGCGAACTTTTTCTCTCCACGGACATAGTTGAGCATGGTATTCTCCGCAATCCTGTACAGCCATGTGTATACCGAGGCCCGCTCCGGATCATAGCGGTCGTAGGCCCGCATGGCCCTGATGTAGGTCTCCTGCACAACATCCTCCGCATTCTCCCGGTTCATCAGGCGGATGTAGACCATCTTGAAGATGCGGTCATATGTGGTCAGATATACCTGATCAAAAGGCAGCTTTTCCATTTTCTTCTTTCCTCACTCCGGATTCTTTTCCACCTGCTGGCGTTTCACCAGTTCGGCGAAATGACCGTTTTTAGCCATCAGTTCATCGTAGGTGCCATCCTCCACGATCCTGCCCTCATCCAGCACAATGATTCTGTCACAATGGCGGATCGTTGACAGGCGGTGCGCGATCACCACGCGCGTGCATTTCAGCGACTCCAGCGCATCCGCCACCTGCTTCTGCGTAATATTATCCAACGCACTGGTTGCCTCGTCAAACATAAGAATTTTCGGCTTCGGCGCAACGGCCCTGGCAATCATCAGACGCTGCTTCTGCCCACCGGAGATCCCTCCATTGCCCTCGGATATCATCGTGAACATATTCATGGGCATTTCCCGTATATCATCGGCAATCCCGGCCATCTCCGCGGCCTCCCAGGCATCCTCCAGCGTCAGATGTGGTGCGGAGATGACGATATTGGAATAAATATCCCCTGTAAAGAGCTGCCCGTTCTGCATGACGGTCCCAATCTTACTCCGGAGGGATTTCAGATCGATGTTCCTTAAGTCCTTCCCATCATAGTATACCGCACCTCTCTGAGGTTCTTCAAACCCCAGCATGATGCGCATCAGCGTCGACTTGCCGCAGCCTGTCTTACCCGTAATCGCCACATACTGTCCTGAACGGATCTTCAGATTGATATTATCCAGTACCGCCGGCATGTCATTCCTGTAACGGAATGTCACATTATTCAGCTCAATTCCGCCGGACAGCCGTTCGATCACCGGCTTGTCCTCCGATATCTCCGGATTCGTCTCCATGATCGGGCGGGCCATATTCAGAATAGGCTCAATCCGTGCAGCCGATACCACCACCGTGGCCAGCGCCGCGAAGGCACCCTGCACCACACCATACGCGGAATTAAAAGCATAATACTCAGCGACGGAAACCTGGGAACGTATGGCCATCTGATAGATGATCAGGGTTCCGGCCATGGAGATTGCGCTGGTGATCACCCTGCTCACCTTGAGAAACAGCGGCGGATCATACATAAATCTGGCCTGTTCGGCAAAGGATCTGCCCCATTTGGCAAAGGCCCTGCGTTCCGCGCCGGCGAGCTTGATCTTCTCGACGCCGGAAACCAGGGCATAGCCGAGACCACTCTCCCTTGACTCCATCATCATCTGACTTCTCGTGAACCTCATCTGCACAAAACAGGATGCGCAGGTCACGAGAAGCACCAGCAGAGAGACCGTTAAGGCGGGCATCGCAAGACTTGGAGAAAAGGTGAATATCTGCGCGACATATGCCAGTGAAAAAAGGCAGGTGATCGCCGTCTGACCGGTGACATTCACCAGTTGATCCACCAACGCATTCATATACTGTGCACGATTGGCCAGATCACCGGAATTGAATGCTTTAAAGAAGGCGCCTGGCATCGTCAGAATCCGCATCATGGTTGCCGCCTCGATGTTCTGGTCCATCTTTAGGCTGATCTTTTTCAGAAAGAGCTCCTGTACGGTTCCCAGCAGGATTTTGCTGATGGAGGCACATATCATGAAAACCATGATGGCAAGGAGCGCCTGTGTGCTGCTTTCCGTTGCCACATCCGCGAACAGACTTTTATTCAGTAAGGGCAGCAGAAGTCCCACCAGTGTCGTGAAACAGGCGAAGATCAGATACCCGACCAGACTCCCTCTGTCGATATTCTCCAACAGATAGGAGAAGATGTCTTTCATCTTCAGTTTTCTGAGCGGAAAGGGCTTATAGAAGGCAATCGCCTCCTCTGCAAAGAGCTTTTCCGAGGCGGCATTCACCCGCATTCTGGCACCGGTCTGCAGATCCACATACCGATATCCGGCCATACCGACAGGAATCAGCGCCACCGCCTTGCCGTCCGCCGCAAAAGTCGTCAGCATGGCACCGGATGCATCCTTCCGCCAGCCCGCATTCAGCTGCACCTCTCTCGTCATGATGCCGGAGGGGCGCAGGAGATACTCCAGCACCTCATCCATGGTCTGGATCTTATCCGGCACCTCACGGGGCCTGACACGGTAATACTTCAGGATCTCTCCCACCGCATCCTTCGTCTGTTCTCTCTCATCCCGGAGTGCCGCCGTCAGCCACTGTCCCATGACTGAACCGGCGATCCTCAGGCAGGAATCCTCGAAGACCTCCCTGTCCGACTGTTTCCGGTGTGTGATCTGTTCATCAAACCAGTCCATCGCTTACCTCATATACCACGATTTCGGGAAAAAGCAGCCATCGCGCTTATTCGCTTGTCACCAGGCGCGTGTACATACCGCCTTTCGCCATCAGTTCATCGTGCGTCCCCCGTTCCACAACCACGCCGTGATCGAGAACAATGATCTCATCACAGTCCCGAATGGTGGAAAGTCTGTGGGCAATAACGATACAGGTGATACCTCTGTCCCGTATGGACTGAACCACCTCGAATTCCGTCTGGGCATCCAGCGCGCTGGTTGCCTCATCCATGATGATCAGACTGGGCTCCTGCGCCAGAACCCTTGCGATCTCCAGTCGCTGTCTCTGACCTCCCGAGAAATCGCGTCCGCCCTCCAGCAGCTTATACTGATACCCGCCCTCACGCAGCATGATATCCTTGTGAATATGGGCGTCTCTCGCCGCCATGATCATCTCGAAATCCTCTATGGAGCCATCCCACATCTTGATGTTGTTGGCAATGGTATCCTCAAAAATGATAATATCCTGATTCACAACAGCAACGGAGCTGGTAAAGATCTCACGGTCAATGGTACGGATGGGTCTGCCATCGAAGAGAATCTCTCCCTCCCAGGGTTGGTAGAGTCCGGACACCAGTTTGCTTAGGGTGCTCTTGCCACAGCCGGAACCTCCAACGAAAGCAACGCTCTTACCCTGTTTCAGTTCCAGATTGAAATCCTGAATCAGCGGTTTGGCTAGCTTGGAATAACCAAAGGTCACATGCTGCAGGCTCAAGTGACCGGACAGCTTGTGACGCCCCTCCTGCTGCTCCTCATTCTCCTTCTCCTCGATCAGGGCTTCGTCCTCCGGATACTCCATGACATCCTCGATCCGTTCCATCTGAGTACGCATCTCCTGCAGTCTCTGTCCCGCATTCAGAAGGGATTGCGCCGGCATCAGGAACTGTGCCAGAAATCCCTGGAAGGCCAGCACCATACCGGAGGTGAATTGTCCCTGGATCATCAGATACACACCCATGCCCAGAATGATGTTATTGACCAGGGTCATAATGATCTGCGGAATCTTACCCAGATAGGCATCCAGTCTGGAATACCGGACATTCTGCGTATTGACACTCGCCTGATAGCCTGACCACTTGCGGAAGAATCCATTCTCAGCGCCGCTGGCCTTGATGGTTTCAATCATCTCAATGCCGGATACCGTAGTGGCAGCGAGCTTCGCGGCATCACGCATCATGACGCGTGTGATGTTGACACGTTTGGCACTCACATACCTTGCGACAAAAATATTGATAATCACGGAACACACGCCGACCATGGTCATCGGAACGGAGTACCGCAGCAAAATGATCAGATAGAAAACCAGCATCCACACATTGATGATCAGCGGAACAAAGGTATCGATCAATGTCTGTGCAATCGTTGCATTGGCCCGTCTTCTCTGTTCAATGTCCCCCGCCATGCGCTGGGAGAAGAACTTCATCGGAAGCTTCAGTACATGCCAGAAATATGTCGCGTTGCCCACGGAGGAGAATTTACCACTGATCCGCAGGGAATACACTGCACAGATCCAATCCACCACCACCTTCAGCGCAACCACCACACCCATCGCCGCAAGAAATGGCGCGACAAGCCGCGGATTCTCCCCCGTCAGCAGATGATCCATGAAGAACCGGGAGAAGCCTGCCATGATGATGGAAGCCAGATACGCCAGAGAGGTGGTAATCGCCACAAAGGCCACCGCGCTGCCGGTTCCCTCCAGTCTCTTGAAGGCAAAGGAAAGCATGCTCTTCTTCTTGCCGGAGGGCATGAAATCCTCCCCTGGCTCGAACATGATGCATACCCCGGTAAAGCCCTCATCAAACTCCTTTTCTGAGAGTGTCACATCCCCGCGGGCCGGATCATTGATATAAACCTTCCCGTTTTTGAACCCCTTCAAAACAATGAAGTGATTGAAATTCCAGTGAACAATGCAGGGAAACGTTGCCTTAGCCTTCAGCTGCTCCGGCTCATAGCGATAGCCCTGGGCCTTCATGCCATAGCTTCTGGCCGCTCTTGCGATATTGCCGGCCTTGGCGCCATCCCGGGACACACCGGTATCCTCCCGGACCTGCTCCAGCGGAATCCACTTATTATAATAGGCCATCACCATGGTAAGGGAGGCAGCGCCGCACTCCAGCGCCTCCATCTGCATTACCACAGGCACTCTGGCCACGCCCTTTCCGATAGGCCTTCTGATCTTACTGCTCATCGATCTGCTCCATTCACCGCAGGATATATCTGATGGGTGCCACCGACACCATTCCGCCCGCCGTATTGATCTGGATCCGTCCGAATACAGCCCATACCAGCACACCAGCCAGAAGAAACAGCACAGCAATCAGAATCAGCCATACCGATGGCGTTGTGACCCTGATATAATCATTGAGCTGCTCAGGCGAGGAAACCCTCTCCATGCTTTTTTCCCGGAAAATCATCTTACGCTCCACTTGACACCTCCTCTGATTCAGGAAATCTCCTCTCTCATCTGTTCCCCTGCACGTCTGAGCACGATGGAGATATCCATCGTCCCGTAAGCACAGTATACAGCCCCAAAGGCAACCTCCATATCCTTTTCCCTGATCATCCTGCGGACACGCTCGACATCGCCGTCAAAGAAGGATTCGTCCGACTCGAAACCGAATGCCGCAAACTCCGCGCCGCTCAGACGATACACATTGCCTGTCCCGAATACACCGGACAGGCAGCTGACCAGGTCCACCACCATCTTGTCCCCGGCCTCATAGCCGAACTTGCTGTTGGTACTCTCCAGGCCGATGATACTGCACAGGACACACCCAAAGGCATTGCTCTTATCCAGCCCACTATCCACATACTCTGAGAAAGCACGGCGGTTCAGCGCCCCGGAAAGGGAATCATTATAACTGAAGAATCTGAGCCGCTTCTGTTCCTCCCGCTGGACAATCAGCTGCGTCAGGAAATAACTCAACAGTGCGGTGATCTCAGCGGCCTCCTCCAGCATTCCGCCTGGAACATTGAGGAAAAACAGGAAACCAAGCAATCTGCCTTTGGTTTCGAGGGAGCCTGCCACCAGATTTTCGACTTCCTTGGATCTCAGCATGCTGTACAGCGTCGGATGTACCGTCTTGTATTCCTCAATGTTATTGATGATCAGCCTCTGATTATTGGCGTTATAGGCCGTGTACAGTTCATCGATAAAACCCTCATAGGGCAGATACAGCATATCCGTATCGGCCGACTCCCCTCCTTCCGGGAACCACTCGTAGGTTCCGTGGAATCTGTCGTTTCCATGCTCCTCAAAAATACAGATCCGTTTGGCATGCAGCTCGTTGCCCATATACTCCAGAATAGAACGGATGCCGTCCTCTGAAGAACCGGAGGATACTGCGTATTGCAGCGCACGGTTGATAAACCTGTCCCGTTTGATGTCCGCCCTGTCTCTGGTCCACCAGGACAGGAACTGCAGCAGGAAGAATACCACAAAGATGGTCATCCCCACCCTGGTGAAGAGTCCGTAGGATTCTCCCCGTCTATTGTTGATCACGTATATCACTAGATCCACCGTTGCACTGAGAACCAGGATAAACATTCCGAGATAATAAACCCTGAGGCCCGCCGTCATATTATTGGCGCGGCAATAAATCGCATTATCAATAAATATCACGCTCATAAACAGCACGACCCCCAGGATCAAGGCGCAAACCGCAAAGATAAAAGTGATGATCATATCCAGACCAATCACGAATCTGGTAAAAAACAGCACCACAAGTATTGCCACATTACACCAGAAGGCCGCGTGGATATAACCGACCCGCTTCTGTCTGGTGAGGGATACAAAGAAACAGACCAGGGGATACAGCACCATCAAAATGATCGTCTTGTCCAGAACACGCCTGCTATAAATATTCCCTGATAATAACTGTGTAATATTGGAATCAAGCAGCAGCCAGATGCCGATCAGAATCGATGCAATACCGAGGGACATGATATCAAAGGGCATATTGCTCTTATCCGGAATGATCAGATAGAATATGCACATGATCACACCGAAGAACCCAATAAAGAACGACAGCATGGTTGGAAATGCTCTCCGCATGATGTTCATCTGGATATAGTCCGCTACGGGACACAGACTCATACCCATCACACGCCCGTAACCGGGCAGAACACCGCTGATTCTGATTCTGACGTTATGCCCGCCATACTCTTTCTTCAGTCCGATCTCGTGGAACTGAACACCGTACCCCATGCCAGTCAGATTCTGCTCCGGCGTAAATTCATAGATCTCCTCATTGTCCACCCAGATATGTAAAATGGCGTTTCTGGACTCAAAGCACAGACTATCGTCGTCAGAGAGATTCCCCGGCAGCTTCTTCGTCAGAGTGACAACACCGCCGTAGTTCCGGGGCCGCGCATCATCCATAAGACACTTCTCTCCACTGTCATCTGTCCAGTCTGCGTTGAACAGACGATAATGCGCCTGATAGCCCGGATAAAAAACCTCTGTTGTCGTCATCACAAAAACAACAAACAATATGACTGTACTCGCAAACAGCAATGTATAGATCTTCTGGGCCAGCGAATTCCGAGTTTTCATCATATCCCTCATCAATATCCCCGCTTCTCAAAGAACTGCCGCAGTGTATTTAACAGTTCCATCCTGGTCGCAGACTTCAGCACGTAGCCCTGGGGCTTCAACCCCATCACTCTCTGTATGCTTTCCTTCGTTCCGACCCCAGTGAGAAAAATGACGGGTATCGTCGATGTCTCCGTATACGCCCGGAGCATTTCCAGTACCTTCGGACCATCCAGCACCGGCATCTCATAGTCCAGAAGAACCAGGTCCGCCTTATGATTGGAGAGGAAGGAGATGCTCTGCATCCCGTCCGTCACCATATCCATCTGATAATCAGCCTTGAGCCATTCGCAGACCATCCTGGCATAGAACGGATCATCATCGATGATCAGAATACGTTTCTGGGCTCTGGATGATTCCACCCGCCTGGCCTCCCGCTCGATCTCCTCTGTCAGACGGTTCATATCCACCGGCCTGCTGATCCAGGGTACATATTTGAAGGAGGGGACGGTCCTGACGAAATCATCCCGCGTCTGTTCCGCGCCGATCAGAATGATGCTTCGGTTATTGTTTCTAAGGGTTTCACAGATCAGCAGCACCTTCTTCACCCTGTCCATATCATCAAAAATGGCATCCGGCAGATAGAGGATGAAAACATCTGCCCGCTCTGTGGCAGCCGTGATATCATCGATCCTGTCCTCCAGGGTAATCACATCGTAGTCCAGATCCTTCAGCCCCTTTTCCATGGACCTCACCACAATGCTGACATGAAATGTAATTAACGCGATACTGCCGTTCATCCTGTTCCCCCAGCTGTTTCCCTCTGTCTGAATCCTGCAAATGATCCATCAGCTGCCGATCATGGCCGCCATCCCGTCCAGATCATCCCGGTCAAATAGCATCTTCAGCTGCTCCATTTTGGCCGCGTCCTCCGGAGGCAGCGTATACTCACCAATCTCCCTGAATACCTGCTCGATTATCTCTCTGTCCTGCGTCTGTGCCCCTTCCTGAATCGCCTCATACGCACTCTCGATCAGGAACCGGTCAAACACTTCGTTCAGCCCCTCATCCGTCTTCTTCTCCTCCTCGAAGAGGTAACTCAATCGCTGCTGATAACTGCGGAAATCCGTCATCACCCGGTCATGGTTTTCCCTGATGTAATCGGCATTACCTTCCGTACCCGCCTGCTCCAGTGCAGCGGCATCTTCAGACAGCTGCACCGCACCGACGAGCCGCGCAGAACTCTTCAACGCATGAATCTTGATGGTATAGTTCTCCCAGTCCTCTGCCCGGTAGAAACCATCCAGTTCATCACTCTTGATTTTGACAGAATCATAGAAGATCTTCAGCACCATCCGGAAGGACTCCTCCGTCCCACTGTTCGTGATAGCCACCTGTGCATCTATCCCGGGGATATCATCGTACCACGCCTTCTCCGCCGCTTCCGGTTCTTCCAAAACCTCTGCGTTCTCTTCGCGCACTGCTTCCGGCACCTGTTCGGCCGGCGCTTCCACCCGGCGGACCTCCTCTTCCTCCGCTTCCTCCTCTTCTGTGTTCACAAGCATACTGCTCAGATTCAAACTGTGACTGCCGTTGTCCATAAAGATGATACCAAAGGATCCGGGGCCACTGCTCGTCGCCATCACGCCGGAGGTCTTCTGGAAAATAATGTTTCTGAAGGATGCCCGCTTCAGTATCTTCTCCTGGATCAGATTCCGCTCGTTCTCTGACAGATCCGAATAGATCACAAGTACCAAATCCAGATCGGGCAGATAGGTCCTCGGAATCGCGTGTTTCGTGAACTTCTCCACATATCTGTCCTGTTCTCCCAGAGCGATACCATTGATCCCGGTTCTGCCGTTTTTGACCCGGACAAACGGATGCGTGTTGAGACTCTGGATGAAACCATAAATACTCTTATTCACCTGATTCCTTCTGTACAGGAAATAAGAGCCATCCGTCACAAACGTGCAGCGGATCAGATTCTTCATCTGCTCCAGTTCTTTCAGTATCCTCTCCGGTGGCCTGCCCTGCATGTTCATCTTCTGCGCCATCAGCACCATCAGACCGATGCCACCGGATATCTGGCCTGAATCATACACCCGAACATTGCCATAGGCCTTCGCCGCCGAACACGCATTTTCATACTCACTGAAAACAAAAGAAGAACCCGCAATATAGATGATCTGATGGGATTTCTTCAGCTCTCTGCCGAAAAATGCCTCATATTCCTCTATCGACGGTGGCTCACACCTGAAATCCGCCCCCGCCCTGACGTAACGCAGCAGTTCATCTGTCTCCGTCTCCAGCGCATCATAATAGGTCCTGCCATTTGTATGAATGCGGAAGGGAATGACATCGATCTGCTGTTCGTTAATCACCTCCACAGGCAGGTCACAGATGCTGCCTGCCGTAATCATCACAGGGATCTTGCGGCTATAGGTTCTGGATGTATTCATCTGCTGCCTGGCGGAGCCCGCACCTTCACGCCTGATCACACGGAATTCCGGCAGATGGGCCAGGATGGACTCCTCCAGTTGCTGTCCTGTGACCGGCTTGACCAGATAACCGTCAAAGCCGCTGTTGCTGTAGAGTTCCTGATTCTCACTGCCCGCATTGGCCGTCAGCAAAATGACGGGTACATGATTGTTCATGGAACCCGCCTGTTTCCTGATGTGCTGCAGACACTCAATACCGTCCATCTCCGGCATCAGGTGATCCATCAGAATCATGTCGTAGCGGGCGGACATGGTCATGGAGAGCGCCTTCTCTCCGCTGATGGCCGTATCCACATTGATCAGCGTTCCTGCCAGCAGCTTCTTCTCCACCTCCAGATTCATCTCATTATCATCCACAATCAGAATCCGCACATCCGGCGCAGTAAAACCGGCCTGATATCTCTCTGAATTCATGCTGTTCCGCATATTGGTGATACTGACATTTCCTACGGCATCCGCACGGGCCACCTTCTGCCAGAGCGCGACCATGAACGTGGATCCCTGTGTATAAGAGCTGTCCACCGTGATTTTACCGTCCATCAGCTCCACCAGCTGCTTCACAATGGCCAGACCGAGACCGGTGCCCTCGATCTTAGTGTTCTTCTGTTCATCCACCCTCTGGAAGGCATCGAACAGATACGGCAGCGCATCTCGCTTGATTCCCATGCCCGTATCGATCACGGAGAACATCAGCAGTACCTGATTCTCTCTGACATCTTCTTTCTCAATGTGCAGGGTAACCGAACCCTCCTGCGTGTACTTCACTGCATTGTTCAGCAGGTTGATCAGAATCTGCTTGATACGTACCTCATCGCCAAATAATTCTGCCGGAATGGACGGATCTACCTCGATCTTGAATTCCAGTCCCTTCTGCTCCGCTCTGAGCCACATCATATTGACAATCTCCGAGACCAGAGCGGCAACGCTGTAATTCACCGGAACGATGTCCATCTTGCCCGCCTCGATCTTGGAGAAATCCAGAATGTCATTGATGAGCGCCAGAAGCATGCGGCCTGCCCCCTGGATATTCCCCGCATCCCGGATGATTTCCTCCGAGGCATCCTCCTGTCTCAGGATGATCTCATTCAAGCCGAGAATAGAATTGATGGGGGTACGAATCTCGTGGCTCATACTGGAGAAGAAACGGTTCTGTGAACGGTTCATCTCCTCCACTTTATGGGTTTCCTCCCGGGCTCTCCTGCTCTCCTGAATATACATCCGCGTCTGGAACCAGGTCATAAAACAGATGGTGAGACCCACCTCCACGATGCCCAGCCCGGCATCCACATAGAAAATCCCTCTCGTATGCTGCATGATCAGATCCGGGCGGTAATAACCCAGCATGAACAGTCCGCCCAGCGCCAGCGTATGCAGTGCTATCAGCGCGGGGCGCCACCACCCGGACAGTACCAGACCCATATACAGGAAGCCGAACACAAACCAGGGAATCGCTCCACCCGTCAGTCCCCCGCCAAACAGGAAGATGATGGGCAAAACCACCAATGACAGGCTCAGCGATATAATTCTTGTGGTAACGGAAATCATATTCTTCCTGATCGCGATGACCGTCGCCGGCGGAATCAGGAAGAACATGATGATCAGCATGATGATCTCCACCATGTTTTCACCAATGATCACATCACCAATCAGCGCAAAGCCAAGAACCGCCATGGCGACAGTGGAGAAGAACACCAGAACACGTTTATCCCTGTCGTAGGCAGGGTCAAAGATTATGGACTGGATTTTTCTGAACAGCTTCATTGCCTGCCCCCTTCCCGTCCGCCATTGACAGCAGGAAGTACCTTGTTCAGGGTTCTCTCGAATTCGTTGATCTGAATCGGCTTACTGATGAATCCGTCGAAACCCTCCTTCATGAACATCTCTCTGGCGCCGCTGATGGCATTGGCTGTCAGGGCGATGACCCGCGCTGACCGGCCCTGCTTCGCCGCGAGCTCCTTGATCCGCTTCATGGCCTCAACACCATCCATCTCCGGCATCATATGATCCATGAACACCAGATCATATTCCTTTCTGGCATACTTATCAATTGCTTCCTGACCGCTCTCTGCTGTATCAATGAGCATATTGTAAGTCTTGAAGAGTCCGGAGGCCACCACCAGGTTCATGGGCTCGTCATCTACCACCAGCGCTCTCAAACCATCAAGCACAGGCCGTCTCTCCCCGTCACCGTTCGGCAGTATCGTAGCCGAGGCATCCCCGTCCAGCACCTTGATGATCGGCCCTCCATACAGTGGCTTGGGCATGACAATCACCCTGCTGCCCGGACTGACCTTGAAATCATCCGGCGCGGAGACGGCCAGGGTGATCCCATTCCGGGCAAGGTCATCGAAGAACTGAGGCGCGTTATTATACTCCATCTCACCCATGAAGATATGCGTGATATCTCCGCGTTCCAGGAGCGTCTTCAATTCCGTCAGACTGGATGCCGCATAGGTGTTCAGACGCAGACTTGAAGCCATATTTGTGGCCATATCCCTGTAAAATTGCAGCATGCCGGGCGATCGGACATAATCCGGCGAGACATGGAAAGCGATATTGATGAAACGGTTGGTCTCCACGCTCAGGCAGGGCGCAGGATCAATGACCTCCTGCGCGATACTGACACGCACAGTGGTCCCCTTGCCCTTCTTGCTCTCTATATTCACGAATCCGTTCATCTTGCGGACGAAGCCGTACACAATGGAGAGTCCCAGCCCGATACCGCCGGTGCTGCGGTTGCGCTTCGTATTGGCCTGGAAAAGTCCTCTGGATATCTTGTCAATCACCGACTTGCTCATACCAATGCCGGTATCGGTCACCTCGATGATCAGATTGATCCCGTAATCCCGCTTGATACAGGTGACTCTGACATACGCCCCGCCCCTTCTGGTGAACTTCATGGTATTCGACAGCAGATGCCGGATGACCTTACTGATCTTGCCTGCATCCCCATATAGAAGCGCCGGCACCGCGGGATCCAGATCCACAATCAGCTCCAGTTCCTCCCTGCCATCACAGATCCTGTAGTTGGAGATGATGTCATTCAGGATGGAGGTAATCATATACTTATCCTCCTCGAGCCGCACTTCTCCGCGCTGAATCTCACTGTAATCCTGGATGTCCTCGATCTGACGGGAAAGACGCAGCCCCGCATCCCGGATGGCCGTCACATCCTCCCGGTTCTCATTCCGGAGAATCAAGGTAGTCATTCCGTTGATGACATTGACCGGGGTCCTGAGCTCATGGGAGATGTTGACCAGGAAGTCCTCCATCTCGGATCTGGTATTCTCCCTTGCCGTGTTATGCTCTTCCAGTTCCTTCTTATCCTGGCGGTTATTCCAGATGACGACACACAGTCCCCTGTAAATACACAACTCCCCCAGTACATGAAGCGCCAGCTTACAGACCGTAACCCGGTCCAGCACCATGCTGCCTTCCCGGAGGCCCAGCACCACCTGCATCACCAGGAGAATGATACACTCCACCAGCATGATTTTGATGAACCTCGGACGCATGAACAGCGTCACATTGACCATCAATAACGCCGAGACCACCACGATCTCATAGGTACTGGTCAGATGAATGCCGTGATAGAAGGAAATCAGCATCGAAAAGATCAGATAATAATTCTCCCGGAAGGTCTGTGTCCCGTACTGGGTCACATGGAGTACCACCGTGGCGATCATTCCGCAGACAATCAGCGGTGGCACCCAGAATTCCCAATCCAGTGTAATGCTCCCTGCGATCGTGCCAAGACAGGCCAATATGATAATGGCCACTACCGTATTATGGTTTCTGGCGTTACGAATCGATGAATTATTCATAGTGTGTGTGTTTCAGCTTCCTTGAAAGCTCTTCCACCTTCTCATCCGTCAGAATGTACTTCTGCCGGAACCAGATGATCGCAAACACAAGTCCGGCCACCGGAATCAGGGTCATTACCATACGCAGACCCATCTTCTGCGCATTCTCTATTCCCTGCGAATAGTCAATATCTGTCGCCGCATTCTCCGTCTCATTGCTCAGGTTCAGTACATCCAGCGCCACTGCGGCAATAAAGGCGGATATCCCGCTGGCCAGCTTGACGACAAAGGTCTGCATAGAGAAAATCACGGATTCATCCCGACGGCCGTTTTTGACCTCGCCGTAGTCCACGGTATTGGCCAGAAATACGGTGGTCAGCACCGCCAGCATGCCGTTGGCCCCGAAGATAAAGAAGCCCGGGATGAACAGCAGGTAGATGCTCTGCATGGAGGTGGAAGCCAGCACCAGCAGCGAGATATAGCCGGCAATCGCCATGAACATGCTGACAAAATAGATCTGGATGGAATTCATAAATCGTCTCAGGAACGGATACAGCAGCATCATTGCCAGAATCTGGATCCCCCCGCCAAAGGTGGAAAACAGGGTATAATCCCCCTTCCAGCCCACACCGCCAAAGTCATACTTGAAGAAATAAATCACCAGATTGGAGGTGATATAGATCGAGCAGTTGACCACCACAATGGCGATAACCACGGTCATGGCCTGATCGTTGGCAATCAGTGCGCGGAACATCTCTCCCACGGAGGCTGCCTTCATATCAACGGTGGATTTTTCCTTTACATTGATGCAGGTGATGATGATGAACAGGATGAAGATGGCGGCGATGATCAATGAGAACCAGGAGAAGCCCGTCCGTTCTATGATCTTATCTCCCGCATCCGCACCGGCAAACAGTTTGCCCAGCGCAGCTACAGACAGTACCGTCACGATGGTGATAATGGCACTGCCCACGCCGGCGCAGCTCCTGGCCAATGTCGTCAGACCCTCCCGTTCCCTGCCGCCCTCGGTAAAGGCCGGAATCATGGACCAGTACGGGATGTCCATCATCGTATAGGTGACGCCCCACAGAATATAGGTCACCGCCGCATAGGCCACCAGGCCGCTGCCTGACAGTGCCGGCGGCGCGGAGAACATCAGGTAAAGGATGAATGCGTTGGTAACAGTACCGATCAGCAGCCAGGGGCGGAATTTACCCCATCTGGTCTTGGTCTTCGCCACAATCATGCCCATGATCGGATCATTGAATGCATCGAACACACGGGCCACCAGCAGGATCACACCCATGGCGACCGCACTCACGCCCAGCACATCCTGGAAATAGTACAGCACATAGCTGGCAGAGAGCATATAGACCATATCCTTGCCAACAGCACCCAGGCCATAGGAGACTTTCGCACCTGTTGTCAGCTTTTCGTTCATGTTCTCCTCCTCAAATCATTTCTGCAAAGTGAACCTTCGGATCCCGCGCCAGATCATAGTAACCGTTTGCGCACTTGAGCGTCGGCCGGGCCAGTCTGGCCGGATTGATATAGATGATCTCCCCCTCCACGCCGTTCGTGAGCCGTACCCGGTTGCCGACAAAGGTATTGGCAATCTGATCCAGGAAGGTCATGACTGCCGCCGTATCATATTTCATCAGACCGTCCCGCTCAAACATGGCAATGACATCGAAGGGGGTCATTCCCTTGCGCGCGGAGGTCATCTCCTCATAGGTATCCGCCACGGCGATGATGCCGGCCACGGTTTCGATCTGTTCCCCCTGGAGTCTGAAGGGATACCCGGAACCATCCCGGCGCTCATGATGCATGAGGACGGCATTCTTGATTCTGGGGTCAATCCGCAGATTTTTCACCATCTCATACCCCTTTGTGGCATGGGATCGCATCGCACGTTCCTCCCCCGGTGTGAGCTGCCCCGTCTTGTTCAGGAGATCCGGCTGGAGGCCGGTCTTGCCGATGTCATGCAGGAGGCCTGCCGCGGTGACCACCTGGAGTTCATACTCCCTGAGCTTCATCCATTTGCCCAGAACACTTGCGATCAGTGCGACGTTCAGACTGTGGACATAGATGGCATCGCTCATATCACGGAGGTTCTGCAGCATCTCCAACGCCCCCATGCCATTGCCGGCATCACCAAGCAGCGTTGCCACCGGCTCGGTAAACTCATTGAGCTTCAGTGGCTCATCGGTTCCGGCGATGGCACGCATCGTCCGGCGCAGCGTATCCACGTTTTCCTCCAGATCCCGCCTGAACTGCCGAAACTGCGGTGTTACCCGGAGACGTTCCGCATAGGAGGCATCCGGCGGCAGAACCACCTCGGGTTCCGAAGGTTTCCCATCATCAATAAATACATTGAGAATCGCGTAGTTCGCCAGACGGCGGATCGCCGATACATCCAGCCTCGTCCCTCTTGCCAGTACCAGCTGATCATCCAGCGTATAGACATTCTGCGCTACCACCATTCCGGGCCGCAGATCCGATGTATTGATTAATTTCATGTTTTTCCCTCTAAATTTGCCAGAGAACGCTACCGATATCATAACAGAAAAGGAACATATGAACAAGCGCTTGCTTTACCGACAGGAATGTGTTAGAATGCCGAGGTGTGGATGAATTCATCCCACTTGCCGGCATGTCGGAATGGCAGACGATGCAGACTCAAAATCTGTTGGGAGCAATCCCGTGTGGGTTCAAGTCCCACTGCCGGCATTTTCTTTTTTCTGGGAGGCGCAAAATGGCCACTTTCTCAGTTACCAACAATCTGGCATTGCATCAGATCTACACCGGATACACCGGCATGATCAACAGTGCCGACCGCAAGGCTGCCGTTTCATCCAGACTGTCCCAGGCGGATTCCACGGCGCTGCACCGGGGACTCCAGACTCTCTCCCGCATGGACAAGGATGATATCAGTGATAAGCAGCAGGGCACCTATTTTGACCGGGTCAGGGCCTTCTCTGATGCCTACAACAACACCATTGAATCCGGTTCCTCCAGCCAGAACGCATCCATTGCCAAGCTGACAAAGAAAATCAAGGATCTCTCATCCCACTACGCCTCTGAACTCAAGGGCTGCGGCGTCAGCTTCGATGACAGTGGCTATATGCATCTGAACGAATCCACTATAAAAGGGCTCACCGGCAAGAAATACCGGGAAGCCCTTGGCAGTGATTCCGAATATAACAAACAGCTGAAAGCTCTGGCCAAACAGATCACGAAGCACGTGGATCTGGCGCTTTAATCCTATCCGATCTCACTCAGATAGATAGATACCCTGCTCTGAATGATGGAGGCCACTTCTTTCGCACTTTTCTGTCCCTCAAAGTAGGCCCCTGCCTCCTCCTCAACGATATGAAAGATCTTTTCATCGTACCGCA
>JAFSYF010000076.1 GCA_017443695.1 Butyrivibrio sp.
AATGGTAAAATAGAACGATATTTTTTTGCATCCAAAGCACGTATTCCGCGAGGTTGCCATGTCTGAGACGAAATGGAAGCTGCTGTTGACCGGCAAGAACCAACGGGTCACCGCAGGCATCTATGAGCATATATCCGCCGACAAAGGCTATGACATCGTCCGGTGCCCGGCCGACAGGACGTCGCTCCTGCAGGCCATCCCGCGGGAGCGGCCCCGGGTCATGATCCTGTCTCTGGGAGATGAGACACGGGCTTCCATCCGGACCTATGAGGCCATCCGGGAGTGTGGCTATGATGGCGAGCTGGAGGTGATCGTGGCGGGGGACAAGGAGGATTATGCCCTGTACACCAGCAGCATCTCCGGTTACAGGTCGTATTTCCTGCAGAAACCGGTCTCCCTGCTGGCACTGTACCAGCTGCTCCTGGAGATCGAGGAGACATCGGACCCCGTGGAGGGGATGAGTCTCTATGACTTCCTGGAGGCAGAGGAGGCAGAGCCGGAGCGGAAGCGGATCCTCGTGGTGGACGACGATGCGCAGCAGCTGGCCCAGATCAAGGAGCATCTGTCGGAGTTCTATGATGTGACGGTCGTACGGTCCGGTGCGGCGGCACTGCGTTATCTGGAGCATCATGAGATCGATCTGATGTTCCTGGACTATGTCATGGCTGGGATGGACGGGCCGGCACTGTTACGCACGATCCGGACCACACGGGCCCTGATCCAGCTCCCGGTGGTATTCCTGACCGGCATCTCCGACCGCGACAAGGTCCTCAAAACCCTGGAGCTGAAGCCGCAGGGCTATCTCGTCAAGCCGGCCAGAAAATCCGAGCTGGTGGCGAAGATTATCGAAGTGCTGGGGTAACTGTTCAGAACTGGTTCTGAACAGTTACGTGCTGGGATAGCGGAGGACGCCCATGAATCTGAAAATCATGATCACCGGCAAAAACCGGAAGATCGCTGCCAATGTATACGAGCACCTCAAATCGGACACCTCCCATGTGCCGTTCCGCTGCACGCCGGTCAAAAGCGCCCTGCTCGAAATGGCGGAGCAGGAGCTGCCGCAGGTTATCATCATCTGCACGGGCTACGAGAATGCAGAATCTGCCTCCGTCTACAATCCGCTGAAGGACTATGAGCAGAACAGCAGCGTGCACTTCATCGTGGTGGCCAACGACGACGACAAGCATGTCTTCCTGAACGAGACGAAACTCAGCCGCATCCATTTCCTGACCCGGCCCATCTCCATCAACGCGCTCTACTGGAAGCTGGAGGAGTTCGAGGATTATTTCCAGGGGAAGCCGGAACCCGTGCGGAAACTCACGGAACGAAGGGCGCCGAACCGGCCGCCGCGGAAGCATATCCTCGTGGTGGACGACGATCCGGAGCAGTTATCCCTGATCAAGAGCCAGCTCCGGGAATTCTATGACGTGACGCTCATCAGCAACGGGCGAAGTGCCCTGAAGGCGCTGGAAAAGCACCGGGTGAATCTCATCCTGTTAGACTATCTGATGCCGGAGATGGATGGGCCGGCGGTGCTGACGAGGCTGCGGGAGGTGCCGGAATACCGGGATATCCCCGTGGTCTTCCTGACCGGGGTGTCGGAGAAATCGGTGGTGAAGAAGACCATCCTCGAGCTCAAGCCCCAGGGCTATATCCTCAAGCCCCCGAAGAAGGCGGAGCTGGTGGCCAAAATCATCGACATCGTGGGCTGAAATTTTTTACCGGAGGAACAGGACATATGGATTTCACATGGCTGGAGGAGAGGGGCATATCCACCGGGGAAGGCATCGGCTACACCGGTGGCGGTGAGAAATACGCGGCGGCGCTGCAGCGCTATTACAAGGCTTACAAAACGAACCGGGAGGCGGTGGAGACGCTGCTTGCAGCCGGGGATATCGAGGGCTACGGCATCAAAGTGCATGCGCTGAAGAGCAATGCCCGCATGATCGGCGCCGGGGCGCTGGCGGACGCCTTCGAGGCGCTGGAGCTGGCGGCACGGGAGGGCAACCGGGCATATGTGGAGGCGCATACCGCGGACGCACTGGCGCAGTACCAGGCGGTGGTGGAGGCGCTGCGTCCCATTGGGGAGATGGAGACGGTCCGGGTGAGCGGTGAGATCTCCGCAGAGGAGGCCCGTGCGGTAGCAGCAGAGCTATTGGAGGCACTGGATGAGTTCGACGATGACCGCTCGGCACAGCTGGCAGCAAAGCTCATGGGCTACCCCTTCCGGCTGACACAGAAGCAGAAGCTGCGGGAGGCGGCGGATGCCATCGGGGACTTCCTGTATGATGAGGCGGCGGACCTGATCCGCGAGATCGTGCCTGCCATCGAATAAAAACACATGTTTTTAAATAAGGAGAGTGGGATGAAAAAAAGGGGACATACCTGCTGTTTACCGGCACTGGCGGCCGCGGCATTACTGATACTCCTGCCGGTATCGGGCTGCGGGGGGACAGGAAGCAGTGCACCGGCAGCTGCCGACAG
>JAFSYF010000077.1 GCA_017443695.1 Butyrivibrio sp.
CGCGATACCGGCGGCCAGCGCAATCACGTTTTTCAGCGCGCCGCCCAGCTCCACGCCGCGCATATCCTCACTGGTATAGACCCGGAACACGGGATTCATGAAGATGGTCTGCACCGCACGGGCCGCATCCGGATCCTCCGAGGCCGCAACGATGGCGGTGGGCATGCCGCGGCCCACCTCCTCCGCGTGGGAGGGACCGGAGAGCACCACCACACGGGCCTTTCTGTCAGATAACTCCTCCGTGATCACGGTGGACAACGGCTTGAGCGTATCCTCCTCCAGACCCTTGGCACAGTCCACGACCAGGGCGCCCTCCGGCAGATGAGGCTGCAGCAGCCGGGCGGTTTCCCGGATGGAGACGGACGGCACCACGAGGATGACGGCCGCCGCCTCTGCCACCGCCTCTGCCGGATCAGACGTAAACCGGACGCTGTCCGGCAGCGTGACGCCCGGGAGCTTGTCAGGGTTGCCATGGGCCTGTGTCAGACGCTCAGCCTGATCGGGGCGTCTCGTCCAGACGGTGACCGTATGCCCGTTGTTATTCAGAAGCCATGCCAGCGCGATACCAAAGCTTCCAGCGCCGATGATGCCGATTTTTGTCTTTGCCATACTGCACCTTCTTCTCTCTCGCCTCTGCGGCGCCACTGTACAGCTGTTTCTCCCTGGAGAGCCCTGACATCGCCAACTGAAGGATTTTCATTTCCTCCTGTCCTTCCAGGCGCGGACACTGGCCAGGAGCTGTGCATCCTCCCCCTCACCGAAGGGCACGATCCGCAGCGTGACCTGTCTGGGCATATCTCCCAGCTTCAGTTTGTAACTCAGTTTGAAGGCGCCGCTCTCCGCGATATCGCGCATGACATTCTCCCGGGTGAACCGCTCCAGATACATAGGCAGATCCTCCGGATGGATCACCCGTTCGCCATCCTCTCTCCCGCGGCGGAAGAAGTCCTCACCCTCGATGGCAAAATTGAACTGTTCATACTCCTTGGATGCCGTATACAGCATGTAATGGCCAGTCCTGGGATCGACCTCGTAGAGGGAGAGGTAGTCATCGTTGACGGCCATGATCTTGGCCAGCTCGTCCCGCTGCTGTTTGGCCCGCCGGTACTGCTCCCGCTGCTTCATCTGGGAATCCACGATGTTGATACCCATGATGACCCGGTTACCGCCGGGCAGAGGCGTGATCTTCATGCTGGCATAGAAGGGTTCTCCCGCCTCCAGCATGCGGTAGGTGGAGGTGAACACGCCGTGGTTTTTAAGCTCCCGCAGCACATTCTTCTTGGTGAACCATCCCATCCACAGCTCGCGGTCCGGCTCATAGATCCTCTTCCTGGCCTCACTGCGGATGGACCGGAAGAAGCTCTTGCCGCGCCGCTTCACCACCAGTTCTTCCCCGCCTACGGGGGAGGTATACTCGATATACCCTTCCGTATCCAGATCGATCACGTAGAGGTTGTAATAGTCCATCGCCAGGGCCTGGGCGATCTCCGCGAAGGATGCACCCTCAACCGGTTCCGAGATGGACAGCACGGCCACGGCGACAGCGATGGTTCCGGAGACCGGATTCTTATTGATCCGCCGGGCAAAAGAGTGGATGACGGTACCGTCCGGCAGCTTGTCATTGTAGAAGCAGCGGCTATCCTGTTCGCAGCAGACCTGCGCCAGATTGCGCATAAACGCGGTGCTGAATTTCCTGTATTCGCGCCGCGAGGCGGATATGGTGATGCCGAAAAAGCGCTTCATGAAGGCCCGGTAGGACGGGTTGCTGCGGATGAAACGGGCGGAATCCCCGTTGATCTCAATGATGCCCATAGGCAGCGTATTGAAGGTGTTCTGGATGTCCTGGGCATCCTCATTGGCCAGGATGGTCAGATCATAGAGGTTGAGGCGGCCGATGGACTCATAGTATGCCGATGTCTTCGGATTCTCATAGCCGATCTGCTTCCCGTTCTGATAATGCGCCAGGATCTCCTCGAAGGGGATGGGCTTGTTGAAATAATAACCCTGCAGCTTGGAGCAACCGATCTCCTGCAGGAAACGGACCTGATCCTCCGTCTCCACGCCCTCGCAGACCGTATCCACCCCCAGGGAGGTGGCCATCTGCATCAGCTCTGTCAGGATGATCTTGCCGCTCTCCCCTTCGTCCAGCTTGCGCATGAAGCTCATGTCGAATTTGAT
The DNA here is from genome assembly GCA_017443695.1 of Butyrivibrio sp. GTDB lineage: Bacteria > Bacillota > Clostridia > Lachnospirales > Lachnospiraceae > Butyrivibrio. Next base: position 2,179 of record JAFSYF010000077.1, read on the forward strand.
CAGATCGAAGGGGATGCTCTGCAGGACATTCAGCGAGGAATAGCCGCTGCCGAAATCATCCATCCACACCGGGAAACCCAGCGCCTTGTAGCGCAGGATCTGCTCTTTCATAAAGTCGAAATCACTGCCCACAATGCTCTCCGTGATCTCGATGGTGATCATATTCCTGCCGATGCCGGATGCATCCACACGCTGACGAATCTCCTCCACGAGGTCGCAGGCATCGAAATCAGACCGGGACAGATTGATGGAGTGCGGGACGATGCTGAGCCCCTGGGCCTCCGTCTGATGCATCTTGTCCAGCGTCTGCTCCAGCATATACAGATCCAGTTTGTAGATCAGTCCACTGCTCTCCAGATAGGGGATGAATTCCGCCGGTGAGAGGAATCCCTTCTCCGGATCGATCCACCTGGCCAGTGCCTCCTCATCGCACACCCGCTCCGTCACCGCCCGGACGATGGGCTGATAGTAGACCTTGATCCAGCCGCTGGCGATGGCTCTGTCGATATTGGTCTGAATGTACCGGCGCGTGGCCTCCCGCTCGCTCATCTCCCGGCTGTAGTAGTTAAAGGCGGAGACATCGGCGGCCGGCAGCGCATCGCAGGCGATCTTGGCCCGGTCATAGGCGCCGCTGACAGAGAGTTCCTCGGTACCGTTGATATAGATACCGATCCGCACCGACAGCGTGTTGCCGCCATTGATCTGCTCGATCTGGGCAAACACCTGCCCGATGCGCTCCTCCAGTCCCTCTGTCTGCCCGTACACGGCGAACCGGTCCGCACCGATGTGGCAGCAACACGTCTTGCCGAAAATCCCGCTCAGAATCCGGGCGACGGCCTGCAGGAGCTTGTCACCCTCCGCAAACCCGTTCCGGTGGTTGAAATACTTCATCCCATTGAGGTCAAGATATATCAGAAACGCCTGCCCGCCGGCCGCGACGATGGCCTCCGTACCGGTATTCGCCAGTTCGAAGAAATAGGTCAGCGCCGGCAGCCCTGTCAGATGGTCATACCGTTTCGTCCTGAGGATACTCTCCTCATGGATGGCATCGGCCAGCACCTCCTCAATGGCCGGCCTGCCGGGCTCCCCGGATACAGTTCTGCCCTCATCCGTATACCAGACCTGGGCGAGACGCACACCATCCCGGAACACATGTGATCCCTGAGCGTGGATGATACGGTAATCACGGGTACCGGGGATTAAGGAACGGTAGAAGACATCATACCGACCGCCCTCTGTGGCGAAACGGATGGCCTCCTTAGAAACCCAGTCCACATCATCCGGGTGGGTGCCCTTGTACATATCGTGGTCCATGTCATAAACCGCCAGATCGCGATCCTTATATCCGAACAGCGTACAGAATCCATCCGACAGCACCAGCGTGACCACCTGTCCCTCCAGGAACTGGTAGATGGCAAAGGGCTGCTGCAGCCCCTCCAGTGCTGCTCTCTCCTGATCTGAAAACTGATATCTTTCCATACGCCTGCTCCTCATGTATGGTAAGTAATTGGTAACTGGTAACTGTTCACAACCAGTTCTGAACAGTTATTATCCCTGGGCCTTATGGATGTTCTCGATGTTCTCCATGCTGCCGCCACCCTGATCCTCCGGATCACGCAGCTCCCCACGCGCATCCAGATGCAGGAATGCCTCCACCACATCCGGGGTCAGCTGTGTACCGGACACCTCCTTGATGATGGAGACGGCTTTCTCATAGTTCATCCGCTTCCGGTAAGGACGGTTGGAATACATGGCATCGAAGCAGTCCGCCACCGCAATGATCTGTGCCACGCGGGGGATCTCATCGCCCTTGAGCTGATTGGGATAGCCCCGGCCGTCCGGACGCTCATGGTGCGCCTGAGCACCGATGGCCAGCTCCGGCATGATGCTGATCTCCTTCAGTGCCTCATAACCCAGGGTGGTATGGCTCTTGATGGTCTCATATTCCTCATCCGTCAGCTTACCCGGTTTGTTCAGCACCTCCGAGGGGACGCCGACCTTGCCGATGTCATGCAGCAATGCAATGCGGTAGTATTTCTCCACCGTCTCCTCGTCGTAGCCCAGTTCCCGGGCCAGCATGGCCGTGTATCTGGCCACCCGGCTGGAATGACCGTTGGTATAGCTGTCCTTCATATCGATGACCTTAGCAAAGGCCTCAGTGATCTCGCCGATCAATGCCATGGTCTCCCGCTGGCGTTTCTCCAGGTTGTGGGTCTTCCTGCGGACGTAGAACCGCACAATCAGCACCAGCAGAAGGAGCAGCAGTATCACAACCAGGACGATGAACCAGGTATGCTCGTAGAGCTTCTTCTCCTTGGTGATCGCGATGGTGATCTCCTTATTGCCTCTGCCCATGCTGTCCTGGAGCTGGATCACGTAGGTATAGCTGCCGCCGCGCAGATTGGTATAGTCCACGGGGACCATCTCACTGCGGATGACGGTATTGCTCTTCTGCTCGAAGCCGGAGAGCTGGTAGTTCACCTTCGGATCACTCAGGGAATAGTTGAAGATGTAGCAGGGGATCGTCAGCTTCTGCGACTGGGCTGGGATGTTGAACGTGCCGTTCTCATCGGCATAGATCCGCTCACCGTCCACCTCCACATAGGGGACGGTGACCTTCAGGTCATTGACATCCTCGAAGGGCTGTTCGATGTTGACCTTGCAGATCCCCGTACTGCCCGAGATGTACAGATCCCCCTCCGGGGTGAGCTCACTGTAGGAATTGGCCGTGGTGATGCAGGGCAGGCCGCTGGCGATGCTGTAGAATACGGGATTGATCTCACCGTTGTCGATGAGCTCCTGGGCCGGCGTCACATAGATCCCGTTGCTGCTTAAGACCCACATGTCTCCGCGGCTGTTCTCATAGAGGTCGAAGTTGTTGGCATAGGGGAACTTCTGCACCGTTGTCACATGGTAATCCGGCGTCATGTAAGCGATGGCACTGCTGGTGACGATCCAGATCAGATCCCGGCTCGGATCCCGCTTGAGGCGCATCACGATGTCGGAGGGCAGTCCCTCATCCACACCGATGTTGCGCAGTCCCTTGTCATTGATGACGTAGATGCCATCACCGTTGCTGCCCAGGATGATGTCGCCATCCGTCCCCTCCTCGATGCAGAGGCTCTCCGTGTTGACGATGCCATCCTCCGTACTGTAGGAAGCAATGACGCGGTCACCCTCTATGACGTTGGCCCCGCCGGTGACTGCGACGATGATCGTGCCATCCTTTCTCTCGCAGACGGCGCGCAGACCGTTGGTCAGCAGGCCCTCCGCCTCGGTAAAAGCGGTCAGTACGCCATGGTCATAGCGCAGCAGCCCGTATTTGCGCCAGGTGGAAATCCACAAACGGTCCCTGCTGTCCCGGATGATGGAACGGATCCGGCAGCCCTCCAGGAAGGTGATCAGATCCTCCGCCTCCAGCAAAACCCCGGAGGCTGTCGCCGCCTCCGTCAGCGGGAGGGCGGACACCGGGCCGTTGTCGTCCAGCACGACCAGCCCCGAATCCGTTCCAACGAAGAGCTGGTCCCCGTACATGCAGGTGCTGTTGACCACCCGCTCCGGCAGGTCATACCGTCCGAACAGATCCGAGAACTGGTTGGGCACCACCTTCATCACGCCCTGCCTGGTGGAGGCGAACCAGAGATTGCCCAGATAGTCCGTCATCACGCTGATGACGTTGTTGTACATCGGCAGATTGTCCAGCACGTGGAAGGCTCCGTTCTCCAGTACGCCGATCCCGTTGGCGGCACAGATGAAAAGTCTGCCGTCGATGTATTCGATCTGCTGGACATAGCTTAAGGGTTCAATATTGATGGGTTTCAGATCGGTGAGTGTGTCACCGTAGGCCGCATGATAGAACTGGTAATCCGCCGCCTCCATATAGACGCGACCCGGTTCCACCGGATCCGGGATATAGCCGCCGGCACCCCCGCAGGGCATCTCATCGGCGGGGAGGAAGTTCACAAGCGCCCCATCCCGGATCTTCATCATATCTCCGAAATTGGTCAGTCCGTAGACGATCCCGTCGCTCCCGGTACGCATACCCCGCATGTTCATCTCTGCGATCTCGGGCTCCTCCATCATATGGAGCTGCCCTTCCGTATCGATCATGGCGATCCCGCAGGTGGTCGCGACATAGATCGTACCATCCGGCCCCTCCGCGATAGCACGGGTGTGGGTGGATCTCATGCCGTCCAGCTTGCCCCACATCTGTGTCCTGCCCTTCTCCATGAGGACGATGCCGTTGTCATTGGTGCCGATCCACAGGCGGTCCCTGCTGTCCACATAGAGACATTTCACACTGCCGATGCCCGTGGTGGAATCAATGCGCTCAAAGGTATTGCCGTCATACCGGATCAGACCGCCATAGCTGCCGATCCAGATGAAACCGTCGCTGGTCTCCGCGATGGCGTTGGCCTCCGAGGTCGGCAGGCCGTTGGTATTGTCATACAGCACGGCGGAATAGCCCTCGCTTTGTCCGGTGGGATCCACGGACAGCGGCCTGTTGTAGGTGCCGCTGGCGTTTCTCTCCGCGGCGGCCTGCGCCGGGATGGAACGGCTGCCGGTAATCGCCAGCAGCAGGGCAAGTGCGACACAGTAAAAGAAGGGTCTCCTTATATATAAACGGTTCATAATGGTATCCTGTTCAAAATCATTTAATTGTTCATCTCCGGTCGGCCCCGGAACACCCCCCAGACGGCCTGCTCGCGCTCGTCGCAAGCTCGCGAACCGTCTGAGAGGTGTTCCCTAGGCCTCGACTGACATATACCGGTTGGCGCTTTCACAGGCTCGTAAACTGCCTGTAGAATGCTCCGGGAGTCTGATTATCAATACAAATTGACCAATCTGGTCTATC
>JAFSYF010000078.1 GCA_017443695.1 Butyrivibrio sp.
GTCTCCGCCCCGTCCTCCGTGACATAGACCTCACCGTGCTGATAGGGACTCATGGTACCCGGATCCACATTGATATACGGATCCAGCTTCTGTGCGGTTACCTTCAGGCCCCTTGCCTTTAAGAGCCTTCCCAGGGAGGCCGCCGTGACCCCCTTCCCCAATCCGGAGACCACACCTCCGGTTACAAAGATGTACTTCGCCATCGACTATACTCCCTTCAAACGCTATATGATTGTACCACATTCTTCTATAAATTCGAATATCCCATTAATTCTTCGTCCACCGCCCGGGCAGCCTGCCTGCCCTCCGAGATCGCCCAGACCACCAGGGACTGTCCCCGGTGCATGTCTCCGGCCACGTAGACCTTCTTCTTCGAGGTCGCGTAAGCTCCCGCCGCCGTCTTCACATTGGTACGGGCATCGGTCTCCACGCCAAAGGCTTCGGTGACATAGGCCTCGCTTCCGAGGAACCCCGCCGCAATGAGCACCAGCTGCGCCGGCACCCTGCGCTCGGAGCCCTCGACCTCCACCATGCGCATCCTGCCGGTGGTCTCATCCTTCTGCGCCTCCAGGGAGACCAGAACGACCTCCTTCAGGCGACCCTTCTTATCCTTGATGAACTCCTTCACCGTGGTCTGATACACCCTGGGGTCCGCGCCGAATTTCCAGATGGCCTCCTCCTGGCCGTAATCAACCTTCAGCACCCTGGGCCACTCCGGCCAGGGGTTGGAGGCCAGACGGCAGGCCGGCGGCTCGGGCATCATCTCCAGCTGGGTGACACTCTTCGCACCGAGGCGGATGCAGGTGCCGACACAGTCATTGCCGGTGTCGCCGCCACCGATCACGATGACATCCTTGCCCTCTGCCAGCTTGACCGGCACCTGCGTGCCGTTGCTGTCTAACAGGGTCTTCGTCACCTCGGACAGGAAGTCCACGGCGAAACGGATCCCCTCCGCGTCCCGGCCAGGCGCCTGGATGTCCCTGGGCTGGGAAGCCCCGCAGGCCAGCACCACGCTGTCGTACGATGAAAGCAGGTCAGATGCCGCCACATCCCTGCCCACATCCGCGTTCACCACGAACCGGATGCCCGCCTGTTCCATCAGCTGTACACGGCGGTCGATCAGCGATTTGTCCAGTTTCATATTGGGGATGCCATACCGCAGCAGTCCGCCGATCCGGTCCCTGCGCTCATAGACGGTCACCTCATGCCCCCTTCGGTTCAGGAGCTGGGCCGCTGCCAGGCCGGAGGGCCCGCTGCCGACCACCGCCACCTTCTTGCCGGTGCGTACGGCGGGGATGGGCTCCGTCACCAAATCATGCGCATAGGCGTATTCGATGACGGTCCGTTCATTCTCCTTGGTTGTCACCGGCGCCGCTGCCAGACCGCAGGTGCATGCCGCCTCACACAGCGCCGGACACACCCTGCTGGTGAACTCCGGAAAACTGTGTGTCACGGAGAGCCGTCTGTAGGCCTCTGCCAGCCGTCCCCGATAGACGAGGTCGTTGATCTCCGGCACCAGATTGTGCAGGGGACAGCCGGAGGCCATCCCGGAGATCATCACGCCTGCCTGACAAAACGGGATGCCGCAGTCCATACACCGGGCTGCCTGCTTGCGCTGCTCCGCCACGGGCAGCAGTCCGTGGAATTCGTTGAAATCCCGGACCCGTTCCTCCTCTGTCCTCACCGGGCCATCTGCCCTGGTATACTCCATAAAGCCTGTCGCCTTACCCATGATCCATCCTCCCGTCTCAGCCGGCAAAGGCCTTGAATGCTTCCAGCTTCGCTGTTTCCTCGTCTGCGCCCTGCTCCTGGGCGATGGCGATCAGACGCAGCAGCTCCTTGTAGTCCACCGGAATGATCCGTTTGAAATGCGGCAGGTAATCCTCCCACGCATCCAGGATCTTCCGTCCCTTGGCAGAGCCCGTGGCCTCCACATAGGCCCCGATGATCCGCTTCAGTTCCTCCTGATCGTTCTTGTGCTCCACGGCCTCCATGCTGACCAGCTGTCTGTTGAGGTTCCGGTAGAGCCGGTTCTCCTCATCCAGCACATAGGCCACACCGCCGCTCATGCCCGCCGCGAAGTTCTTGCCCGTGGGGCCAAGCACCACAACGGTTCCGCCCGTCATGTACTCACAGCCGTGTTCACCCACGCCCTCCACTACTGCGGTGGCACCGGAGTTACGGATGGCGAAACGCTCTCCCGCCATTCCGGCGATGTAGGCGACACCGGAGGTCGCGCCGTAGAGTGCCACATTTCCGACGCTGATGTTCTCCCCGGGATTGTAGCGCGCATCCTTTGGCGTGATGACGATGAGCTTGCCGCCGGAGAGTCCTTTGCCGAAATAATCATTGCTGTCTCCGGTGAGCTCCAGGGTCAGCCCCTTGGGGATAAAAGCGCCGAAGCTCTGGCCGCCGGAACCGGTGCAGCGGATCGTGATCGTATCATCCGCAAGCCCTGTGGGCGCATGCCTGGTGATCTCCGCCCCGAGCAACGTCCCGAAGGTCCGGTCCGTGCTGGACAGATGCACCTGATACTCTGCTTTCTCTCCCTTCTCGATGGCGCGCAGGATGGGTTTGGCCTTCAGCAGCTCCGCCTCGTCCTTGCAGTTACGCAGCTTAAAATCGTACAACGCCTCCGGGTGGAAGGTGACCTTCGCCCGGTCTGTGCCCGACATATCCAGCAGGATCCGGGAGAGATCCAGCTTCTGTTCTCTCTCCGACAGATTCTCCCTGGTCTTTAACAGGTCGGTCCGTCCCACCAGCTCCGTTATGCTGCGGACGCCCAGCTGGCTCATGATCTCCCTGAGCTGTCTTGCGATGAAGCGCATGAAGTTCTCCACGTACTCCGGTTTCCCGGCAAAACGCTTCCGCAGCTCCGGATTCTGGGTGGCCACACCCATGGGACAGGTATCGGACTGACAGGCGCGCATCATCACGCAGCCCATGGTGATCAGCGGTGCCGTCGCGAAGCCGAATTCCTCCGCGCCCAGGATCGCGGCGATGGCCACATCCCTGCCGCTCATAAGCTTGCCGTCGGTCTCAATCACCACCTGATCCCGGAGCCCGTTGGCAATCAGGGTCTGGTGGGTCTCCGCCAGTCCCAGCTCCCAGGGCAGTCCCGCGTTATGGATGGAGGACAGGGGCGCCGCGCCGGTACCGCCGTCATAACCGGATACCAGGATGACACCGGCGCCTGCCTTGGCGACACCTGCTGCCACGGTTCCGACACCGGCCTCGGACACCAGCTTGACGGAGATCCGCGCGTCCTTATTGGCATTCTTCAGATCATAGATCAGCTGTGCCAGATCCTCGATGGAATAGATATCATGGTGCGGCGGCGGCGAGATCAGGCTGACACCCGGGGTGGAATGCCTGGTCTTAGCGATCCAGGGATAGACCTTCCTGCCGGGGAGATGGCCGCCCTCGCCGGGCTTGGCGCCCTGTGCCATCTTGATCTGCAGCTCCCTGGCACTGACCAGGTACCGGCTCGTCACACCGAAACGTCCGCTGGCCACCTGCTTGATGGCGGAGCTGCGGTCGTCCGCGGAACCGGCCGA
>JAFSYF010000079.1 GCA_017443695.1 Butyrivibrio sp.
GGCAGGGCAGGAACGGGAGTCTGTCATCACGCCGGATCTGCTGTGGCGCAATGTGGATCTCTATTCCGATCAGGCCTATTTCTGGAAGGATAGGGACCGGCGTTTTGTCGGTGCGAACCGCAAGTTCCTGGAGTATTACGGACTCTCCTCCGTGGATGAGATCATCGGAAAGAACGATGAGGAGATGGGCTGGCATGTGAATCCGCTGCCCTTTAAGAGCGATGAGGAGCGGGTACTGGAGACCGGCGAACGCACACAGGAGGTGCCGGGCACCTGCATCTGCAACGGGGAGATCCGCAATATCATCGCAAGCAAGATGCCGATCTATGATGACGGACAGATCGTGGGCCTCATGGGAACCTTCCGGGATGTGACGGATCAGCTGAAGGCACAGGAGCAGAAGGAAAAGGTTGTCACCACGGTCGATGAGCAGACGGGCATGCTCAATTTCCTCGGCATCATCGATGCTGCCCTGCATTATCAGGAGAGCTATGTGACCCAGGGAACGGATTTCGCCGTGATCTTTCTGAATATTGAACGCTTCCGGTATTACAATGAGAAATACGGCATCAAATGGGGCAATGCGCTGCTGACTGCCGTTGGTCAGGTGCTGCGCTTCACCGTTGGAGTCACAGGTGTGACGGGACGCTACAGCGGAGACCACTTCATGGTGCTGACCCAGTGCCGGTCGGAGGCGGATCTGCGCCGGATGATCGACCGGATCGAGCAGCGTGTTTCCAAGATCGAGGTGATTGAGGGTGTCCCCTGTACGGTTTATTTCAAAAAAGGCTATGCCAGATATTCTGAGACGAACAGTCTGAAGGATCTGTATTCGCTGGCGGAGGAACGATCAACAGGCTAAAATAATCCTTGCATAACTGAATCATTTGTAGTAAAATATGCGACTGTGATAAAAATCCTTGCTACACGACAGCAGGGCTGTACGTGTGGCCACAAGACCAAAAGGAGGGTCAGACATGAGCAAGTATGAATTGGCGCTCGTCCTCAACGCTAAGGTGGACGACGAGGCCAGAACGAGCACCGTCGACAAGGCGAAGGCGCTCATCGAACGTTTCGGCGGACAGATCACCGACGTCGAGGAGTGGGGCAAGAAACGCCTGGCTTACGAGATCGACAAGATGACAGAGGGGTACTATACCTTCCTCCATTTCGAGGCGGAGACGACGGCTCCCGCAGAGATCGAGCGCCGCGTGCGTATCCTCGATGGAGTCATCCGCTATCTCGTGGTGAAGGATGACGGTGTACAACCGAAACCGGAGGAGGCTCCGGCACCAGAAGAGAAAGAAGAAAAGGAAGAAGAAAATGAATAAAGTCATCCTGATGGGGCGTCTGACCAAAGACCCCGATGTACGTTACAGTCAGGGAGAAAATGCATCAGCTATCGCACGCTACACACTGGCCGTGGATCGCAGATTTCAGCGGCGCAATGACCCGGATGCGCAGAGTGCGGATTTTATCAGTTGTGTTGCTTTCGGCAAGTCCGGAGAGTTCGCGGAGAAATATCTCCACAAGGGCACCAAGATCGCGGTGGAAGGCAGAATCCAGACAGGAAGCTATGTCAACCGTGATGGCGCCAAGGTGTATACGACCGAGGTTGTAGTGGAGAATCAGGAATTCGCCGAGAGCAAGAACGCAAACGGCGGAGGCGGCGGTTACAGCCGCGGCGGATATGACCGGGGTGACAGAGGCGATTATGGCGCTCCGAGTGCCGATGCCGGTATACCGCAGGCACCCAGTGACGGTTTCATGAATATTCCGGATGGGATTGATGAGGAACTGCCCTTTGCCTGAGGCTACGTCAGAAACAAAACAGTAACAGCCCGTAACGGGCATCCAGTGGAGGAATAAAACAATGGCTTTTGGGAACAGAACAGAGCGGCCGGATGGACCGATGAGGAGAAAGGGCGGTATGCACAGAAGGAAGAAGGTCTGTGTGTTCTGCGGCAAGGACAATGAGATCAGCTACAAGGATGCGGCAAAGCTGAAGAAGTTTGTATCCGAGAGCGGCAAGATCCTGCCCCGTCGTATCACCGGCAACTGCGCCAAGCATCAGCGTGAGCTGACGGTGGCAATCAAGCGGGCACGTCATATGGCCATCATGCCTTACGTCGCTGAGTGACAAGATCCGGTGGATCTTATCACCCCTCCGGCCCACTAAAGGAGGGAAAAACTCAAATAAAAGGGCAACCCCATCAGCGGGTTGCCTTTTTTGACTAATTCCCCGGGATGTGATATGATATTTCGATAGTTTTTTTCCTGGGAAAAGGAGAAGACGATGGCATCGAATAAACGTTTACGCCTCAAGGGGAAGCTTAAGATCTATCTGCGCGTTTTTACATATCTGGGTGTGCTGCTGGCGATGGTGACCGTGGCAGTGTTTACCGTAGACCTCACAGCGGGATTGATAGTGGCCGCTTTTGCAGCACTCTATCTGATGGCGGTGCTGTATCTGGATTTCTATAATAAGCCCATTATTATGAATGAGCTGGTGAGTTTCGCCACGGAATATGGACAGATCCAGAAGAAGCTGCTCAAGGAGCTGGATCTGGCACATGCGCTGCTGGATGATCAGGGCAGGATTGTATGGACGAATACGGCGTTTGACCGCCTGATCCGGCAGGAGAAGGGTGTGCGGGGCAAAACCATTACCTCATTCCTGCCGCGTGTGACGCCGGATAAGCTACCTCAGGACGAGAATGAGGTGGAGCAGTATATTACATACGATGAGGGCTACTACACCCTGCGTATGCGGCGGATTCCACTGGATGAGATGGCGCGCAACAGCGATGTGATTGAGGCAGATCATTACGACGGATGCCTGATCGCGGCATATCTCTATGATGAGACTGCACTGCAGCTGGCACTGGAGGAGGTGGACAACCAGAGTCTGGCGGTGGGTCTGATCTATCTGGACAACTATGACGAGGCGCTGGAGAGTGTGGAGGAGGTCCGCCGGTCCCTGCTGACAGCGCTGATCGATCGTAAGGTCAACAAATATGTAGCATCCTACTCGGGTATTGCCAAGAAGATTGAGAAGGACAAATACTTCGTTGTCATGCCGAAGCGCTCGGCGGTCAGCATGCAGGAGGCAAAGTTTGATCTGCTGGAGGATGTCAAGACAGTCAACATCGGTAATGAGATGGCCGTGACGATCTCCATCGGCCTGGGCATCGGCGGACTGTCCTATGCGCAGAACTATGAGTTTGCCCGCAATGCCATCGATGTGGCACTGGGACGCGGCGGAGATCAGGCGGTGGTCAAGTTCCCGGATAACACCACTTATTTCGGCGGCAAGAGCCAGCAGGTGGAGAAGAGCACCCGGGTCAAAGCCAGGGTCAAGGCACATGCCCTGAAGGAGATCATCACCGGCAAGGATGAGGTGCTGGTCATGGGACACCGGATGGGCGATGTTGACAGCTTCGGTTCTTCTGTGGGTATCTATCGTATTGCAAAGACACTGGACAGACGCTGCCATATCGTGATCAATGAGGTGACGCGCTCCATGCGCCCGCTGGTGGATCTGTTCCGGGACAATCCGGAGTATGATCCGGATATGATTCTGACCGGGCAGCAGGCCATTGACATGGCGGGTGGTAATGTGGTGCTCGTCGTTGTCGATGTGAACAAGCCAAGCATCACAGAGTGTCCGGAGTTATTGCGGTTCTGCAAGACCATCGTTGTGCTGGATCACCACAGACAGGGGGCGGAGATCATTGAGAATGCTACGCTGTCCTATGTGGAACCCTATGCCTCCAGCGCCTGCGAACTGGTATCCGAGGTCCTGCAGTACATCGGGGAGAATGTGAAGATCCGCACCGAGGAGGCGGATGCCATGTACTCCGGTATCATGGTGGATACGGACAATTTCATGAACAAGACGGGTGTGCGAACCTTTGAGGCGGCCGCGTTCCTGCGCAGAAACGGTGCGGACGTGACACGTGTGCGCAAGCTCTTCCGTGAGGATGCCGCCGAGTATAAGGCAAAAGCCGATGCCGTCTCCCAGGCGGAGATCTACCGCGGCGTGTACGCAATCTCCGTCAATGCCACGGAGGAGCTGGAGTCACCGACGGTGATCGGCGCGCAGGCAGCCAATGAACTGCTGAATATCAAGGGCGTCCAGGCCTCCTTCGTCTGTACGGAGCTGCCGGGA
>JAFSYF010000080.1 GCA_017443695.1 Butyrivibrio sp.
CCCTTTCCGGCGAAGATGTCGTGAATCTTTCCGATACCCAGAACATCCTTGCCCGCCTGCTTCAACAGATCCAGCATCGTCGTCCCTCTCGGCTCCAGAGAGAAATCATGCCGTCTGGGGGTCCGCTCATAATGACCGCTGGTCCCGATAAAGGGCCGGGCGATCACGCGGCCGACGGCCAGATCCCCTGTCAGCATCTCCCTGGCTATCCGGCAGTATTCGTACAGCGTGGTCACGGGCACAATGTCCTCGTGGGCCGCGATCTGGAATACGGAATCCGCGGAGGTGTAGACAATCAGATCCCCGGTACGCAGATGCTCATCCCCGTAGTCATTGATGACCTTTGTGCCGGAATAGGGGAGGTTGCAGAGGCAGCCCCGGCCCGTCCGCGCTGAGAAGGCATCCAGGAAGGACTGCGGAAAACCCTCCGGGAAGGTGGGCATGGGCTTGTCTGAAACAATTCCCGCGATCTCCCAGTGTCCAGTGGTGGTGTCCTTGCCGTTGGAGGCCTCCTGGCACCTGGCATATGCCCCGGTCACTTCGATATCACCCGGCAGCCCCGGCATCACCTCTTTCAATGCTTCGGCCACCCCGTCGATATGGAACAGGCCCAGCCGCGCCATATTGGGCACGTTCAGATACGGGCTCCCCGCACAGGAACGCAGCGTATTCACGTCAAAGTCACCGAAGGCCGCAGCGTCCGGTTCTTCTCCAACGCCAAAACTGTCCAGTACGATCAAAACCACTCTGCTCATGCTGCCACCTCTATTCACTGAAACACCTGTATGATAAGAGGACAGGTCAGCACCGGGAACTCCGGCACTGACCTGTCCGTAACAACTGTAGTTATGTCAGCCGCGAACGTCCTTCATGGAGAAGGAGACACGACCCATCCGATCCTTGCCGAGACAGACCACAGTCACCTCGTCGCCGAGATTGACCACATCCTCCACGCGCTCGATGCGGCGGTTCGCCATCTTGCTGATGTGAACCATGCCCTCCTTGCCGGGCGCGAACTCCACAAATGCACCAAACTCCTTGATGCTGACGATTTTGCCCTTCAGGACCTGGCCTTTCTCGAAGTCGGTCACGATCATGTTAACCATATCAATGGCCTTCTGCATCATGTCCTTATCTTCGCCGCAGATGCTGACCTTGCCGTCGTCCGTGATGTCGATCTTGACGCCGGTGCGGGCGATGATCTCATTGATGGTCTTGCCGCGCTGACCCACCACATCACCGATCTTATCCGGATCGATGCTGATGGAGATGATCTTCGGCGCGAACTTGCCGACCTCCTTGCGGGGCTCAGAGATGGCCTTGGACATGCACTCGTCCATGATGAAGAACCTCGCCTCGCGGCACTGGGCAATCGCCTGGTCGACGATCGCACGGGTCAGGCCGTGGATCTTGATATCCATCTGGATGGCGGTGATGCCGTCCTTGGTGCCGGTGACCTTGAAGTCCATGTCGCCGAAGAAATCCTCCAGACCCTGGATGTCGGTCAGGACAACGAAATCATCATCTGTATCTCCGGTCACCAGACCACAGCTGATACCTGCCACCATCTTCTTGATCGGTACACCTGCTGCCATCAGGGACATGCAGGAAGCACAGGTGGAAGCCATGGAGGTGGAGCCGTTGCTCTCGAAGGTCTCGGAGACGGCACGGATCGCGTAAGGGAACTCCTCCTCAGAGGGCAGCACAGGGAGCAGCGCTCTCTCTGCCAGCGCACCATGACCGATCTCACGACGGCCCGGTCCTCTGGAGGGCTTGGTCTCACCCACGGAGTAGGACGGGAAGTTGTACTGATGGATGTAGCGCTTGCTCGGCGCATAGACATCTAGTCCGTCCACACGCTGTGCCTCAGACAGCGGTGCCAGCGTCACCACGTCACAGATCTGTGTCTGTCCGCGGGTAAACATGGCGCTGCCGTGGACACGCGGAATCACGTCAATCTCTGCAGCCAGAGGACGGATCTGCTTGATGTCACGGCCATCCGGACGCTTATGATCCTTGAGGATCATCTTGCGGATCGTCTTCTTCTCATACTGATAGATCGCCTCATCCAGGATCTTCAGCCACTCATCCCTGTCTGCGAACTTCTCTGACAGCTTGTCGGTCAGCTCACGGATGTTGCCGTCACGGACCGCCTTGTCGTCTGTGAAGACCAGTGTCTCCATCTGCTCCGGCGGGCACACCTCCTTGATGGCGTCAAACAGCTCCTCCGGTACGGCACAGCTGGTGTATGTATGCTTTTCTCTGCCGCACTCCGACACGATCTGATTGATGAAGGTCAGCAGCTTCAGGTTCTGATCATGGGCCAGATAGATGGCCTCCTTCATCTGCTCCTCCGGGATCTCGTTGCAGCCCGCCTCAATCATGATCACCTTCTCGCCGACAGAGGCCACGGTCAGCCGCATATCACCGATATTCCACTGCTCCTGTGAAGGATTGATGACGAAAGCACCATCGATCATGCCGATCTGTGTCATGGCTACAGGCCCCGCAAACGGAATATCCGAGATGGACACCGCGATGGAGCTGCCGATCATGGCAACCAGTTCCGGACGGCAGGCAGGATCCACGCTCATCACGAGATCCTCGATGGTCACATCGTTGCGGTAGTCCTTCGGGAACAGCGGGCGCATGGGCCGGTCAATGACACGGCTCGTAAGGATCGCGTTCTCCGAGGATTTGCCCTCTCTCTTGTTGAATCCACCGGGAAACTTGCCGGCTGCATACATTTTCTCCACATATTCCACAGAGAGCGGGAAGAAATCAATGCCCTCTCTGGGTTTGGCACTGGCTGTTGCCGTGCACAGCACGGTAGTATCCCCATACTGCATGAAAGCACAGCCGTTCGCCTGCTTGCCTACCTTGCCGATTTCCACCTTGAGCGTCCTGCCGGCCAGTTCCATTGTGTAAGTTTTTACCATTGTATCTTTTTCCTTTCTTTTCCCTTGCTTCCGGCCGAATGGCCAACATTGCTTCTATAACACAAAACAAAGAGCGGGGACAGGCCAACAGTCCCTCCCCGGCTCCATGCCTAATGTTCTTTTCTTACTTTCTCAGACCCAGATCAGCGATCAGCTTACGATAGGCCTCGATGTCCTTATCCTTCAGATAAGCCAGCAGTGCACGCCTGCGTCCGACCATCTTCAGCAGACCTCTGCGGGAGTGGTGGTCCTTCGGGTTCTTGGCGAAGTGCTCATTCAGCTCCTTGATCCGCTCTGTCAGGATGGCCACCTGAACCTCCGGCGAGCCTGTATCTCCCGGTGTACGGGCGAACTTCTCGATAACCTCTGTCTTCTTCTCTTTCGTGATCATGTTTTCCTCCTTGTTCTGCGCGGCATACCGCGCACATCTACTTGCCGCATACCCAGGAATGGTCAAACCTGCTGGAAGTCGCCGATCCCCGCGTACCGGTCGCAACCTGTTTATGATAGCACAGAGCCCAATTCTTGTAAAGGATAAATTATGCGCTGCCGTCATGCCGGGCTACGGGAGCAACCCACAGACGGCCTGCTCGCACTCGTCTGGGGCTCGCGAACCGTCTGTGGGTGTTCCCTAAGCCCGATTCGTGGTTCTGAATATCACTCACTGCCTGCGGTGATATCTGCGGCGATCTGTGCCTTCAGCGCTGTGACATCCGCAAAGCGGCGCTCCGGGCGGACAAAGGACAGCAGTTCCACCATGATCGTGCTGCCGTAGAGATCCCCGTCGAAATCATAGAGATAGGTCTCCAGGCTCGGACAGACGGTGGACTGCACCGTCGGTTTCGTGCCAATATTGGTGAGACCCCGGAGGCATTCCTTCCTCCCGCTGATCGTCACGCGGGAGCGGTAGACACCGTACGGCGGCAGAAGCTTCTCCCCAGTGGGTGTCAGGTTCAGTGTCGGGAATCCCAGCTGCGTCCCCAGATGTCTGCCGTGTATGACCTGTCCCGTGACGCTGTAGGGTGACCCCAGCAGTTCACCGGCTTCCTCAATGCGTCCCTCCTGCAGAGCACGCCGGATGCGTGTGGAACTCACTTCTTCGCCGCGCTTTATCACTTTATCAATGCAGCGCGTCTCATAGTGAAATTCCTCGCCCATTGACATCAGAAGCCGGATATCGCCCCGCCCCCTGTCTCCGAAGGACAGGTCATTCCCCGCTGCGATCAGCCCTGCGTGGAGGCGGTCCGCCAGGTATTCCGATACGAATCGCTCCGGCGGTGTGGCTGCCGTTTCTGCATTCATGGGGAACTCGATCAGAATCCCGATGCCCATCTGCGCAAACCGATGGCGCTTCTCCTCCCTGGTGAGCAGCTGGGGAAGGGGCCGTCCGGCAAAGAAGCTCTCCGGCGACGGGTCGAAGGTGAACACTGCAGGTGTCAGCTCCTGCCGCTCCAGCAGACACTGAAGGAGTTTCTGATGACCCAGATGGATACCGTCGAACTTACCGATGGCGATGGCCGTCCGGGCTCCTTCCGGCAGCCGGAATTCTGTTGTATCCTGAATGATCTGCATCACTGCTGCTGATAAAAGAAACGCTCGACCCGGTACTGTTTCTGTCTCGCGCTGTAGGCATAGATCCCGTAGAAGCGTCCGGCCTCATCCTGCACGCGGACACGCTGCCCCTCCTCCGGTTCCGGCATTTCCTCATCGGAGAGTCCGTCGATGGCAGCCGGTGTGTAATCCACCACATCGATCGGCAGGAAGGGATTGCCGTTGACGAGGGATCTCACCGCCTCCTCCCGTACCGTCAGGATGTCCAGATCCCGGAAGATCTCCTGCGTCGGCACGATCAGCTGCTCCAGCGTACCCGCGTCCCGCGCCGCTTCGATCTCGGCCAGTGTCCGGGATTCCTCCAGCCGGAACGCGCCGACAGAGGTCCTCGTCAGCTGTGCCATGGCACCGCCACAGCCCAGATACGCGCCGATGTCGTGGCATAAGGTCCGGATATAAGTGCCCTTGGCGCAGCGCACCTCCATTGTAAACAGTCCCTGCTCCGCCAGCAGACTGTCATCCAGCAGTGTGATCCGCTCGATATGCACCGGCCGGGGCTTCCGTTCCACTTCCTTCCCCTCCCGCGCCAGCTCGTACAGTCTCCTGCCGCCGACACTGATGGCGGAATACATGGGAGGGAGCTGATCATAGTCCCCGGTGAAACGCTGCAGTGCCTCCGCCAGCTGTGCCCGCGTCACCTGCACCGGCCGGCGGTCCTCCAATACGGAACCCGTCAGATCCTGGGTATCGGTGGTGACACCCAACTGGCAGAGCGCGATATACTCCTTATCATGCTCCGTCAGCAGGGAGACCGCCTTGGTTGCATTGCCGACACAGACCACCAGCACGCCGGTCGCCTCTGGATCCAAGGTGCCGGTATGACCGATCCGGCGCATCCGCAGGATCCCGCGGAG
>JAFSYF010000081.1 GCA_017443695.1 Butyrivibrio sp.
CGGACTCCGGATATCCCGAGGTACTCTTCGGTACCTTTCATTCCATCTTCTATCAGATTCTAAAAGAATCGTACCCCGCCGGACAGACCCCCAGGCCTGCCCCGGTTTCCTTTCGTATGCGCCTGATGGAGCAGCTATGCAGGGGATTGGGGCTTGAGGATGCAGCAGAGGACACCGCACTGCTGCTTTCTGAGATTTCCCGTCTCAAAAACGCCGGGCTGCCGCCTACCGCAGTCAGCGAGGATCTGTCCCGGGCGCAACGTCAGGCTTTTCCCTCGCTTTTCAGTCAATATGAATGTCAGATGAGGGAAAACGGCTATATTGATTTCGATGATATGGTCAGCCACTGCGGTGCACTCCTGTCCGATCGCCCGGAGCTGCTGTCCCGGTGGCGTGACCGGTTTCAGTATCTGCTCATTGATGAATACCAGGATATCAACCGTATGCAGTTTGAGGTGATCCGGCTTCTGGCAGAGCCGCTGCACAACCTGTTCGTTGTGGGGGATGACGATCAGTCGATCTACGGCTTCAGGGGTTCCGCGCCTGGTTTGATGCGGGATTTCCCCCGATATTACCCCGGTACGGCCTGCATCCGCCTGGATGTTAATTTCCGCAGTGGACGGCAGATCCTGGACGCAGCGGCTTGTGTCATTGCGGACAACAGCGAACGCTTCGACAAGACCATCACACCGCGGCCCGGTGCCCCGGAGGCTTCTGTACGCGGCCTGTCCTACGAAAGCAGGATGTCACAGTACGAGGCCATCGCCGAAGAATTGGAGAGCAGCATTCGCCGGGGTACTCCTCCCGAAACCATGGCAGTTCTCTCCCGTACCAACAAGGAGGCCTCCGCCATGGCGCAAGTCTGTCTCTCACGCGGCATTCCCTGCTGCTTCCGGGAGCAGATACCGGATTTCTACAACCTGCCTCCGGTTCGTGATCTGTTTGCCTATCTGCGTTTCGCCCAGGACGGTTTCAGCCGGAGTGATTACTATCGCATCATGAACCGTCCCCTCCGTTATCTGCGCCGGGACAGCGCCTCTGCCGATACCGTTACCGAAGCGGAGGTCATGCGTTACTACCGGGAAGATGCGGTGATGCGTGCCAGGGCAGCTGAATTCTTCCGTCAGATCCGGATGATCTCCGGTCTGCGACCCGGTCTGGCCGTTCAGTATATTCGCAGTGTTGTTGGTCTTGAGGCGTTCTATCAAAAGGAATACCGGAGACGGACAGAACTGATTGAGCAGAGTCTGGCCCAGATGGAGCAGTTTCAGGCACTTTGTGACCGGATGGGTTCTTTCCATGAGCTGCAGCAGTACATCGACGATTACCGTGAAATGCTGCATGAAATGTCCGGCGACAGACGGGAGGGGAATAAAGCAGGTGTGCGCCTGCTGACCATGCATGCTTCCAAGGGGCTGGAATTCGATCATGTCTGGCTGCCGGATCTGAACGAAGGAATCCTGCCTGCCAGACGTTGTATCACCCAGGCTTCCATTGAGGAGGAACGCCGGATGCTCTATGTCGCCATGACCAGAGCAAAAGAGACGCTCACCCTCTCCTATGTGCGCGGCACACAGAACAGCGAACGTCTCCCCAGCCGATTTCTTAGAAAACTTAAATATTTATTTCATTAGTTTGTTTCGCCGGACTCTTCCTCTATCAGCTCATCAAACTCCGCGTCATCCAGATATTCGTCAAAAGCATCAGCCACGGCCTCATACTCATCGTCATCACTGATGTAGAGCAGCTCTGGTTCGGCATCCTCATTCTCCGGGTCGGTTTTGTACCCGTAGAACCAGATTTCTCCCTCCTCGTTGCCCTCGCCCTTTTCATCCAGCGGCATCAGGACGATGTAATCCTTCTTCTGCACCGTCAGTACCAGCAGTACCGCACAGCTGACCTTATGGCCGTCGTCCAGATCCAGATCCACCGTGATATTCTCACCGTCAGCCAGACGCTGGTTCATCGTATTTGCTGCTTTGGAAAAAGTCTCACTCATCTTATCATTCCTCTCCTGTTTTATTCCACCCTGGGAAGCTTTGCGAAGCTCTCCTCCAGCTCCTCATCGGTGGGAATATAGTTCTCCATCTGGCCATCATGGAACTTCTCATAGGCCACCATGTCAAAGTAACCGGTACCGGTCAGGCCAAACAGGATCGTCTTCTCCTCGCCGGTCTCCTTGCACTTCTTTGCCTCATCAATGGCC
>JAFSYF010000082.1 GCA_017443695.1 Butyrivibrio sp.
CTGTGCCTGCCCCAGGTTCTGCATGCCCAGTCTGGCCAGGATCCCATGCTCGATCAGCATGGCGTTCTGCCTGGGGGTGTTGGTGCCCCGGGCACCTGTGAACATCCTTAAACACTCGATGAAATCCTCCCCGCCCGCCTGGATACGCTCGATGACATGCATCAGTATATCTCTGGGGATCTCAACGGAACGCCCACTGTGTCCTTTGATAAATCCTTCCACATCATCGATGCCAACGGCCAGGAGGAAGGTATCCCCCACCGCCCAGGGGGAGTAAAGCTGACTATCCCGGAAGTTGTGCGGATCAAACAACGCCCTGTTCTCCAGGCCAGTACTGGCAGTGGAGGCGTGCGTCTCCTCACCCGTGGTAACCGTGAGCGCGGCAGCCTTCTCCTTCCGCGTCAGATCCGCGAACTGCCTCTTACCGGCAGGCAGGTAGGTCTCCCGTACCTGACCCGCCAGTGCCTCCACCTTCATGGCGGAGATGTTGAGTCTCCCATGGGATTTCGTATAGCGGTACTCCACCAGTTCCCTGACATCCCGGGATACCCGGTTCAGTGTGTCCCGAAGCAACTGTTTCTCATCATCCGTCTCCGGCGCGCTGGCAGAACCTGTCAGCCACCCGGCGACCACAGCGGCATCTCCCGCCACTCTGTCCACCAGCGACGCCATCTCCGGCGCATCGCTCAGCCTGATGCCATCGACCCCGAGGGCACGCTCCGCTTCCGCGCGGAAATTCATGAGGAAATCCTCCCGTCTGCTCTCCGACATCTGGCCGAGAGCGGACGAACCTCCCTGAAAGAAACGGGTCTCACCCTGCATGCCGCCCTCTGCGGCCTCTGCCAGCTGGAGATAGGCACCCCCGGGCCCAAGTATAGAGTGATGGAGCCGGGCCGGGACCTCTGCACCGGCGACGGTTGCCATCTTTTCGACGAAATCGTTGCAGTTGTTGGTCAGCAGGTTGTATCTGCCGCTGAATTCCCCCTCCTGACTCCTGCCATGCCTGATTCGATCAGCATTATCGGCTACCCGGCCGACGGCTTCCACCACCTGTAAGAAATGACCGGCATCGATGGGTGTCTCTGTGGACATATCCGCCTGGGTGTAATAATCATCCATCAGCCTGCCGGCAGCCCGGGCGGAACCTCCGCCGCCGAAGCCAACCCTGGTCACCTTACGTTCCAGACGTTTGGTCTTCTTGTCCAGTGTCGTAAACCTGAGTCCGATGAAGCTGTGCATCGACCACATGCTCTCTTCATCGATATCCGAATTGGGCATGAAAGCATGGCTCTCAAAGACCGGTTTCATCTTGAGTTCCTCGGAGAAGGGTCTCGCCAGGTTCCGGATCACCTTCCCGCCGGTCGTCAAAGGCAGAGTGACCGCATACTGCACAACCGATTCGGTAGTGCCCCAGGTATCGCCTTTGGTGTGCGGCGCCGCAGGGATCTGCTCATTCTGTTCAGGTGCCGGGGGATTCTGAGGCTGAGTGTTCTGTTGCGGCTGCAGGGGCTGGATGTCATGCTGCGGCTGATCGGTCTCCTGCTGCTGGACATCCTGCAGTAACGGCTGCCGGATGTCCGCCTGCTGCGGCTGATCGGTCTCCTGCTGCGCGTCATCGGTATGCCTGCCGAAAAGACTGCGGAACCAGTCCAGGATGCCGCCCTGATCCTCGCCATAGGCCACATGCTCCCGGATGGCGGGTGCTTCCACGCTGTTCCAGGAGGCGGCCGCCACCCCGGGCGCACGCATATTGATGTATCTGCTGCTGGCAGACAGCGTCTCCCCCGTCTGCTGTGAAGGCTCCTGCTGCAGATGATCCACTCTGGTCTGCGCTGACATCCGTCTCTCCTTTCTGGAGGGTTAAAATCTGTTCTTTCTGATATATTTTTACCCTGGAAGCATCCCTGAGGCGACAATCCGGTGCGAAAATCCTCCCCTCAGGCTAATCCCACCTGGTCGGCGTAGGGTTCGAAATCGGACTTGGTGAACACCTTGCCTACCTTGACGAACTCATACTTGATGGCATTGAGATAGTGACGCATGCACACCTGGCCATCCGCGGTGGGATCCGCCGCCGCCAGGAACGCCGCGTTGAGGATACAGGTCTTGATATTACCGCCGGCGAACTCGTATTTCTCCGCCAGATACCGGATATCCACATCCTCGCCCAGGGGCGTGGTCTTGGGGATCGTGGTGCGCCAGAGCATCTCCCTGGTGTCCTCGTTGGGGAACTGGAACTCCACGATGTATTTCATCCGGCGGAAGAAGGCCGGGTCGATGTTGTGCTTGTAGTTCGTGGCCAGGACGCAGACGCCGTCATAGGCCTCCATCTCCTGCAGCAGGAGGGCCGTCTTGTTGTTGTTGGAGGACTGGTTGGAGCCGCCGTCGTCCGAGCGCTTGGCAAAGATGGTATCGCACTCGTCGAAGAAGAGCACAACGTTACATTTCTTCGCCTCGCGGAAGATCATGGAAAGGGATTTCTCTGTCTCACCCACGTATTTGTCCACGACCTTGGAGATATCCACGCGGTACAGCTCCAGATTGAGCTCATGGGCCAGCACCTGGGCCATCATGGATTTACCGGTACCGGGTGCACCGAAGAGCAGCACCGTCAGACCGCGGCCGTAAGGATATTTCTTGGTGTAATTCCACTCCTCATAGACCTGTTTCCTGAAGTTCATCTGCTCGATGGCGTGCATGATGGTCTCCCGCTGGGTGGGATTCATGACGATGTCGTCAAAGCCGAACTTGGCATCCACCCGGGTGGCCTTCTGGGAGAGCTCCGAGGACATCTGCCGGTTGCAGCCGTTGAAGAGATTCTTACGGGAGATGGCGGTCTCCTTGTCCATCAGGGACAGGCTCCGGGCCTCCTTGAGGGCATCCCTGACCTTGCCGGCGGTGAACATGAACTTGGTGGACATCTCCAGCAGGTCCACGTCCTCATCGAAGGTGTATTCCCGGGCAAAGTATTTCCAGCACTCGAAACGCTCGGAGTTGCTGGGTGTCGCCAGCTCGAACTGGGCGAAGGTCTCCTTCGTGATCTCCTTCATGGAGATGTCCAGCTTGGACATGGCGAATACGATGATGTCCTTCTCCGTGAGCATGGAAAATGCCAGATCCATGTAGCCGAAGAATTTCTCCTTCTCCTCCTCCCTGTACTGGAGCTCCGTCAGGCAGCAGCAGGCATTGGTGAGGATACACTCCCGGGTCATGGCCCAGAGCGCCCGGTTGACAAACTGGAAATCGTACTCAAAGAGCTTCTTGCAGTTGATGGTGATGGCACGCATCTGATTCTTCCGGCAGAACTGCCGGACGAAGAACTTGCGGCCGCTCCCCTCATCGCCGTAATAATAGAAGATCCGGGTGCCCTCCCCGTAGGCGATCTCCATGGCATCCAGGATGTTGCCGTTGGCCAGGATCGGGTTCATCTCCGACTCCGTATCGAGGACTGTGAAGAACCGGTCGTAGCTCTCATCCGGCTTGAGGGGGTGTCTCCCGAAGAGGAAATCGATCATGCGCTTGTCCGGGGAAATTACGGTGGAAAATGGCATGCTCTCCCGCACATCCAGGTGCAGGATGGGGGCCAGCTGCTCCAGGCAGGCAGACATATCACCATAGGCGGCTGTGACGGAGAAGGCGTCCCCATAGTAGAGTTTGGCCGCGCATTCGATGGTGGGCGCGGAGAAATTGCCGTTCTCATTGATGATCTGGAAGACCCCGGCGTAATCCGTCTGGGTGGAAGAAAGAATGCCACAGGCAAAAGTGAAGAGGGTGAAGGGCTCAAATGCAAGTTTGTGGGCCAGTTCCTGGAGGGGCAGTGAGATACCTGCCTCCGTGGTGGCCTGCCCCCGGTCGATGAGGTTCTGCATCAGATCCGCGGTGCGTTCCCTGTTCTCCTGGGGTTTGCCGGATTCCTCCGACGCAGCCTCCGTCTCCGGGTCCGCGCTGAATTCACTGAAGAGCTGCAGCAGCTCGCTGTCAATCTCCTCATCGCTGCCGGCGTCCTGCACCGGGGCTTCGCCCTCCCCCTCATCCTGTTCCTTATGTCTGCGGTTGAACTCCTCCAGCTTGAGGGAGGCAAGATCCCCTGCGATCTCCAGGTCCGGATAGAGGACGTTCTTGTAGCCGCCATTGCCGGCAGCGTACATGACCTTCATCCGCTCCAGATAATCATTGATCGTCTGGTTCAGATAGTAAAAGAGGTGATCCACATAATCATCATAGTCACGAAAGGGTTCCGCTTGGGCTGACATTGATTCCTCCCCTGAGCATGGTATTCTTCCGATTAATCTCAAAGCCGAGCCACGCACCCTGCTGCGGCCCAACATGTGTATCATGCCGATAAAGCGATTCGGGCCGCAAGCGAAGCGAGCATTTCATTGCCCGAATCGCAAGTTTCAGATCAGCGCAGATAAGGCGCTGATTTGAAACTTGCAGTACGGTCAAAAACACTCGGATCTGAGTTGATCCCCCGGAAGGTCTTCGTATCGAACGCGCTCTTCTGCCCGTTCAGATATTCGCTGCGCTGACGGGTGGCATAAGTCAGCGTGTCCTCCTCCTCCGGCGGATCCGGTTTCCGGTTCTTCGCCTTATTGTTTTTCCTCAGCCGGTCATCGATCTGCATCCTACTGCCCCGCCTGCTTCTCACGGATCCGGGCCGCTCTCTCGTCTGCCCCGGCATGGAATGCCTCCTCTGTGATCTCCTCGAGATCCAGGTATTCGTTGTAGCTGTAGCCGATGACATCCCGCTCATCCGGCATCACGATCGACCAGCCGTCGCCGTATTCCAGCACGTAGCCACGGGAGCCGGGATGCATCTTGGCGATGATATCCGCACGCAGGGAGGGTGCGACGCGGATCCGCAGTCCCTGTTCTGTATTGTTGGTATTGAAACGGTAGTAGTGAACCTCCGGCTCGGGCGCGGACTCGGCTGCAGGCTCCTCCGCAGGGGCCTCCTCTGCCGCGGGCAAAGCCTCCGGCTCCTCCGCAGGCTCCGGTTCCGGTGGTGCCTCCTCTTCCTCCTCCAGTTCATCCACATAGTTGTAGGTCAGCTCCGCCAGGGTGGCCGGCTCGTTGACCGTGATGGAGCGGATCCCCCGCAGGCCGAAGAATGCCATGACAAACAGCGCAACGGCCGCATAAATGGCCATCATGATCAGCAGAAGCTTCGATCCATACTTCATTGCGCTGCCTCCTCTCTGCGCTTGCCGCCGGGCAGCTGGATATAGATTCCCATCCCCTCACCGGTGGAGGATCTGCCGTAGATCGTCCCGCCGTAGTGATCCACGATA